>NZ_KQ968976.1:0-2343 GCF_001578725.1 Streptococcus sp. DD04
ACGTATTGGTTACTTGAGTCTTGTCTGCATTGTAAGATACGATGTAGTTATTATCGCCAACTGCAACCTTCTCTCCTTCTTGCAAAGGAAGATCTGTCTGGTCTTGAAGTTCGCGAACAGAGTAAACTAATTCCGTTGTTCCATCGACATCGTACTTAGGTAGTTGATTTTTCCACTTATAAGTGTAGACACCGTTCGACACGGTTACTTCAGGGGTGTAGTTCCCGGTAACAGGTTTTGCATCTGCAACAGTTTGTCCTTCTTTGTGCACATACAAACCGAGTTTGACTTCTTTGTAGTCAGTTGCTTTTCCGTTTACCCAAGTCTTGGTTGCTTCAAAGTCAACTGTCACACGTTTGTTAGAGATATTGAGGGGAACACCTTTTCCATCTTTCATCTCCACTTCAAACTCTTGACTATTTACCTGATAGCCTGGTTTCGGAGTCTTTTCTTTGACGATATACTTACCATCACTGAGAGCCTTTGAAAGAGCAATCCCGTCTTTATCTGTTGTCACTGTGTCGACTAATTTCTTAGTGTCTTTTTCAAAGATCTCAAAGACAACGCCTTCCAGTTTAACGTTTGCATCAGCTTCATCATACTTGACAATCTTAATCTTACCAGCAATATCCGCAGTAACGTTGGCACCTACAGACTTAACCGTTTTAAGAGTTGAAGAGTGCTCGGTTCTTGTTTCGATTGTGTCTCCCCGTTTTTTCCAAATTAACTGAGGTTCGTTATCTAACAAGTATTGAGCGGAGTTTTTCACCTCTGAGGTATCTGCCGGCGATGTGGTGAGATATCTTAGGTAAAAACTCTTTGTACCCATATTGGTCGGCATGAGCAATTCAAAGCCACGTTTACCATTTGTAAAAGTCAGCAAGCCCGTGTTGTCTGGATCCTTTTTATACTCCTCAGGATCCATTGTCAATTTATACACTTTAATCCTATGCTTTAAAGCAGCATAGTTGGTATCTGTCGTCTCGTACTCTACTTCAGATAGTTCAAAGGAACTTTCAATATAAGACGCAAGGGCTCCTAAGCCGATATTATCTGTAATTTTAATAGTGTGGTTCCCCATATCCGTCTTAGAACGGTTAATCCGCACATGCCATGTAATTCTAGGTAATTTCGGATCATTGATACCACTTTTAAAAACCAGTTCGCCTTCATGGGGGGTCTTAGGATACTTTTTTACCTCAAAGGTTATTTCTTGCGTCATACCTCCTGGCAGAGTGTAGGTGACCTTCTTAGTCTTTCCTTCAACTGTTTGCTGTGCAGTCGCAACAAAGCTCCCACGGATATTCTGCTTATCCTTAACCTTGTCATTGAAAGTGAAAAGCAGTTGATGGTTCTTGCTATCTACCTGTACAGTCCCCATCGTTGTATTTGAATTTTTATCGATGAGATCTAGGGTCTGATCTTGTAAATCCAAATTGTCAGGAGCTTTTACTATAAAGTAATCCCCCGGCTTAATATCATTTACCTCTACATTAGGAAATGAGAAGTCGCCCGAGTACTTTAGTTCAACAGTTTTTGTGCTTGGACCGATAATAATGTGTGAGTCACTCCCAGTTTCAGCAACTGTGACTTTCAAATTCTCGAATTTAGCCTTATCGGTAACATCAGCAGCAGAAACCCTCTGGACATTCCAAAATCCTAAAACAGTAAAAGTTGCTAATAAAGATAAAAAGAAGCCTATCCACCTCTTTGTCTTCATAATCAATTTCTCCTTCTTCTAATTTTTTTATAAGCTTAGAGCATAACTATTGATATTATGTTCGTCTTATATTATAATCTTTACTATTATACCTCAAACCAAATAAGAAAACCATATCTTTTAAAGTTATATTTTTTTACAAATTGTCAACTTTTGACTCATTCTTAGTTGAGAGGAGACAAATAAATAAAAATATTTCACGATACACAAAAGTAGAAAAGTTAGAATGCCAAATGAACATTCTAACTTTTCTTTTTAAAACCAATTTAAAAGGCGAATAATATACATATTCATTTTAACCTGACGGGAATAATAATAATTGCCGCCGTTGATATAGAGTTCAGGGCCGTTAAATATGGAAATCAGGTTATAATAACTGTAGGTCTTACCGGTTACATTTCCCAAGCTTGGCGCTACCACTTCTTTTGAATATTTTTTAGCTAATTCAAGGGTATTTTCACCGCCATTAGTGGCTACATAGTCAATATAAGCCTGACCAAAATTGTAGGCCTGAACCGCCGTCCAGACATCAACTTTTTTCTCACTAGCCAGCTCCAGATTATTTGATAAAGTCTGAATCCCTTGACGGACGCTTTCTTTATTGTCTGTAATCGAATTGATTT
>NZ_KQ968976.1:2847-8615 GCF_001578725.1 Streptococcus sp. DD04
CGGATTCAGCATCCTGATAGACATTATTGGGAACGATCAGTTCTATCCCATTAGAGAGAGACAATTTTTGATTTTCGAACTTCTTTTTCTGGCGACTGCTGTCAATCTCGTCAAACTTGATTGGCTCTGGTACAGTTTCCTTAACTTGGTCAATAAAAGTAAGGCGAGCTGTCAAATTACTGTCAAAAAGTTCGTCTGCCAGCTTCTCTGGTGACAATTCATCATTTTCTTCAAGATTTTTGAAAATACTGGATTTGACCTTGGACTGAAACTGGAAGTCGTCTGTATTAAAACTTTCAGCAATTTTTTGAGCTGTTTTTTCCAGAGTTTTGATGGATTTTTTTGGTGAAATCTTCGGACTGACCTGCAAGAGATTGTCAGAAAAATAGTTGAGAAAGGTACCATTGTACTTGATGCGCTTTTCAATCAGATGGTACTTGCGAGACTGGAGATTGATGACCAAAGCCTCGTCCGCACCCGTACCAAAGCCAGGCAGATTGTTCTGTGTCAGCTTGATAGGATTGTCCAGCTCGCCATCCAAGTGGGTTAGGGTTTCACGCAGAGCAATCCGCAGAAAAGCGAAGTGCTCTACACCTTCTTTGTCAAACTGGACAAAATCAGATCGTTGGTTTTCTGGTTTTCACTGACCGAAAACTCCTCCTGCCAGAGCTTGGCCACTGTCACTGATGTTTCCAGTAGGTCATCTGAAAGTTGGGCTAAAAGACGTTTTCAGGATCGAAAATGCCTGTTTTAGCCTCGTCAGAATAAACTCGCTCGATTTTCTTGCGCAGGTATTCTTCAATCTTAGGAGTGATGTTGAGAAACTTATCCGCCAACAGCAAGTCCGTATCAGCTGGGCTGAATTGATGAATGATGGCCTTCTTTACATAAATGTCCATCTTAGTTCAAACCTTCATAGAGCGGAAAAGCATCTGTCAGTTCGCGAACTTCCGCCCGTACCTGATTGAGCACGGCTTCATTTTCAGCATTTTCCAGAGCCTTGATAATGAGTTCAGCCACCTTGATACTTTCTGTTACACCAAAGCCTCGAGCTGCAATAGCTGCTGTACCGATACGAATTCCGCTAGTCTTAAATGGTGACAGGGTTTCGTAAGGAATGGAGTTTTTATTAAGCGTGATATTGACCTCATCTAAGAGATTTTGCGCCACTTTCCCATTTTCTACAACCTTAGTGACATCAACCAAGAAAAGGTGATTTTCAGTACCGTCAGAAATCACACGGAACTTATCATGCTGACGGAAGACTTGCACCATGGCTTGGGCATTGTCCAAAATCTGCTGGGCATAAACCTTGAAAGCTGGATCTAGCACTTCTTTAAAGGCCACTGCTTTGGCTGCAATGACGTGTTCCAATGGTCCACCCTGAATGCCTGGGAAGATAGCTGAGTTGATTTTCTTAGCTAGGTCTTCATCATTTGTCAAAATCAAGCCGCCACGAGGTCCGCGTAAAGTCTTGTGGGTCGTCGTGGTTGTGATGTCCGCATAAGGCACAGGGCTCGGATGGAGACCAGCAGCGACCAAGCCAGCGATGTGGGCCATATCGACCATGAGCTTGGCGCCAACCGTATCAGCGATTTCACGGAATTTTGAAAAGTCGATGATATGAGAATAGGCTGAAGCACCTGCCACAATCAGCTTTGGCTGCACTTCCTTGGCTTGCTTGAGGATAGCATCAAAGTCCAGCAATTCTGTTTCTGGATCAACACTATAAGATATAAAATTGTAGGTTTGGCCAGAGAAGCTGACTGACGCACCGTGAGTCAAGTGACCGCCCGCAGACAAATCCATCCCCATAACTGTATCACCTGGCTCAATCAAAGCCATATAAGCAGCACAATTTGCTTGGCTGCCTGAGTGAGGTTGCACATTCACAAACTTAGCACCAAAAATTTCCTTAGCGCGCTCAATCGCTAGACTCTCAATCACATCCACTATATCTGTCCCGCCATAGTAACGGCGACCTGGGTAGCCTTCAGCATATTTATTGGTCAAAATAGAGCCTTGGGCAGCCATGACAGCTTTAGAAACGACATTTTCTGAAGCAATCAGCTCAATATTATGCTGCTGTCGCTCTTCCTCTTTGGCAACTGCCTCCCAGAGGTCTTTATCAAATGTTTTATAGTCTTCTTGGTCAAAAATCATAAGGTACTCCCTTCATGTAATGGCTGGGCAAGTAACCTAGTCGAATGACTTGAGTCTTGCACTGCAAAAATCGCCTGAAATTAGAGACAATTTGTCTCAAAATATATTAGTTAATCAAATTCTATTTCTGGAACCTGATCTTGAATCTCTCGTTTGGTGATACTGCCCTGACGCAGGATGCGGGCCTTATCACCAGACAAGTCTAGGATGGTCGAATCTTGACCGGTTAAAAAGGCATCATCCTCAATACCTAGGACCTGTAGGTTGAAATCCGTCACAATCTGCTGAAAATTGACACCGCTGGTGAGGCCGGACAGATTAGCGGATGGCCCGATTAGAGGACCGTATTTTCGAATTAAATCCAATGCGATCGGATGCTTGGGAACTCGAAAACCAATGGTCTTCATGCCTGAGTTAATCCAGATTGGGACTTGGTCATTGGCTTGGAGAATGATAGTCAGCGGTCCAGGTAGAAAGGCTTGATAGAGTTGCTCCAGATAACTGGGCTGGTTCTTGGAAAAGGAATAAATCTCTTCCAAGCTAGCCACGTTGAGATTAAGAGCCTTGTCACGAGGCCTTCGTTTTAATTCGTAAACTTGCTGAACCGCCTCTTCGTTCAAGGCCTGGGCAAAAAGTCCATAAACTGTTTCCGTCGGCAGGACAACAGCTCCGCCTGCAGCCAGGGTCTTCTCTATCTTATCCATTGTCTACTGCCACCATTCTATCTTTGCCAAATTGATCCTGTAAGACTCGGATTCGTTTTTGCGGGAAAGATTTTTTAAATAATTCCTTGACGCCTGTTCCCTGCTTGTAACCAATTTCCAGATAGATTTTTCCTTTTTCTGTGAAATAGTCTCCTGCCTGCTCGGCTATTTTCCGATAGACGGCATAGCCATCCTCTTCTGCGAAGAGGGCCATGTGAGGCTCGGAGGCCAGAACATTGAGTCCGACTTCATCCATATCCGCTTCTGAAATATAGGGCGGGTTGGAGACGATAATGTCAAATCTTCCACTAATTTCTTCAAAGCAATCGGATTGGAGAAAAGCTAGGTTAAGTCCGCAGGACTGAGCGTTTTCTGCCGCCAAGGCAAGAGCCTCTTTCGAAATGTCAGAAGCAGTAATCTGCCAGTCTGGACGGCTGTTTGCCAGTGCAAGAGCAATGGCTCCGCTGCCGGTGCCGATATCCAAGACAGACAGAGATTTTTCAGGATTTTCTGACAAAATCAGCTCCACCAGCTCCTCTGTCTCAGGCCTTGGAATCAACACCCGCTCATCAACCTTGAGAGTCAAACCGTAAAAGTCACTGTTCCCAATGATATACTGGGCCGGCATGTGAGCAAGCAGCTGCTCTTGAATCGCTTTTAGCTTTTCACGTTCTTCCTGGCTAACTTCTGCCCGAAGTTTGAGAACAAAGTCGGTAAAGGAGAGCTCATTGAGAGCTCGATAAACGAAAGACAGGCTTTCTGCTTCTTCTCCAGCTGCTACCAGCTCTTGTTCTAATTCAGCCAAATATTGAGCTAATGTCATTATTTATTCAGCTCTTCTAGTTTTTGCGTTTGATCATAAAGCACCAAGGCATCCACAACTTCATCCAATTTACCTGACAAGATGGTATCTAGCTTTTGCAGAGTCAAGCCGATACGGTGATCTGTAACACGGTTTTGCGGGAAGTTATAGGTACGGATACGCTCAGAGCGGTCACCAGTACCGATAGTAGACTTACGCTCAGCGTCTTGCTCGTCTTGGGCAATCTGCGCAAAGTGGTCAGCAACACGCGCACGGATGATCTTCATGGCCTTCTCACGGTTCTTCTGCTGGGTCCGCTCTTCCTGCATTTCGACCTTGATATTGGTTGGCAGATGGACAATACGAACAGCTGTCGCCACTTTGTTGACGTTCTGACCGCCAGCACCAGATGCGTGGTAGATGTCAACGCGCAAATCTTTAGGATCAATGTCATATTCTACTTCTTCGATTTCTGGCATAACCAGGACTGTCGCTGTAGAAGTATGAACCCGTCCTTGGCTTTCGGTCACAGGAACCCGTTGCACACGGTGGGCGCCAGACTCATACTTGAGTTTAGAGTAAACGGATTGCCCTGAAACCATAGCCACTACTTCTTTGAAACCACCGACGCCGTTCATTGAAGCTTCCATGACTTCAAAACGCCAGCCTTGGGCTTCCGCATACTTCTGATACATAGTCAGCAAATCGCCTGCAAAGAGAGCCGCCTCATCACCACCTGCAGCACCGCGGATTTCCAAAATGATGTTTTTATCATCGTTTGGATCTTTAGGTAAAAGGAGGAGTTTTAGTTTTTCCTCGTATTCTTCTTTTTCAGCCTTGGCATCTTTAAGCTCCTGCTTGGCCATTTCTTCCAAGTCAGCATCACCAGAGGCGTCTTTAATCATTTCTTCAGCGTCTGTGATGTTTTGCAGGACTTTTTTATACTCGCGGTAAGCCGTTACTGTATCGCGAGTGCTGGCCTCTTCCTTAGAAAGCTCCATAAATCGCTTGGTATCGCTGACCACATCTGGGTCACTTAATAGTTCGCCAAGCTCTTCGTAGCGGTCTTCCACTGCTTGTAACTGTTCATAGATATTCATAGATTTTTCATCATCTCCTTTGTTTCTGTCAATCGATTATTTGATGTCGGGCTTAAAATAATGTTTACGGCAAACTGGGATATAGGTTTCATTGCCACCGATTTGAATCTGTTCTCCGTCGTAAATAGGTTTGCCGTGGTCTGTCCGCAAGACCATCGTGGCCTTACGAGAGCAATATTGGCAAATGGTCTTGATTTCCTCAATCTTGTCGGCCAAGAGCAAGAGATGTTTGGAGCCTTCAAAGAGCTCATTGCGAAAGTCATTTTTCAGACCAAAAGCCATAACTGGAACATCCAGCTCATCCACCACTCTTGCCAAATCATAGACATGGTGGCGTTTCAAGAATTGAGCCTCATCAATCAAAACACAATAAGGTTTTTCAGGCAGCTGCTGGATATAGCCAAAAATATCCGTCTGATCTTCAATAGCCATAGCATTCCGCTTCATACCGATACGACTGGAAACAACTCCAAAGCCGTCGCGGGTATCAACAGCCGAGGTCATAATAACTACACTCTTACCTTGTTCTTCATAGTTGTGGGCTACTTTTAAAATTTCAATGGTCTTGCCCGAATTCATTGTGCCGTATTTATAATATAATTGAGCCATTTTTGTTTCTACATTTTCTCTCTAAGTATTGTCTTTTATAGGACTTCCAACTCTGTAAAAAATTTTGTTGAGAAGACTGACCATACTTCCTATTATTTTACCACAATTCACCACTCTTTCAAACCTCATTTGTGATAAAATAATATTAACAAAATAAAGGAGGCAGAAAATATGCCATTTGTCAGAATTGATTTATTTGAAGGTCGTACCTTGGAACAAAAGAAGGCTTTAGCCAAGGAAGTGACGGAAGCCGTTGTCAGAAATACTGGCGCACCTCAATCAGCAGTCCACGTCATCATTAATGATATGCCAGAAGGGACCTATTTTCCACAAGGTGAAATGCGAACAAAATAAAGAGGAGGCTGGGACAAAAGTCCTAGCCTCTCAATT
>NZ_KQ968976.1:8799-22507 GCF_001578725.1 Streptococcus sp. DD04
TTTTCTTTTGGATTTTATGAAGTCGCCACTGAAAGAGAATGCCACTTGTAACCAAACTCGCAATCAGCCCAATCCAATAGCCATAAGGTCCCAAGTCCGTAGCCTGATCTAAAAACAAGCCCAGAGGCAAGGAAACGCCCCAGTAAGCTAACAAGCCCAGGTAAAATGGTGCTTGAGTGTCTTTGTAACCTCGCAAAATTCCCTGCAAAGGAGCCGCAAAAGTATCTGCCAGTTGGAAAAAGAGGCTGTATGTCATAAAAATAGAAGTCAGTCGGATAAAATCTGGATTAGAGCCATACAAGGCTGCAACTCTACCTCGGAAAATATAGAGGAAGCTCAGCGTAAAAATAGCAAAAATCAAGGCTGCAACTCGGCCTAATTTACAGTATTTTTTCACATCCTCGTACCTCTTAGCGCCCAGCTCATAAGAAACAATAATCGCCATAGCGGTGGAGATACTCATAGGAAAGGCATACATTAAGTTTGAAAAATTCATGGCCGCCTGATGGCTGGCAATGATTAAAGAGGAGAATTTTGCCATGACCAAGCCAACAACTGAGAAAATCACAACTTCTGCAAAGACTGTTCCCCCTATTGGCAGACCTAAGCGAAAACCTTCAGCTAATCCTGCTTTGTTCAGGGGACGAGTTTTCCAGAGCTCATATGCACGGACTTTGGGATGTTTGACTGCTAAAAGTAAGGAGATGAACAGTAAAGCCCAATAAGACAAAGAAGTTCCTAGTCCTGATCCAGCTCCGCCCATTTCTGGAAAGCCAAAAGCTCCGTAAATTAAGACATAATTAAAGATACCATTTAAGGGCAAAAGTAAGAGCATGAGATACATAGAAAGCTTTGTCAGCCCCAAAGCATCAAAAAGCGAGCGAATAACGCTAAAGAGCAAAAGTGGGATGATACCTAGCCCCAGATACCAAAGGTAATGCTTGGCTACTCCTTCTACCAAAGGCTCTAATCCAAGGCGAGCCAAAACCAGAGGAGCCCCCAGAAATACTAAAGTAAATAAAACAAGTGACAGCCCCAAAGAAAGATAGATAAACTGATAAAAATCTGAGGCAATTTTTCCTGCTTTCCCCTGTCCCAAATGATGTCCGATTATCGGCACTAAGGCAGACACAATTCCCGTCAGCAAGTCGAAAAATGGGATCCAAAGACTGGTTGCCATGGACACTCCAGCCAAATGCAACGTATTATACTGCCCAGTCATGGTGGTATCGACAAAAGATGCTGAAAAATTTGCCAGCTGATAAATCAGGATAGGAACAAAAATTGAGACAAACAAGCGCAGCCGCTGCTTTAAATGATAAGTCTGATACATGATAATTCCCCTTTTATTATCTACTTTAACTATACTACAAGCTGGCTGAATAGTCAAAAAAAGCTGGAAAATCCAGCTCTTTTCTTATTTATTTTTGCGATTTAAGATAGCGTTTAGGACAATGGCAATCAGACTGGCCATGACAATTCCATTTGAGAAGAACATCTGAAGACTGGTCGGTAAGCTGTTGAAAAGACTGCTACCATTGAGTCCGACACCTGCTGAGATAGAAATCGCTGCAATGAGGAAATTATGCTCACTGTGCTCAAAGTCAATACGCGCTAAGATTTGCATCCCCTGAACGGACACAAAACCAAACATGACCAGCATGGCACCACCAAGAACTGGACTTGGGATAATCTGCGCCAAGGCTCCAAATTTTGGCAAAAGGCCGAGGAGAATCAGGAAACCAGCGGCATAATAAATCGGCAACCGCGTCTTGATACCAGATAATTTAACCAAGCCAACATTCTGAGAAAAACCTGTGTAAGGGAAAGTATTGAAGATACCACCCAACAAGACCGCAAGTCCTTCTGCTCGATAGCCATTTCGTAAGCGGGTGCTGTCAATCTCATCTTTGGTAATGTCAGAAAGTGCCAAGTACACCCCTGTTGACTCTACTAAGGAAACTGTTGCGATGATACACATCATCACGATAGAAGAAAATTCAAACTTCGGCGCTCCGAAATAGAAAGGTGTTGGCACATGGATCAGCGGAGCCTGTGCGACTGGCGTCAGATCTACCAAGCCCATGGCCCCGGCAATGCCCGTTCCGACAATCAAACCAATCAAAATAGAGATGGATTTGATAAAACCTTTGGTGAAAATGTTAATCAATAGAATAATCAGTACCGTCACAGCTGCTAGAATCAGACTTTGGGCGGTTGGTTTGTCTACGTTATTTCCCATATTACCAATAGCTACTGGAATCAAGGTCAACCCAATAGTCGTAATGACCGAACCAGTCACAACCGAAGGAAATAGATTGGCGATTTTTGAGAAAATCCCTGCAATGGCAACAACATAAATCCCTGATGCAATCAAGGCACCAAACATGGCACCACTACCGTGACTCTGCCCAATGATAATCAAGGGAGCAACGGACTGGAAGGCCACGCCCAGCACGACTGGCAAACCGATACCAAAATATTTATTTAGCTGGAGCTGCAAAAGGGTTGCAATACCACACATGAAAATATCGGTCGAAATCAGATAGGTCAATTGCTCAGCCGAATAACCCAAAGCCCCAGCGATCATAATTGGCACCAGGATGGAGCCCGAATACATAGCCAACAAATGCTGCAAACCTAAAACGGCTGCCTGTGAATGTTTTTCTTCGTTGTAGTTCATCTTATAAGTCTGCCTCTCTAAATACAACTTTCCCATTTTCAAATCGGTCAATTCGAGCTAGAGAAAGAACTGTTTGTCCTTGCGCTTCTAGCAAGCTTCGACCATCTTGGAAGGATTTCTCAATTACGATTCCAATGGCTGCTACCTCAGCGCCCGCTTCTTCAATGATTTTAACCAGGCCTTTGGCGGCTTGACCATTTGCCAAAAAATCATCAATAATCAGAACCTTGTCTGTTGGCTCTAAAAACTTTCCAGCGATGGAGACAGTCGAAGTGACTTGCTTGGTAAAAGAATACACTTCTGCTGTTAAAATCCCTTCAGTCATGGTGATGTTCTTAGATTTTTTAGCAAAAATCATCGGAACACCCAAAGCTTCCGCCGTGTAGACAGCCGGTACAATCCCCGAAGCCTCAATCGTCACAACCTTAGTAATGCCTGCATTCCTGAAATGCTCAGCAAATACTTGCCCGATTTCTTTCATAAGCGAAAAATCAACCTGATGAGTCAGGAAAGAATCAACTTTGAGAATATTTTCTCCCAAAACGTTGCCGTCTTGCAGAATTCTCTCTTCTAATTTTTTCATATTTTCTCCTTTTTAATAGTCCCAATAAATCGAAAAAGGACCTGCCACAATAAGCAAGTCCTTTCTTTTAATGACAAATAGCCTGACACTGAAAGTACCAGAAAGTCATTAGACTCACTTATTGTTAGATGTTTGGCATCTTGTAGAGACCTTGCCCTAATCATTAGCAAGATAAATAAGTTTCTTATATATTCAATTAATGGGCATCGCCATTCCAGATGGAATTTTTGACGATGACATAGTCCACGCGAGTCAGGCTATGCAAATCGCGACCACCCGCATAGGAAATCGAGCTCTGCAAATCCTGCTCCATTTCAGTTAATGTGTCTTGCAAGTGTCCCTTAGCCGGCAGCAAAATCTTCTTGCCTTCGACATTTTTATAAGCACCTTTTTGATACTCGGATGCAGAACCATAGTATTCTTTAAACTTATCACCATCTACTTCAATGGTTTCACCTGGGCTTTCAATGTGTCCGGCAAAGAGCGAACCAATCATGACCATGCTGGCTCCGAAGCGGATCGATTTGGCAATATCGCCATGTGTCCGAATTCCTCCGTCCGCAATAATAGGCTTGCGGGCAACCTTTGAACACCAACGAAGCGCAGACAACTGCCAGCCGCCTGTACCAAATCCTGTCTTGACTTTGGTAATGCAGACCTTGCCTGGGCCAATGCCGACTTTAGTCGCATCTGCGCCAGCATTTTCCAGCTCCCGCACAGCTTCTGGAGTCCCAACGTTCCCAGCAATGACAAAGGTCTCTGGTAATTCTTTTTTGATGTGCTGAATCATTTGAATCACACTGTCTGAGTGCCCATGCGCAATATCAATCGTAATATATTCTGGCGCGTCATCTTTGAGGCTGCTAACGAAGTCATATTCATAGTCTTTCACACCGACTGAAATAGAAGCAATCAGGCCTTGCTCATGCATTCGCTTAACGAATGGTTTGCGACCTTCCTCATCGAAACGGTGCATGATGTAGAAATAGCCTCCTCGAGCAAGCTCTTCAGCGACAGATTCGTCAATAATCGTCTGCATATTGGACGGTACGACCGGCATCCGAAACCTATGTTTACCGAATTTCACACTGGTGTCAGCTTCCGAACGGCTTTTCACAATACATTTCGCTGGGATTAGTTGAATATCTTCATAGTCAAAAACCTGAAAATCATTGAGCATGGAAAACTCCTTATCAATACTTAAAAATGACCTACCTATGCTAATCAGCATCGCTATATCTATCCAGACATTTCCAGAAAAAGTATATCACAAGGTACAGGTTTTGTAAAATATTTTAGCTTGATTAGATAATAATGTTCGGAAATTAAGAAAAAACACGGGTGCCCGTGTTTTAATTTTTCTTATCTGTATCTGACTTGGAGTCTTCTGCTCCTCCATCGACTGCCTTTTTAAACTCTGAAAACATTTTTCCAATCGACTGCCCCAACTCTGGCAGACGTTTTGGTCCAAAAATAAGCAAGGCTCCTAGAACAATAACGATAAGGCCCGGTAGTCCGATGTCTTTTAAAATTCCCATTACGATGTTCTCCTTTTCTCAATCATTTTACTCAGTAGGATACTGACTTCATACAGCAAAATCAGCGGGACTGTCATTGACAAGTCACTGATAAAATCAGCCGGCGTCAAGATTACTGCTAATACCAATAAAACGAAATAAGCATAGCGTCTATATTTTATCAAAAATTGTGGTTTGAGCAAACCGATTGATGTGAGAAAGGCCACAATGACAGGCAATTCAAACAAGCAAGCAATCGGAATGGTCGTGTGAAATAGAAAGGACAGATAGTTCTGCGCTGTCATCTGGACGGCAAATAAACCATCTCCTAAAGAGAGCAAAACTTGTAAAATAGCTGGGCTGACAAAGTAAAAACCAAAGGCTAAACCCAAGACAAAGCTGAAAAATGTGGCTGGTATGTAAGCAAAAATCGCCTTAGCCTCACTATTTCTAAGAGCAGGGCGGATAAATTCCCAAATCTGATAGACCATAAAAGGCAGGGTCAGTGAGAAAGCCACAAGACTAGCCAGGCTAATATAAATCCAAAGAATGTCGTCCGGTCCCAATACAATCAGCTTCTGCTCAAAAGAAGCGGTCAACCATTTGTAAATATCCGCTGCAAAAAGCAGACTGACCAGAAAAATCAAACCGAACCAGATTAAAACAGCTATAAAACGCCATCTAAATTCCGTCAAGTGCTCAACAATTGTCTGTTCCTTATTAGACATCTGCTCGCTCCTTTTACCGATTTCTAAAGGTCACATAAAGGACAACGACAAGAAAGATGGCTTGACTTAGAAGCACTTCTAGACTCGGATAAATTCCCAGCCAATCAATGGTTGGAAGATGAGACAGCAAGTGACTAGGAAAAATGGCTGTTAATTGCAAGGCATGAATGCTGACACCCAACATCTTAAAGGCCAAGGCATAGATCAACCAGGTCAGACCAAAGAAAATCCGATGAGGCCGAATGAAACTGCTGGCCTTGGTCATTAGAATTGCGAGCAAGACTAAAACCAAAATAGCAAGTCCCAGTCCTAAAAAGAAGTCCAGAGCAGTAATTCGTGGTAAAATGCCTGCATAGAACAAGATGGTCTCCGCCCCCTCACGGAAAACAGCGAGGAAGCTCAGGGCAAACATGGAAATAAAACTACCACTGGCTGTCACTGCCTGCATCTGGCTCTCCATGAAGTCATTCCACTTCTTGACAGAGGACTTACTGTGGAGCCAAATGCCGACCAAAATCATCATAACAACCGCAAAAATCCCCACTGCCCCCTCAATGATTTCACGATTAGAGCCAGAGGCAACGGCTGGAAAAAGAGTTTGCAGCAAAATAGCAATGACCGCACTGGCTAGTACGCCCAAGCCAGCACCAGTATAGACCCATTTGAGGCCTTTTTTCATCTTGGAGGCCTTAAGCGTCGTGACAAGTGCCATCACAATCAAGAGAGCCTCAACGCCCTCGCGCAACAAAATCAGCATGGCATCAAAGAAAGTATAAGCTCCGCTAGTATCAATCTGCTCTAGCTCACTAATCAAGGATTCTAGCTGGTCTTGATAGTCCTTATCCTTGCCCTTCACCATGATGACTGGCGACTGACTTTCTACTTTGGTATAAAGGGAAGGATTCTTAGTGCTAACATCTCCTTCAACGCTTGGCCAAATCGTGATAAATTTCTTCATGGCAGCCTTGCCCTGCTTTTCGTCCCCCTTTTGGAAAGCAAGCAGAGCCTTTTTTAGCAGGCCAATACCATCTGCCAGCGTAAGATTTTCACTGCTAGCTGTCGCTTCTTCTCCCTTGACAAAGCTATCAATCGCCGTCCTCAGGTCATCATAGGAAGTTTGAATGGCTTCAAAATCCGTCGGCTCTGTCTCAATGGCACTCCGTAAAAAGGAAATGGCCGCCTCCACCCTGCCATAGTGAGCTGTGCTATGATCCCGCACCACACCTTCATTGGCGGTCCAAGTCGAATTCATTTTTTTATAGGCTTCACGAATCTTTTCAAGATCCTTGTCCTCAATCGCTCCCTGAAGAGCTTGAAACTTTGATTCTAGTCTATTGACCAGCTTGTTTTTTCCGCCTCAAGATCAACGGGATTCTGCTCCTTTTCAAAAGCTAAAAGAGCAGCTGAAACCTTAGTCAGCTTGTCCTCTGTTACATCGCCCGAGATAGTCAATGCCTTGCTGACTTCTTTCCCTGCAACTGAGTCATGATTGCTTAAAGTTGCAAATTCAGTCTGGATTTCCTCTAGCAATTGTTTGGCACTGGCTTGGTCACCCTTTTGAACAGCGGTGCTAGCATCCGTAATCTTGATAAAGAGACTGCTATAAGAATCCTCAGCTGATACAGGATGAGCTAGGAGCAAGAGAGTCAGGAGCAAAAACAGGATCTTATTCAAATAATTTCTGACCAAGATATTCTCCTTTTTTGACACCGCCGAAGCAAGCAAACAAGCCACTGCCCACATGGGTGACATATTCATTCATCTTATCCTGTGCTCCAAGATTGGTCTGGACTTTGATAAAACTGTCGGGATCCTTTTGGAAAGAGATAAAAAGGAGGCCTGTATCAAATTGACCCGTTGTTTCGTCAATACCATCTGAATAAGAATAGGAACGGCGATAGAGAGGCTTGTCCACTTCTTTGGCCAGCCGCACATGTGCATCAACTGGAAGCAAGTCCAAGTCTACCTCATCAAATTCATTCTTCTTACCAAAGGGCGCTCCACTCTCTTTGTAGCGACCAAAGGTATTTTCCTGCTCTTGCAAATTGGTCCGATCCCAAGTCTCAAGGAACATCTGGATTCGGCGGACAGCCATATAAGAGCCCCCCTTCAACCAGTCCTTGCTGTCGCACCAAACCACCTTGTCAAAATCTTTCTCCTTGGTGACATTGGCCGTGCCGTCTTTAAAACCAAATAGATTGCGGGGAGTAGACAAACGATCGCCAATGGCAGCAAAGCCAGCCTGACTCCATTTCATGGTAACAGCATTTCGCGCTTTACGAACCAAATTGCGAACGGCATGAAAAGCCACCTGCTCATCATCCGCGCAAGCTTGAATAACAATGTCACCGCCAGTATATTTCTCTTTTAGTTGTTCCTTAGGGAAAGGAGGCATATCGCGAAATTCCTTGGGCTTTTTATCCTCCAAGCCCATTTTTTTCAGGAAAGAGGCGGAGACGCCAAAGGTCAAGGTCAGTCGATAAGGGTTGAGGCCGACCGTTTCTCCAGTATCCGTAGGAGGCAAGAGAGCATTGGCGCCGTCTTTCTTGACTAGATCCCCATTGACCAACTTTTCACTGTAAGCAGTCCAGTCCTTGAACATCTGGATAATGGACTCCCTATCCGTCGTATGCAAATCCAGAATAACAAAATAAATATTCTTCTGCATAGCCGTCGTGATACCAGCTTGATGCTCACCATAAAAATTGATTTCTTCCTCACCGTCAGCAAATTTCTTGTCTTCCTTCGCTTGATTAGCGAAAAAAGCAGATGCACTGGAGACACCAAGTGCTAAGCCTGCGCCTCCAATCCCTGCTTTTTTAAGAAATTCCCGACGATCCATTTTTTTATTAAACCATTTTTCGTCCTTGGTCATCTTCTTACTTCCCATCTAGGATGATTCCCATTTGCGAGAGAGGTTCGCCCAATTTTGTAACAGCTTCTCCTAGCTCTTTGGTATCTTCCTTACTCAATTCGGTATAAAGTTTATAATTCTCAGAGTCCGTCATCTGCTTGTCTAGCAGACTATTGACATTCTTAAACTCAGTTTCTATACTTTTTACCAGTTTTTCATCTTTCTTCGCAATCAAAGGTTTAAAGAGTTCAAAAATCTTTTCTGCCCCTTGGATATTGGCACGGAAATCATATAGATCCGTATGGGAAAAGATTTCTTCTTCACCAGTAATCTTGCTGGTCGCCACTTCGTTGAGCAGGTCAACTGCACCAGTCAGCATGATGTCTGGCGTAACCTCAACAGTCGCAATTTTAGCCTTTAATTCTTTAATGTCATTGACCAGCTGGTCTGCATATTTCTCTGTCCCCGCCGTTGTGTTAGTTTCCCACAGAATTTTTTCAATTCGGTGGAAGCCTGACCAGCCTTCTTCGGTCTTGTTTTCATCCAGATAGTCAGCTAAGCGGAAGTCGATTTTCACATCAGACTCTCCGAAGCTCTCAGCAATCGGCTCTGAACGCTCGTAGCTCATGCGAATCAGCGGATACATTTTCTTGGCTTCGTCAAGCTTGCCTTCTTTGAGCGTATCTCTGAATTTCTCCGTATCCGTCAGTAATTGGTCGATTTCTTTCTGTACAAAAGCCTTATACTCTGTTGTTGCCTTATCCAAAGCTTTCTGGTCAGAAGCCGAAAGGCTCGTTTTAGCTTCCGAACTGCTGGCACTTGTAGTTGAGTTTTGATTGGCAGCACAGCCAGTCAGTAAAACAGCTGTTGAAAATAGGACAATTCCAAGTTTTTTCATCTTGACTCCTTTATTTTCCCTCAAGGGGGCGAATTCTTACAAATTATAACAATTTTTTTCTCATATTTCAACAAATTGTCAGATAATTATAATAAAACTCTTTTTTCTGAGTCAAGAAACAAGTATTTCAAAGCAAGATATCTTTAATTTTGCCAATTTCAGTTTTTTTAACAACCAGATAAATAGTATCTCCTAGGTAGAGACGAGTGGCTCCGTTGACCGTCTGGGTCTTGCCCTTATGGATATTCATGGTAATTAAAACGCCGTGTGGCAGCTCCAATTCATGCACTTGTCGCCCTGCGATTTTTTCTGAAACAGGAATTTCAATCAGGGTTGTCTCACCGTCATCTTCAATTCGATGAGGCAGCATTTTTTCAAGCATGGCTTCATAGACAGGCGCTCCCTTTAGCAGATCCATGGCAATATAGGCCATCAGAGTGACCAAGCCCAGTGGCATAAGGTTACGGATATCTCCAACCATCTCCGTCACGAGAATCATAGCTGTTAGTGGAGCCTTAGAAATAGCACCAAAATACCCGCTCATTCCCAAGATGATAAAGATTGGAAATTGTTCCTGAGAAATAAAGCCAGCCTGCACACAAAGCGCGCCGATTGCTGCGCCCAATAGAGATCCCAAGGCTAGAATTGGCAGAAAAATACCACCTGGTAGACCACTACCATAACTTATCATACTCCATACAAAACGAAGCAAGAAAAAGATAAGCAGGGTTCCGACTGTATAATGAGCACTCGTCAGAGACAGAATCAGCTGATTGCCACCCCCCAGCAAATGAGGAAGAAAATAACCAATCGGAACGATCAAGACAAAGGCAAAAATCGAATAATAATTTTTCGGCAACCTAAAAAATTTTCCCAGAGCTTCATAAACCACATGAATATTAAGAACTGCTTTTTCATAGAGAAAGCCAGCCAAGCCCAGAAATAAGCCCATTAAAATATAAATCCAGTACTGCTCCAAGCCCATGAATGGAATATTATCTGGCATATCCAAAACAGGAGTCAAGCCAAACATAGACAGCGAAATGAAATTTGCCACCAAACTTGCAGCCAAAGTTGAGACCCAAAAAACTCGAGAAAAATGATGGTAAACTTCCTCAACCACAAAGAGCAAACCTGCAATCGGTGCATTAAAAGCCGCGGCCAGACCCGCAGCTGCACCGCTGGCAATCAAGGCACGTTCTTCCAATGGACTCAACTTCAGCCACTTTGAAATACCTTTTCCGCTCATAGCACCCAGTTGAATACTTGGTCCCTCTCGTCCCAGCATCAAACCACTGGAAATCGCCAACGTACCAACCAAGAATTTTTTCCAGAGAATGCTCCACCAAGAAAGTGACATCAAGCCTTTTAGCTCAGCCTCAACCTGCGGAATCCCCGAACCTTTTATATCCCTTTCCGTACGTACTAATCTAGCATTTATGAAGACAATAAAAGCATACAAGAAAAGCAGTGCCATCAGCCAACCCCACTCGCTCCTGCCCTTTACATAAGCCGCCTGAACCAAGTGAAAACTTTTCTCAATCAAAAAACGAAATGCTCCCACTACTAATCCCGCAAAAATGCCCACCAGAATCCCCCTGGACACTTGGAAAATAATGGAGCTGGACATAAAATTAAATTCTTTTTTCGTATCAGAAATTTGTTCTTTTTGTTTTATCATCATTTCTCTCCCAAAGACCTTATAGCAACATTTTAGCACAAAATATAGCCCAGAAACAAGGTAATATCTATTATAGTTTTTCTTTCATCTCTTAAACTTTACAGACCAGCTATCAAAAACACGACCTTGAAGGTCGTGTTGCGTTTATACTGACAAGTCTTCCTGATCGATTTTCTGAGCTGTTCGGTAGGCTTGGCAAAAGATAAAGACAGCTACAGCAGTCATGGCTGGCGTGATGATCGGAATATCTGTTTCGATAGCAGTCAGCGGTGAATTCCAAAGGAAATGGAGAACGAAAGCTGATAGAAAGTAAAATAGCCCAGCTTTAAAGTAGGTCTTTTGCGTCTTGGTAAATCGGAACATCAGGGCTAATCCGATAGTGGTCAAAGCAGTGTAGAGCCAGTGAGAAGCTACCCCACCAGTGATACGGCCTAAGATACCAGAAATAGTAAAGGAAAATCCTTCAGGCAGATCAGAGAGAATATATGAGAAATCTTCACTGATTTGGAAGCCTATACCAGCTGTAATTCCTAGCAGTAAAAAGGCTTTAAGTTTCTTGACTGGCACTAGATAGACAGCGAAAGCAACTGCCAAAAGCTTAAGCGGTTCTTCAACCAGCGGAGCTGCGATGGCATTTTCTAAGTCACTGAGCAAAGTGTTTGGGAAGCTCGTGCTGATCCACTCGTGGATATAAGTGTTGGCCAAGCCAGAGGTCCAGCCAGAGATAAAGAGGCCACCTAGCAGAGCAACTCCTAAGCTAAGTGCAGGTGTCTGCCATTTTTTACCCAAATTGCGAATCAAGAACAAGGCAGGGATGATATAGATCAAAGCTAAGAGAGCAGATAGTCCAACAATCCCATAACCAGTACCCGACATACTGCCAGTGGTATAAGCTTGTGTCTCATATTCCAAGCCAACCGCAGTCAGAAGGAGAAAAAGGAAAAGAATACTATTTTTCTTCATACAACAACTTTCTAAAATTTTATTTTCATCTTAGTATAACAGAAAAATCGTAAAGATAGCTAATTGAAATACTAATTAGAACGCTGCTGCTGATCTATCTTCGTTCTGGAGACTTAAAGTGTTTATCGCTTATGTTGAAGTGGAAGAGAAAATGAAGCAAGTCAATTTCCGGTGCTCAAAAAATCAAGATGACACTAGAAAAAGAAGGACTAATTCTATATTCTCGTCGCATCATGGTATCATGATAAAATTTGGATTGATTGCTCTCTATCAAAAAGCATAATTCATGTTACTTCATCTGGGGCACAGAGATTTTGGAAAAAGAAAAGACAAAGCAACCGAAAAGGCTACTTTGTCTTCGATTTTGAACCCCCTCATCGGGACTTTTCGAGAATTATTTTTCAGCTGTCAGTGCAGCCATTGTGATGTAGTTGTATGGTTTGTTGAAGTGTGGCAAGAAGAAGATATCTGTCAAAGCCAACTTATCAATGGTTACATGTTCTTGAATCGCCAGTGAGAACATGTGGATTCCCATACCGATTGCAGGATCATGAGATACCATTTGCGCACCAAGGATTTCACGGCTGTTTTTATCAAAGACAATCTTGATTGCTACTTCGTGGTTGTCATGTTTCATAAATTCTGGTTTTTGAAGGTCGTTAAAGCCAGTTTCAGTTGCGTTGTAGCCTGCTGCTTTTGCTTTTTCAAGAGTCAAACCAGTTGAAACCATGTGAAGGCCGTAGATAGAGATACCGTTTGATCCTTGCACACCGATTCCTTCAAGTTCATGACCACAAGCGTTGTAAGCACCAACGATACCAGTACGAACAGCGTTTGAAGCAAGAGCGATATAGCTTGTGTCTTTACGAGCGTTATCATAAACTGTCGCACAGTCACCTACTGCATAGACACCTGGGATAGATGTTTCTTGTTTCTTATCTACAAGGAAGGCACCGTTGCGGAAGAGTTCAATCTTACCATCAGCAAGAGCTGTGTTTGGACGGAAACCAACTGCAAGAACGACCATATCCACATCAAATGTTTCTTTGTCTGTTACCAAGCGTTCAACTTTGCCGTCACCTTGGATAGCTTTTACAGTTTGGCCAAGAGCCAAGCGGATGTTGTGGTCTTCCAAGTTCTTAGCCATCAATTGAGTGAAGTCCTTGTCATAGTAGCCATTCAAAACAGTATCTACGATATCAACAAGTACAACTTCTTTTCCAAGACGTTCAAAGGCTTCAGCAAGCTCAACACCGATGTAACCACCACCAACAACAGCGATACGCTCAAGGTGTTTGCTCTTGTCAGCAAGTTTGTTGATCACTTCTTCAGCATTTTGGTACAACTTAACAAATTGAACATTTTCAAGAGTTGTCTTGAATTCGCGGTTGCCTTCGACAATTTCAACACCTTCGATTGGTGGCAAGATTGGAGTAGATCCAGTCGCAAAGATCAATTTGTCATAAGACTCTTTATGTTCTTGTCCTTCTACTTCTGCTGTAACAACCTTGTTGTCATAGTCGATTGAAAGAACTGGTGAATTCATGTAAATTCTAGCACCTTTTTCTTCCAATTTTTCTTTGTTCGAGTAGAATAAGCCTTCAGGTCCGTCGATTTGTTCACCGATCCAAAGCGCCATTCCACATCCTAGGAATGAGATGTTTGAGTTTTGGTCAAATACAACGATTTCATTTTCATGACCAAAGTTGTCCAACATAGTGTTGATACACGCAGTACCAGCGTGGTTAGCACCCACTACAACGATTTTACTCATAGAAATATTTCCTACCTTTTTCTAAAT
>NZ_KQ968976.1:22527-25366 GCF_001578725.1 Streptococcus sp. DD04
ACTATTATAACAGAAGCTGGGAGCGTTTACAATCTATTTGCTCATAGATAGTAAAAAACGTGAAAGAAGAATGAAAATCTATGGAATCATGGTAGGAAACAACCTTTCTTTTACCTTAAATTTTCCGAAGTTATTTTCTGAAATTTAATAAAATAGAATTGCAAAAACGCTATCTTTTTGTTAAAATAAGATAGTCATAGAAAGAATAAGAAGGGTTACAACTATATGGATTTTACTTCTCGCTCGCTCCAACTGATGGGAAGCACAATCTGTATCTCACTTCTTCATGAAAGAGCTGAAACAATACTGGACGAGGCGATTAGTCTGCTTCATCTTTACAAAAATCGTTTTAGTGCAAACGATGATGATTCAGAATTGATGAAGATCAATCAAATGGCTGGAATTGGCTGGGTTCAGGTTCATCCTGATTTATTTGAATTAATTGAATTAGGAAAATTTCATAGTTTGAGTGAGGCCAGTCATTTAAATATTACTATTGGTCCGCTTGTTCAGACTTGGCGAATTGGATTTTCCGATGCCCACCTTCCAAGCCCAGAGCAAATCAAACAAGGACTCAGCCTGACAGATCCACATTTCATTCAACTGGATAAAACACGTTCCAGAGTGTTTCTGGAGAAGAAAGGCATGAAGCTTGATCTTGGTGCTTTGGCTAAGGGCTACATAGCTGACAAGATTAAACTCTATCTTCAAGGTGAAGGAGTCACCTCGGCTTTGATAAATCTGGGAGGGAATGTCCTCACTATCGGAGAAAACAAAGCTACCCATCGTGCTTGGAGAATTGGGATTCAGAATCCAAAACTTTCTAGAGGAAAACACTTGGCTGTCCTGTCGATTACTAATCAATCGGTCGTTACTTCTGGGACTTATGAGCGGACGCTAAAGGTTAAAGGCAAGACCTATCATCACATTTTAGATAGAAAAACAGGTTATCCGATTGAGAATCAGCTGGTCAGTCTCACGATCGTATCTGATAAGTCGGTAGACGGTGAAATCTGGACAACAAGACTCTTTGGAGAAACTCCTGCTTCTATCTTGGCGCAAGTTGAAAAACAAAGAGGAATCGAGTGCCTAATTGTTACTCGAGACGATCATATTTTTTACAGTTCAGGACTTGTAAAGAATCTATTGCAGTAATTAAAAATAAAAAAATATTTTAATTTAGGAAAGGAAATTCTATGTTAAAACTTATTGCGATTGTTGGAACAAATTCCAAACGTTCTACAAACCGTCAGCTTCTTCAATATATGCAGAAGCATTTTGCCGACAAGGCTGAAATCGAGCTGGTAGAGATTAAAGATATCCCTATGTTTAATAAACCTGCTGACAGGAACATCCCTGAGTTGGTATCAGAGATTGCGGAGAAAATCGATGCTGCTGATGGTGTACTCATTGGTACGCCTGAGTATGACCACTCTATCCCAGCTGTGCTTATGAACGCTCTGGCTTGGCTTTCTTATGGTATCTATCCACTGCTGAACAAGCCCGTTATGATTACCGGTGCTTCTTTCGGTACGCTTGGTTCCTCTCGTGCTCAACTGCAGCTCCGTCAAATTTTGAATGCTCCAGAACTCAAAGCAAACGTTCTTCCAGACGAGTTCCTTCTTTCACATTCTCTCCAAGCCTTTGACCAAAATGGAGATTTAGTAGATCTTGATGTCATTAAAAAATTGGATGCAATTTTCGATGACTTCCGTATCTTTGTCAAAATTACAGATAAATTGCGTAACGCACAAGAGTTGCTTCGCAAAGATGCTGAAGAATTTGACTGGGAAAATTTGTAAGATAGGAGAGTAACAGAATGAAATTTATTGGACTTGTAGGATCAAATTACGAACAATCATATAACCGAAAATTATTGGAATTTATCCGTCGCCAATTCAAACTCAAATTTGAATTGGAAGTGCTAGAAATCGATGAAGTCCCAATGTTTAACCAAGATGAAAAATGGGATGAAAGTTTCCAATTGCGCCTTTTGTATAACAAAATTACACGGGCAGATGGTGTTATCATCGCTACTCCTGAGCACAACCATACTATCAGCGCCCCTTTGAAAAGTGTCTTAGAATGGCTTTCTTACGAAGTTCATCCCTTTGAAAACAAACCAGTTATGATTGTTGGCGCTTCTTACTACGATCAAGGAACTTCTCGTGCTCAAGTACATTTGCGTAAAATCTTAGATGCTCCAGGTGTCAATGCTTACACCCTTCCAGGAAATGAATTCCTGCTGGGCAAAGCCAAGGAAGCTTTTGACAATGATGGCAATATCACCAACGAAGGAACTGTGAATTTCCTTGAAACATGCTTAGATAACTTTATCAAATATGTAGAGGTCGTTTCAAAATTGAAAAAACCAAAACCAATTGAACCTGAAGACTTAGATGTGACAAACCCAATCGCTACAACCGTTCAAGGTGTTGACCCTGATGATCCAGAGTGGGTTGAAAAAGCTGCAGAAATCGTTGGTGCTGTGTCTGGTGATACTTATGTCAAACTTGACCATGGTATCTTGACTGTTAACCAAATTGACATGTTCTTGAAGGCTATGCCATTTGAATTGACCTATGCAGATGACAACAATCAATTTCTTTACTACAACAATGCTCACCAAGATCCAGATACAATGTTTGCGAAACGTGTCCCATCTCAATCAGGTGGCCGTCTCTCAACGCTACACAACTCTCTTCCTGCTGCGCGCATGAAGAACGTTGAATGGGTAGTTGGAGTCCTTCGTAATGGTGACCAAGAGTACGTTCGTACAATCGTTCCAGGCTCACCTGCAGGTGTTATCAACACGCACAACTACCAAGCGATGTACTAT
>NZ_KQ968976.1:25498-37450 GCF_001578725.1 Streptococcus sp. DD04
AACTTCCAACCGTGGCTTGACTGGTATTTGCAAGCAACTGGCCAACGTTTGGTTGGAGGTAGCGGACCATTCGCTCCTGCTGCTGGAGGGCATGGAGACGCAGATGCTACTTCTGGTGCTTCAGATGCTGGCGGTCATGGGGGCGGAGACGCTGACGCGACTTCAGGTGCCAGTGCGTAAGAATACAATCTACACATAGGATTCTATTACACAGATTACTTCCCAATCTGTGATAAGAAAAAGGCTTAAAACCACGGTTTTAAGCCTTTTATCCTGCTTTCTTTACGATTCAATAATTTTAATGATTTTCTGGGCTTCTGCTTCAGTACATGCTACCAAAGGCAGACGCAGTGGACCAACATGAAAGCCTTGATGATTAAGAACTGCTTTCAATGGAGCTGGGCTGCTGACGGAGAAGAGGGCATCAACTTTAGGTAAGAGCTGACGATGGATCCGTGCTGCTTCTTGGATATCCCCTTGATCCAAAGCAGTAAACATATTATAAAAATCATCTCCATTAGTATGAGCCGCTACTGAAATAACGCCTTGCGCACCGAGTGCTTTAGCATGAAAGGCTTGGCCATCTTCGCCTGTATAGACCAAGAAATCTTTTGGCGCATTTTCGACTAATCTAGCAATTGTATCTACTCCCGTGCAGTCTTTAATGGCAATGATATTAGGTAACTTAGCCAGACGCAAGGAAGTTTCTACAGTTAGTCCAGCAACGGTCCGACCGGGGATATTATAGACAATAATGGGCAGATTTGATGCTTCGGCAATCGCCTTATAATGCTGATAAAGTCCCTCTTGAGTAGGTTTGTTATAATAAGGCGTGACGGCTAAACCAGCAGCAAAGCCACCAAATTCATCTACTTCTCGAGCAAATTGGACTGAATCTCGCGTGTCATTGGTCCCAATTCCGGCAATCAAAGGCACACGTCCTGCTACAATACGCTGGACTTCTGAAAAGAGCTCAAGTTCTTCCTCGTGAGTCAAGGTTGGGCTTTCCCCTGTCGTTCCAGCTAGAAGAATTCCTTCTGTATGATGCGCTAACAGATGCTCAATCAGCTTTGGAAGAGCTTCAAAGTTGATACTTCCATCTTCTTTGAAGGGCGTGACTAGGGCGGTAATGATTCTTGCGTCTTTTAAATCTGTAATGGACATGTCTCTCCTCCTTTAGTTGCGAAGCTATAAGAAAATATAGGAAGAGCAGTAATCAGCTATAGGCTGCTCGTACCCCTTTCCTATATTTTTAGTAGATAAGTTTTATTTTAGTTCAAAAACAACTTCTGCCGTAGGACGAACCAAGCCGCGCTCGTGCAGAGTTTCTGCGATTTGGACAGAATTCCAAGCTGCTCCTTTAAGGAGATTATCTGAAACTACCCACATGTGGATCCCTTTTTCTGCATCTAGATCCTTGCGAATCCGGCCAACAAAGGTTTCTTTCTTACCAACTGCATTAACCGCTTGCGGATAGATTTGATGAGCCACATCATCCTCCAGAACAGCTCCTGGGAAGGCTGCGATAGCCGCCTTGACTTCTTCAATTGGTGCTACTTCTTTGGTCTCGATGTAAACAGACTCAGAGTGGGCAGAGAGAACAGGAATCCGGACGCAGGTCGCAGAAACAGCAATGGAATCGTCTTCCATGATTTTCTTGGTTTCCTTGGTCATCTTCATCTCTTCGTAAGTGTAGTCGTTGTCAGTGAAGAGATCGATTTGTGGAAGGGCATTAAAGGCAATCGGATAATGCTTCTTGTCGCCACCAGAAGGCAGGATATTAGCCTCTACATCTTTAGGATTAACACCGTCATTGAGGATAGAGCGTAACTGCCCCTGAGTTTCAAGAATTGCCCCCATACCGGCACCAGAAACAGCCTGATAGGTGGACACGATGATACGCTCCAGTCCCCATTGTTGACGGACAGGCTCCAAAGCCACCATCATCTGAATAGTCGAACAGTTAGGGCAGGCAATAATTCCCTTGTGTTGATCCAGCGCGTGGGCATTGACCTCAGGAACGACCAGCGGCACATCAGGATTTTGACGGAAATAAGAGGTGTTGTCTACCACCACTGCGCCAGCCTTAACAGCGTATGGAGCGTATTTTGCTGAGGTAGAGCCACCAGCTGAGAAGAGAGCAATATCTACACCTTCAAAGGCTGTCTCAGTTGTCTCTTCGATGGTAATATCCTGTCCCTTGAACTGGAGAACTTTACCAGCTGAACGAGCAGAAGCCAAATAGCGTATTTTATCAATCGGAAGGCTAGATTCTTCCAGCATTTTAATCATTTGAGCGCCAACGGCACCAGTGGCACCAACAACAGCAACTGTATATCCCATGCGATAACCTCTCTGAATTTTCAAAAAATTTGTGTATTGTTAGTATTATACTATTTTTAAGGAAAAATGCAAATATTTCTGAAGAATATGATGTGCATTTTTAGGCAAAATGTTTCTGCTGTTCTAAGCTCAACTTTGACTATAGCGCTCACAACGCTGCACCTATCAGTATCAATGTCTCTAAGCTCGGCTTCGACCAATGGGTTCGTCTCTCTAGGAGAACTTTCAAAGTTTACAGTTTTTGTCCTTGCGGACAAAACTGCATCCACTGCTCTACGACTCAACTGCCTTCTGCGAAGTTGTTTCATCAAGAGCAATAGAAAATCCCCAATCCGTAGACTGGGGATAAGGGCACTTTCGTGTGATCAGCAGGTTCACACAACCGATCAAGGTCCGCTCCTGCGTTATGACCTCCCATGCTTCAATTTGCAGAAAATCTGCATATCGACTCATCGCACTTATCTATCATAAGCTATCACATAGAAAATGTCAAGACAGACAGATTATTAGAATTTTTATAAATACTTACTTCCCTCTCGAATACTAAGCGCAGCCATTTCTGTCTGATGCCGTTCGATAAAATCTCTGACCCAGTCTGGATTGGTTTTGGAATAATCTCTCAGCGCCCAACCGATGGCCTTGTTAATAAAGAATTCTGTTTGACCAAGGTTATTTATTAAAATCTTCTCCAACAGCTCCGTGTCTGTTTCTTCTTTTCGCAGCAGCTGATGATCGATGGCCAAGCGCCGCAGCCAGATATCCTCATCGCAACTCCAAGCCAAAATAATCTCTTTGGCTTCTGGAAATCGAGCAATGATTGACCCGACCAAGCGGTCCAAAAAGTCAATGGTATCCCACCAAGATTTTGTTTGGGCCAACTTTTTCAAGTGTGGCAAGTCAGATGGAGTCAAGAGTTTCTTGCGAATCTCCAGATAATCCAACGCAGCATACTGTAATTCTCGATAGGGATTATTCCAAGCTTCATTTATAAAATTCCAGTCAATGACTGAGTCCATCTGATGTTTGAAAAAAGCCTTTGCGAGTTTCCGCCTGACCGGAGTCTTGACTCCTAGAAACTCAAATTTATTTTTCATATAGGCTTTCATAGCTACCGCATCATCAGGTTTGGCTACCATTTTTAACTCTTCTGCTAATTCTTCTACATTCATAACTTACTCCAGCAATTCGCGGTCATAAATAGTGTAGTCACAGCGGTAAATCACTAGCCTCTTGCCATCAATCAGCAATTCAGAAGTTTTGGGAGCATCTGATTTATCAAGAGAGACGCGGTCACCGGCATAGGCGGCCAGCGGAGTACCATTTTGCGAGCGAATCAGAATAACCTTTTTCTTACCAGTAAACTCGTTTTTAAAAGATGAAATCATACGATTCAAAACAGGAACTGAGTGGCTATTTTCCTCAACATCTGCCGTCTTTTGATATTGAGCAAACACATCTTTCAAGCCTTTTTCTTCTGCAATCAAAGAAGAGCCTACATGGTCAATCTCATACTTACCTAAGGTAATTTTGAGAACAGATGAATCCTCCTTGGAATTTCCTTCCGCATCAACCGAGTCAAACTCCTCGTTACGCGAGATGGACAGGGACTTGCCAGACATCTGGTCAATGAGCTGGGAATTTTCATCATAAGTGCGAACCGTCATCTCTAGCCCCAGCCATTCTTCCTTGGCATTTTTAAACCAATTTTCAACGGCCTGACAGCCGCTCAAAGTCAAAAGGGCAATGCTTAGAAGAGTTATTAATAAATGTTTCTTTTTCATCATTTCCACTCCATTTTTTTTAAAAGTTTAATAGGTTCAGTTACCTTGTCCAAGGACTTTTGCAGCCAAACAATATCATGCCAACGTTCGAATTTATAGCCAATTTTAGGTAAATGCGCAACTTGCTGATAACCTCGCTTGGCATGAAAAGCTAGGCTATCTTGGTTAGGCAAAGAAATACAGGCTAGAAAATGGATATAGCCCATCTGATCTAACATGTCTTCAAGTTTATCATAAAGCTTGCTGCCAACTCCTTTTCCTCTAGCATCTTGGCTGACATAGACGGATAATTCTACCGCCCAATCATAGGCTGCACGTGCATAATAAGTCGAAGCATAGGCATAACCTAAGACTACACCGTCTTCTTCCGCTACCAGATAAGGATATTTTTCCAATATTTTTTCGATCCGATTTGCGAAATCCTCTACGGTCGGAACATCATATTCAAAAGTGATGGCTGTATTCTCTACATAAGGCGCATAGATGGCTAGCAAGGCTGCTGCATCCAACGGCTTAGCTAGTCTAATATTCATAATACCTCCATATTCTTAGCATTTCCACTATTATACCAAAAAAGGCTCGTTAGAGCCTTTATAATTGGCTTTAGAACAAACCAATCGCTGTGCCGTCTGCTGCAACATCCATATTGAGTGCTGCAGGACGTTTTGGCAATCCTGGCATGGTCATGACATCGCCTGTCAGAGCCACGATAAAGCCTGCCCCAAGTTTTGGTACCAATTCACGAATGGTAATTTCAAAGTTTTCTGGCGCGCCCAGCGCAGCAGGATTGTCTGAGAAGCTATACTGTGTTTTGGCCATACAGATTGGCAGCTTGTCCCAGCCGTTCTTAACAATTTCCCGAATCTGAGTCTGCGCTTTTTTCTCAAAGTTCACTTTTGAACCACGATAGATTTCAGTGACAATCTTCTCGATCTTCTCTTCAATCGTTGAGTCATTATCATAAAGGCGAGTGTAGTGCGCTGGAGTTTCATCAATAGTTTTGACTACAGTCTCAGCCAGAGATACACCACCTTCGGCACCATCAGCCCAGACACTAGCTAACTCAACTGGAACCTTAATTTCTGCACAAAGGTCCTTAAGCGTAGCAATTTCAGCTTCCGTATCTGAAATAAATTCATTGATGGCTACTACCACTGGAATACCGAACTTACGGATATTTTCAACGTGACGTTTAAGATTGGCAAAGCCAGCACGTACCGCCTCAACATTTTCTTCAGTAAGTGCATCCTTAGCCACACCACCATTCATCTTGAGCGCACGCAAGGTTGCCACAATCACGACTGCATCTGGAGAAGTTGGCAAGTTTGGAGTCTTGATATTGAGGAACTTCTCAGCACCAAGATCCGCACCGAATCCAGCTTCAGTCACTGTATAATCAGCTAAGCGCAGCGCTGTACTAGTCGCCAAGACCGAGTTACAGCCATGGGCGATATTGGCAAACGGTCCGCCATGAACAAAGGCTGGTGTCCCGTAAATAGTCTGAACTAGATTTGGCTTAATCGCATCTTTCAAGACTAAAGCCAAGGCTCCTTCTACCTCAAGGTCACGAATATAAACTGGCGTGCGGTCATAGCGATAACCAATGACAATGTTAGCCAAGCGCTTTTTCAAATCTTCAATATCCGTTGCCAAGCAAAGAATCGCCATAATTTCAGAGGCAACTGTAATGTCAAAACCATCTTCCCGTGGAATACCATTAACCGGACTGCCAAGTCCAACTGTCACATGGCGAAGAGCGCGGTCATTCAGGTCAACTACCCGCTTCCAGATAATACGGCGCTGGTCGATACCCAGCTCATTTCCCTGATGCAAATGATTATCGATGAGAGCAGACAGAGCATTATTAGCAGTCGTAATGGCGTGCATGTCACCAGTAAAATGCAAATTTATATCTTCCATGGGTAGAACTTGCGCGTGACCGCCTCCAGCTGCGCCTCCTTTGATTCCCATAACAGGCCCCAAAGACGGTTCGCGGATAGCAATCATGGTTTTCTTGCCAATTTTGTTGAGTGCGTCAGCCAGTCCAATGGTAATCGTGGACTTGCCTTCTCCAGCTGGAGTTGGATTGATCGCTGTCACCAAAATCAGTTTTCCAACAGGATTTTTTTCAACCTCACGAATCTTATCAAAGCTGAGCTTAGCCTTGTACTTACCATATAGTTCTAAGTCATCATAGTCGATACCAATTTTTTTCACCACATCAACAATAGGTTGCAGGTCAACACTCTGAGCAATTTCGATATCTGTTTTCATTAGGAACTCCTCTATCACTTAATATAACGATTATAACAAAAAATAATTAAATCTGCACGATTAATTTCCATTACATGTATAATGTTCGGTAATTACGTCTTTTGAGTTCTATTGATTTATCATCGTCCATATTCTCTCAAAGAAAAAATTTTGTTCATACGAGACTGTTTTGAATGAATTTTATTTTACTTAATTCTTTTTTTCTTGTAAAATAAGTCTATGAACATATTGATTACTTCTGGCGGAACTAGCGAAAAAATCGACCAAGTCCGCTCTATTACCAATCATTCGACAGGCCAGCTTGGAAAAATTATTGCTGAGCATTGTTTAGCCAACGGTGCCACAGTAACTTTGCTAACGACTGAAAAAGCTGTCAAGCCTGCCCCGCACGAACAATTAACGATTAGAATGATCGAAAATACCAACCAGTTGCTATTGGCTATGAGGGAGCTGGTGCCAGCCCATGATGTACTCATTCACTCCATGGCTGTTTCAGACTACAAGCCGATTTATATGGCAGGATTCGAAGAGGTTCTTGCTAGTTCAGATATGACAGAATTTCTGGATAAAAGCAACTCCCAGAGCAAGATTTCTTCTGCTGATGACTACCAAGTGCTTTTCCTCAAGAAAAATCCCAAAATCATTAGCAAGGTCAAAGAATGGAATCCAAATATTCGACTAATTGGATTTAAACTATTGGTAGATGTTTCGCAAGAAGAACTGCTTACTACTGCTAGATCCAGCCTAATAAAAAATCAGGCTGAACTGATTGTCGCCAATGATTTGGCTGAAATTTCAAGCGGTCTTCACCATGCCTATCTCGTAGGGCAAGACACTGTCACAGAAGCTTTTTCCAAGGAAGATATTGCTGAAAAGCTGCTAGACCATATCCAGAAAGGAGGCAGACTATGATTCAGATCACCCTCGCAGTCACAGGTAGCATTTCTGCCTATAAAGCTGCGGATATTACTAGTCAGCTTGGGAAGTTGGGCTATACCGTGTCTATTCTCATGACGGAAGCTGCCAGTCACTTCATCACCCCACTGACCCTGCAGGTACTATCAAAAAATCCTGTCACCCTTGACATTATGGAAGAACCTTGGCCAGACAAGGTGAACCATATTGAAATTGCCAAGAAGACGAATCTCTTCTTAGTCGCTCCTGCTACAGCCAATACCATCGCCAAGCTAGCCAATGGGCTGGCAGACAATATGGTAACTGCGACTGCCCTTGCTCTACCCTCTCATGTCAAAAAAGTCATCGCCCCGGCTATGAATACCAAAATGTACGAAAATCCCTTGACCCAACACAATCTGGAAAGATTGAAACAATTTGGCTGGGAAATAATTGAACCACGTGAAGCTGTCCTAGCTTGCGGGGACCACGGGACAGGTGCTCTGGCTGATATAAATACGATTATAGAAAAAGTAAAGGAAATTATAAATGAGAAAACAATCTAGTGTTGCCCAAATTGCCATCTTTTTTGCTATTATGCTGGTACTCCATTTGCTGAGCTCCGTCATTTTCAATCTGCTGCCAGTTCCGATTAAGCCGACCATTATCCACATTCCGGTCATTATCGCCAGCATCATCTACGGACCTCGCATCGGAGCTATACTAGGAACCTTAATGGGACTGATTAGTGTCGTGACAAATACTCTGGTTCTCCTGCCGACTAGTTATCTTTTCAGCCCTTTTGTACCAAATGGGAATCTTAATTCTTTAATGATTGCTATGGTGCCACGAATTCTGATTGGGATTACTCCCTACTTTGTCTATAAATGGATGAAAAACAAGCCGGGGTTAGTGCTTGCTGGTGCAGTAGGCTCTATGACCAACACCGTCTTTGTTCTTGGTGGAATTTTCATCCTATTTTCAGCTGTTTACAATGGAGATATTCAAGCGATGCTCGCACTTGTTCTATCAGCCAATTCTATTTCTGAAATGGTCATTTCTGCCATTCTTACCGTCGCTATTGTGCCCGCACTTGAAAAGGTCAAAAAATAATCACCCAGAGCTGATCTGACACACAGCAGTTTAGTTATTTGGGTTAATATTAGCGAGCCAAGTCGTTTGGCTCGCTTTTTTCGTTGTTTAGTTTCCCGATGAAATTGTAATAAATGTCAATTTGGATAATGCGATTGCGTTTCGTGCTAGTTGGTTTATGAATCACAATCTTATCAATCAGCTCATTCACTATCTCAACGGTTAGTTTTGGTAGCTCTGTATATTTGGAAATTCTCGCCATAAACTTGGAGATATTCAAGCTATCTTCTTGTTGTTTGGCGAGTTTTTCTGTTAAGTCAGAAATGGAAGTTTGGAGCTGACACTGTTCTTCTTCATAGCTCTGACTTAACTTCACAAAGCGTTCATCTGAAATTTTACCAAGTAGATTATCTTCATAGAGCTGTTGGATAATTCGGTCTATTTCTTTAAAGCGGTATTCATCCTTTTGAAGTTTCAGTTGCTGACGTTTGTTATCTTTGCTGAATTGAGCTTGGCTTTGTTGTTCTAGCTTCTTTAAAAAGGCTTCTTGGTCTAATTGGCAATCGTGGATCGTTTGACGGAGTTTATCGCTTACAATCTCGATCAAAGCGGATTTTTGAATGTAGTGTGGATTTTCGCAACCATCAATCGGTTTGCGGTAGCCAGAACACTTATAGTGGTCGTGGTTAAGTCCGTTTTTCTCTTGTGGGCAAAAATAATGCTTTCGCCCACAAGTTCCACAAAAAACCAACCCCGCAAACAAATTCTCGTGACCAGCCCGATTTTTATACCGTTGATTAGACCGCTTATGACTCCTCATCTTCTGGACAACATCAAAAGTTTCTTGGTCTATAATCGCTTCATGGGTATTCTTGAAAACCAACCAACCTTCCTTTGGATTATCCACCTTACGTTTGTCTTTATAAGATTTTGTCCGTGTGCGGAGATTAACCGTGTGACCAAGATATTCTTCACGGCCTAAGATAGCGCTTAGGGTTTCTCGCGTCCAAAAATACGGCAAAGTTTCCACATTTGAACGGGCGGAAATAGGTTTCAGACCGATTTCGATTCGGTGGCGGTCTGGTTTAAAAATTTTGTCGTTTGCTAATCCTTTCGCAATCTCTGAGAGACTTTTTCCACTTTTCGCTTCCTGAAAAATCCGCTTCACGACTTCACTGGCAACTGGGTCAATAATCCAGTTTTTAGAATCGCTGGAGTCTTTGAGGTAGCCATAAGGTGGATTTACTGTGACACGCTCGCCAGCTCTCGCTTTAGATTGCACGACTGCTCTAATCTTCTTGCTGGTATCTGCCGCATACATTTCATCCATTAAACTCTTGATTGGCAAGAAAATAGAATTAGTTTCATTAGGCTTATTCGAATCTACGCCATCATTTAAGGCGATGAAGCGGACGTCAAAACTAGGAAAGGTGATTTCCGTTAGTTGTCCAACCTTGATATAAGACCGCCCCAAACGGCTCAAATCCTTGACAATGAAGTTTGAAACTTGCCGATTTTCCACCAAACGCAAGGCTTCCGAAATAGCCGGACGGTCAAAATTTGTGCCACTAAAGCCATCATCGACAAACAAAATAGGATTAGGGAGATTTTCTCTTGCAACTACATCAAGTAGAATTTTCTTCTGATTGATAATTGAGTTACTATCTCCGTCCAGCCCGTCGTCTTGACTTAAGCGACAATAAACCACCGTAATATCTGAAAGTTTTGAAGTATCTACTTGTCTATAATCTGAAATTGTCAAAGTTCTGTTCATGTGTTTTTCTCCTTTTGGAGTTCACACACCTTATACTTCTATTATACCATTTTTTGCTACTGTTAAAGTAGTGATTTGTCGCTTAAAATCAACCTTTCTAGGACATTTTCAAGATTGCGATTTCCAGTAAAACGGTGGCGGATTAAGTAAGTCGTTCGACCAATTCGACAAATTTCATCGGCGGTGCGTGAGGGCTGGTTTGAGTCTCGGTCTTTATTCTTTTGATTCATTAGCTATTCCTCCCTTGATATAATCTGGGTATTCTTCAAGTGTTATGACAGTAAACAGTTCCCAAAAGTTATATAGTTCATTTTGAATAACTTTCGAGATAGCGAGTTTGCGCTTATCGTCTGGCACTATCCAGAGCACAAATGGGAAAACTTCCTTTTGTCGCTGTTCAATACCCGAGCGATAGTATTCAATATATTTTTTACAAGTGTTCACAATTCTAGATAGGCTTTCGGTGCTTCGGTCTATTTCTAAAAAGTAATGATCTTCATATTCTTGACTAACTAGCTCTAAATAAGCATCCGGCTTTAGAGTTCTACCCATACCAGAAAGTTTTTGGTAGCTGCGCCAAGAGTTCGGCTCAAAAGAAAAAGTTTCAAGCGATAGTTTTTCTGAATCTCGAACGGTTTCTAGTGTCTCAACAAAGATTTCCGTAATTGCTAAAGTATGTTCAACGTGGTGCTGAGTTGGTTCATATTGATTTTTATAGCGCAAGATAATACTGTCATCTTGACTTTTAAGGAGCTTTAGCCCTTGAAAAGTAATTTGCCAGATATAGGAAGACGAGCCCCGACGCACGCCACCAATTCTACGTTTCAAGTGCGAAATTAGGCCAGCTTGTTTAAGACTTTGCGCGGTAAAATTAGCCCGACGAATAGCGGTTTCAAATCGAGCGCTATCCGCGAAAAAGAGTCTAGCTAGTTGGTTGGTAGTGGCATATCTAGCCTGATTTAAAAAGTATAGAATTTGCGTATCTTCATTTGTTAATTGATTCCATTTCATCTGTTTTGTTCTCCATTAAATTTAAAGGTGTGCTCTCCGCAAAATGTGTATAGTTACGGAGTAAGTCGTATGAGTAAAAATCCTAAAAACCATTATTTATCAGGGGCAGACGGATTTTCTTCATCAACACGATTCGAAGACCGATTGGAACGCTTTTTGCGTCCAAAATCTGTTAGTTGTTGCGGTGGATTGTTATCTTTTGAGACCGGTTTTACAAAAGCATAGCTTTCAAATTCGGCTTCAAGGGTTGAACTATCTTGCCCATATTTAGTTAAGCTATTTAGATATGGTGTCCGACTATCTCTAATTTTTGGTTTAGGTGGGTAGGTTTTACCGATAAGCCAGCGGTAGGTATTAGGAGAGATTTCTGTTCTAATATATGCCCAAAATGGCGGTAAGCTGTAAAAATCTTCTTTATTAATCTCCAGAGTATATTTTGCCATGTCGCGAGCTTCATCAAGATTTAAGCCAAAAACAATTTTATTTGCGACATTGGATTCAATTCCAGCTTTTAACTGAGGCGACATTTGGGCAAGGTGTTGAAAGCCAATATTCCAGCCAACATTAAACTGGCGAGATTGCGAAAGTGCTTCATCTAAATAGCGTTAGGGATTCCTAAGAAAGTCGGTGTCTCATCAATATAGATAAAGACCGATTGGCGTTTGCTTGGCTCAACCGAAGACTGGCGTAAAATTAACATCCAGAGCATGGAAGTGATTAGGCTACCGATGAGTTTCGCAGATTCTGAAGCAATTACCGCTTTATTAAGGGGAATCAATACAA
>NZ_KQ968976.1:37483-42230 GCF_001578725.1 Streptococcus sp. DD04
GCGGGCGAAGCAAAAACTGTCGGAATTTGTTCAAAATGGGGTTTAACATCTGGTGACGTTGAGCTTCACTAAGCAGTTCAAACCAGTTCCAAAAACTTTCCAGCCCGATTGGGTCTTTTAACTCTCTTAATAGTTTGTTTCGAAAGGACTGATTAGTGAGCAAACTTGGTAACATCACTAAAGAAGTGTTTGGAATCCTAGCAAGAGTTAAAAAACTATGTGATAGAATATCCAGTGAGTAAATTCCAAAATGTTCAGGATATAACCCTTTAAATAGCTCCAACAGATAGTCTGCGATAACTTCTGGCTCGATACCATGCTTAGTTAGTTCAAAAGGGTTTATACCAACAACTCGTTTGGCAGTTGGCGAGATGACTACTATATCTTCATCGTGCTCAGCTGGCGTGCGCTCTAATAGTTCATGAGTAAGTTGACCTTTGGCATCCACCACAACTACGCTATGATGTTTAGATTTTATATCTGATAAAATCAAATGACTCATAGCGGTGGTTTTGCCGCAACCAGTTGAGCCGAGAAAAACGGTGTGCTTTTTGCCAGCTTGAGCTGAAATTTGAATTGGTCTTGGTTGACTTTCAACCGTTTGCGCCAGACTTCTCGTTTTATTTCGATTTAGGTTATAACCCAAGGGCGGTGTCACTAATTTGGGGTGAACGTTAGGAATACCAGCTATCTGTTCTTCGCCAGTTGGCAGAAGCAAAAAACAAGCGAGGTCTGAGATTGCCAAACTGTAAGGATAAGACCAAGGCGGTTGCGCATGGTTGAACCCCTGAACAGCCAAAGACTTTAGCTCGATGGTAGCTGTAGTTTCTAACATCCTAAAGCTACTCAACAAGCTCGCAAAAAACTCTTTGGCTCGTAAAATACTGCGTGAACTGACACCAAGTCTGATTTCACATTTAAAAGTAGACTGATTCAACTTTTGGCGCATAAGCTTCTTGGAGCTTTCGGAGAGTTCAGGGACATTGTTGGTAATCACTTGATACCACTTAGCAGATAAATTCGGCAAGTCTTTTGGCTGCGGGCGAGGTGGTGAACCTGTGCCTAGCACTAGCTGAACCGTTACTGTCTCATCTGGCTGGAGTATTTTCGCCAGAGACAAACTGGAACGAATCATATTCTCCACTGAATCAGTTTTAAGAGCATAATGAGATTGTTTGATTCTTACTAGACGAGCGCTAGTCATCACTTCACGTTTAGGAGCTTTAGAAAACTGAATCTTACGGTGTGATTGAATTAACTGGTGGATATACGGTCGGTCTTGATCTTCTGTTCCCAATAAATAGCGCACCTTATTTTGTTTGATTCGAATTTCAAAGATTACTGCTTTACGCCGACTTAACCCGACAAGTTGCCCTAACATAGCTTTGACATCATCTATCTCAAACGGTCGCTGCCAGTGAAACTCGCTCCAAGATAAGACCTCAAACTTCCGTTTCATCTTTACCTCCATTCTTTAGATTTAATAATCCGAAAGGTAAACCAGCCAACGAAGATGAGGATAGCTCCTATAAATAAGACTTGCCAAACTTCCATTAGAAGTTTAACCGCCCAGTTGACTAGCCAAGCGCAGGCAAAAAATCCTAAAATATAAACCAATATTTTCTTCATTCGGCTGATCTCCTTTCTGATGCCAGTTATACAAGAAAATTAGGTAAAAGTTAAATTTCGCTTACCTCAGTTTTTGAAGCGATTGGAATGATTTTTAGACTTTGAAACAGTAGTATATTTCAACATATTTTGTCCTTTTGTCTAGTCCAAATAAGGCTAAAACTTACGCCGTTTAAACAATTCTTTTTGGGCGATTAGGTAGGCTTCTTGAATTTCTTGGCGGCGCTGGAGGAACTCCGCCAAAGCCTGTTCTTCTGGTGCTGTATCGTCTTCTTCATCTAGAAAATCCCAAATCGAAACTAGCAAATACGAAGTTACAAAAATAATGGAAAGAATAAGAAAGATATTCATCATAATACTCCTATTTTAATTTCTCAGTAGTGTAGTGAGTAAATGCTCGAATAACATAATCTGTATAAGCCAATGCTTCAGGATTATTCTTAATAATCTCAGCTTGAATTAAAGCAAGATTGCCGATTTTAAAAAGAATATCTGAAGCTAAGAGCTCCTGTGCTTGAGTGCTGGCCATCTTACGACTAAGCTCTTTAGCAACTGCTAACTGATACGGATTTGCGATTTGAGCCAGAGCCGTTTCTTTAGTTGATTTTTGTAGTAAATTCATGAGATTTCTCCTTTAATTTTGATATAATTGTTTTAAGTTAGCTAACTTATGGCTTTATTATAGAAAAGTCCAAGCGTGATTTGTTGCCAATAATTGTGCTAAAATCTTGCCAGTTTCGGAGGTGCTTGATGTTTGACATTCCTAGTCTGTTTTCTATTGTTTTAAAACACGCCAATAAAACAACTTGGTCTGATAGAAAGAAAGTTAGTGTCGGCTTATCACTCGTCTTACATGCAGACTCTTTGGCTTATCTGGCAGACACAAGTTTCAATAAATTATTTACAGGCCAAAATAAAGGACGAACCCTTTACGGGATCGTCCAAGATGAGATAACAGAAAAAGGCTTTTCCAGCTACATTTTTCAAACTGAGAAGCGATTAAGCGACACCAACTACAGAGAAAATAAGTTCTTGTTGGCTGATGTTTTAGAGGATTTTTTTGACCTAATAGAAGAATCGCAAAATCTGCCAAAGTCCGTTTTATTAGGCTTGAAGCAAGCTTACAAGTTCAACCACCAAAACCGACCTTATCTTTTTCTGGCTGAGTGCTTATTTTATGCTTTAGCTTGCCAGCACAACAAACAGCAACAGTATATTGAGCCAGATTTTAGCCAAGAAACAGAAGTTGTCTCAAAACCATTAGAAGAGCTCGTGTCACGAGCTAACGGTTATTCGAAGCGCATTACTCAAGACTTAAACCGTTTTTCAGAAGAAGAACTTCAACTGTTCAGAAAAATAGCACCATTTACTTTTTATGACAATTCTTTTGATGAGTTTTCGGGTGAAACTGTTTTAGACCACTACTTAATCTCACACGCTGACTTTTTGGATTTGTTCACTAAATACGGTGTTAAAGGTAATGAAGTTTCACGCCTGATTGAATATGGGTTAATTTCTGGTGGTGGCAGACATGAGATAATTATAGAAAAAGGTGAACTATCTGGCTTCCAGAATGATAACCTAGTTCTAACGTTCTCCACTGATTCTGATGAACGAATAACTTTTGAATACAGTGCCTTCCATTTAACAGATACCGCCAAAGCCCTGATTGAGATTTTAGAGATTGAAACTGATGATGAGTTTTTTAGGGAGTTGGGGGAGAAGTTTCGAAAAGAGCTAAAGGAAACACCTGTGCAGGTTAATATTATATTATGTGAGGCAGTTCTAGGTGCTGGCTAGCTTTAAGGAATTGGTGAAGATTTGAAATTTTAGTTCGGTTGGAAATTACGAAAATATAATAGTGTTACCATTGTTTAGATATGAAGACGGTATAATTTGGTTGATTTTTTGTTAGGAGGGTATCATGTCGAATATTAATAGTAAAGATGAGCACTTATCAGTTTTAAAATTAGAGTATGATTATGCTAAAAAAGAACTTTTTTATTATATGGAAAAATTTGACAAAAATGATAATATGAGCAGTATTTCAGTCTCTATTTTAGGATTACTATTAACTATATATGAAGCTATAAAAAGTGATAAAATACCAATTGATAATAATATAAAGATAATAGGTATATTCTTTTTATCAATTATTAGCACCTATACTTTTGCTATGACAATTGGTTCACTGTATTATTTAATTTTAAATAGCGCACGACTTAGGTATTTAGAGAATAAGATTAATGAAATTTTAGGAAAAGATGTGCTAAATTGGGAAAATTATTTAATGATAAAAATTCATAAAGTTGATAATTTCTTCTTGGACGGTGGAAGAATGATAAATGTTAATCATATTAAAGCAATATTTTTCATGATTATTCATATATCAGCTCAAGTTGTTTTTGGATATTTAATTTTCTCCTATTCCAAAAGTTGGTTTGTTGCATATATTATATTTCAAATCCTAACTTTAATATTTGTGTTTTCACAGTGGTTCTTTTATTTGAATTGGTTACAAGAGTTTTTCTATGATATAATGAAAAATAAGGAGAAGATTACGAAAAACAACAAATTAGCAAACGGCATTGGTCTCTATATATCACTGGCAATTTTTGTTTCAATGGTTTTACCTATGATTATTTTTGCTGAAATAGACAATGCGGTAATAGGAAATAAATATGATTTGCCGTTAATTAAGTACACAAGCATATGGTTTGGTGATGTCTTTATTTTAACAACTTTTAATGTTGTGTTTTTTAGCCTAGTATATAAGATTTCTGGTTATATAAAAGATAATATTATTTCAATTATGATAGCTTCAATAGTGTCATCATTCATCAATTTTTATACACACTTTATTCTGTGGACAGGCGATTTGGTGACAGGCTTTATGGATAACATAAGCGGGCTAACTATTTCTGGTTGGATTCATTTTATTTACAGTACAGTTCAAATGTTCTTTATTTTGTTGTTTTTATTTACTCTTCCAAAAATATCTAAAAACCCTATTTATTCGAAAAGTATAAAAATATTAAATTTGCTACTCTTATTCTTTACGCTTCTTCAAATTCCAGATTTTATTATTAGGAATTTTTCTAAATCCAGAGTAAAGGGA
>NZ_KQ968976.1:42301-43425 GCF_001578725.1 Streptococcus sp. DD04
CAATTGTATGTGTCGGAATGTATTTTTTGATAGTTTATAGAAGTAGGATATTCAATCTTCTAAAAAAGAAAAAATAGAATCTATTTTCAGAACGGAGACAAACCCTATCAACAATTAAAAAATTGTCCTTTTGGAGGTTGGCTACCATATAGTGAGAACTCTTAGAAATGCTGATGTAATGCTATTTTTAAGAGTTTTTTTTACTTTCTCTAGTAAAAGAAAAAGATTGAAGAAAATTGTCCAAAATGGATTTTTTCTTCAATCTGAAAATAGATTCTATTTTTAAAAAATTCATAGCAACATCGTGAATTAAATAATATAAGATACAATGTGCACTACTAATACTAACAATACAGAATTCATTAGACTAGCGAAAACTGTGGGTCTTTTCTTTTACCTCAACAATCTTCTAAAATATAGCTACTCTGCTACAATAGTAAAGCAAGGAGGAAAATGTGAAGAAAAATATTGAACAATACAAAGATAAAACTTCGATCACTATCGGATATGCTCGCGTTAGCTCAACAGATAATCGGCAAGAATTAGGATTATCTGTTCAAACAGAAGCCCTTAAATTCTGCGACAAGCTCTATATCGAAAAAGATTCAGGCGGAAATCAAGACCGCCCACAACTTGACAAAGCTTTGAAAATAGAGAAAAAATACGCCCAGCAAGGCGTTAAAACAAATTTTGTCGTATATAAATTAGATAGGCTTACCAGAAAGATGTTTCACCTCTCTGCTATTATTGAAGATTTAACTAAATATGGTATTCATCTTCAATCTATTCATGAAAATATTGAGACAGATTCTTTAACTGGAAAATTCTTTTGCTTAATGCTGGGATATGTGGCGGAATGGGAACTTCAAGCTATTTCAGACCGCACAAAAGACGGACTTCGCAAAGCTAAAGAAAAAGGTGTGAAACTCGGCAACAAAGGACTATCTCGAAACAAAGAAAAACAAATAATCAAGGAATACATGCAAAAAGAATTATCTGTGCGAAAGATTGCCAGTCGCCTCAATATTTCTACTGCCACCATTTACAGTGTTCTCAAGAGAAATAATATCCAAATCAACCGAAAAAACACCCTATAAATTATTGACAAATCCCTAAAAAAATAG
>NZ_KQ968976.1:43445-44882 GCF_001578725.1 Streptococcus sp. DD04
AATCCATCAACAGTTTTAGCAAACGGTCGTTTGTTAAAACAATCAAAGTTATCAATAAAAAATATTTAAAATGCTGATTTGACAAGGTTTAGAGGCTCTGTCAGGTTGGCATTTTTTGATTTTTCATTGTTTTAGTTGACGACCGTTCACTAAAACAAGATCAAACCTTATTGTAGCAGGGGTTTTTAGAGATGAAACAAAACAAAAAGAGGTGATTTATGGAGAGGATAGTCAAAAATATTGCTAAAGTTATGATACTTTTGTTTGCTTTCATGACTTTGAACGCTTGTACTCCAGAAAAAAGATTTGTAGGTACTTGGACTACAGATATATTTAATCAAGGAAACACAAGAGAAGATGCCAAAAGCATAATAAATTCATTAGCAGACAATGAGCTAAGTGGTAATATCTTATCTATGCTAATGAATGAGTTACATTTTAACGCTACTATGGAAATTAAAGAAGATGGAACTTTAGTTATGGATAGTGGAATGATATTTGATGCAACTTGGAAAAAGGATGGTGATAAGATAATCATTGATGGTGCTAATATCTATGGAGTTGCCACTCTTTCTGAAGACCAAGATACACTATATTTTGAAAATATCATAGATAAAAATGCGGAGCCTGCTAATGGTATTACTATTGGTAGTAACTCAATAACATTTGAGTTCAAACGAGTTAAATAGATGGAGGAATATATGGAAAATAGTTGGGGTATGGTTGTGTTTGTTTTTTCAGTTATAGCCCTACCGTTCCTGCTTATGGTGAGTGTAGCAACCAAGTTTTCGGGGTGCCAATCATTTGGAAGAGCACGCTCTAAAGGTAATAAAACAATCTCAGAAAGCGAGGTAAGTAGCACTACTATGAATTACATTAGTCCAAAATTAAAACCTAGATTAGTGATTTTAGTTCTTTGTATTGTGTCTTTACTATTCTTCGGGTTAAAAGGAAATGGTAAAGTAAACTACTATGGTATGAATTTTGAAGCGGGTTCGGTGTTTTCGCCTGAGTCGTATACTTCTTACGGATTATTTGAAGATGCAGAAAATGAGGTGAATCGTCTAGTAGCAAGAAAGAGGAATCCTAGTTTAATGGGTGTTTTAGTTTCTTCTACTATAGGCGGAATAGTTTGCTATTCACTATGGAAAGAAGATGAATTTAAAGAATTACTCATTAAATGGCGTAAAGCTTAGATAGGAGATAATAATGGAATTTTTGCTTGGAATAGTTATGATTTTCATAATTGCTTACTTTTTTGAAAAATTTAGAGATTTATTGGACTTTATTTTTGGTGGCATCTTTGGATTTATATCAGGAAAATATAATGACAGTCTGGATGAATATGAAAAGAAGAAAAATGACGATAAATAAGATAACCAAATCATAACCACCCGTTAGACGGGTGGTTTGTACCAGGGCTATAAGCCCACATCA
>NZ_KQ968976.1:45692-63436 GCF_001578725.1 Streptococcus sp. DD04
GGTTTATTTGTCTCGCACCTAACGGAGCGAGACGGACTGAAAGTCAATAATTTAAAAGCTAAGACTGGTTTTGTCTTAGCTTTTTATCATTATTATAAGGTATGCGAACTCAGATTATTTTTAGACTGCTGAGTGTCAGACTATCTAGTGTGGTTATTTTTCTTTTGCGCTACTATTCATTTTTCAAAAGTATTTCAGGATTTTTTAGGTCGACACTTTCAAAAGCTATGAAAATATGTTACAATGAAAGCGATTAAATTAATCAGAAAATCCCTGTGCTCTATCTCAAATCTGAGAAAAGTCGCAAGTTGATTTTCTATCTTAAATACAAAGGAGACTCCACCTATGACTTATCAAGATAACTTCCAAAAATGGCTTGATTTCGCTGAACTTCCTGACTATCTTCGGGAAGATTTAGAAGGCATGGACGAAAAAACCAAGGAAGATGCATTTTATACAAACCTTGAGTTTGGTACTGCTGGGATGCGTGGCCTGATTGGAGCTGGTACAAATCGGATTAATATTTATGTTGTTCGTCAAGCAACTGAAGGATTGGCTCGCTTGATTGAAGAAAAAGGTGAAGAGTTTAAGAAACGCGGTGTAGCCATCGCCTACGATTCCCGTCATTTCTCACCAGAGTTCGCTTTTGAATCCGCTGCTGTTTTGGCCAAACACGGCATCAAGTCCTATGTCTTTGAAAGCCTACGCCCAACACCAGAGCTTTCATTTGCAGTGCGCCATTTGGGGACCTTTGCTGGTATTATGATTACAGCCAGCCATAACCCTGCTCCATTTAACGGCTACAAAGTTTACGGCGAAGACGGTGGGCAAATGCCACCACACGATGCTGACGCTCTGACTGACTACATCCGTGCGATTGAAAATCCTTTTGCTATCGAAGTGGCTGATGTTGAAACAGAAAAAGCCTCTGGCTTGATTGAGGTCATCGGTGATGCAGTTGACACTGAATACCTTAAGGAAGTCAAAGATGTCAACATCAACCAAAAACTGATTGACGAATACGGCAAAGACATGAAGATTGTTTATACTCCTCTTCATGGTACTGGTGAAATGTTAGCTCGTCGCGCTTTGGCTCAAGCAGGATTTGACTCTGTCCAAGTCGTTGAAGCACAAGCTGTCGCTGATCCAGACTTCTCTACTGTTAAATCTCCTAACCCAGAAAGTCAGGCCGCCTTTGCCTTGGCTGAAGAATTAGGTCGCAAGGTTGGTGCAGATGTGCTTGTAGCAACTGACCCAGATGCTGACCGTGTCGGTGTCGAAGTCCTGCAAAAAGATGGTAGCTACCTCAACCTTTCTGGTAACCAAATCGGAGCTATCATGGCTAAATATATCTTAGAAGCTCATAAGAGTGCTGGAACTCTGCCAGCAAACGCAGCTCTCTGCAAATCCATCGTTTCTACCGACTTGGTAACTAAGATTGCTGAAAGCTACGGCGCAACCATGTTCAACGTTCTGACTGGTTTCAAATTTATCGCTGAAAAGATTCAAGAATTTGAAGAAAAACACAACCACACCTACATGATGGGATTTGAAGAAAGCTTCGGCTATCTGATTAAGCCATTTGTACGTGATAAAGACGCTATCCAAGCTGTTTTGGTTGTAGCTGAGCTTGCAGCCTACTACCGTTCACGTGGCTTGACTCTGGCTGACGGTATCGAAGAAATTTACAAAGAGTATGGTTACTTTGCTGAAAAGACTATCTCTGTGACCCTGTCTGGTGTTGACGGTGCTGAGCAAATCAAAGCTATTATGGGCAAATTCCGTGACAATGGTCCGAAAGACTTCAATGCTACTGCTATTTCTGTTACAGAAGACTTCAAGGCTCAGACTTCTACCGCTGCAGATGGTAGCGTTACAGCTTTGACAACTCCACCAAGTGATGTCCTCAAATACGCCTTGGCTGACGGTTCATGGATTGCTGTCCGCCCATCTGGAACAGAACCAAAAATCAAGTTCTACATCGCTGTTGTCGGTGATTCAAATGAAGATGCTCATGCCAAAATTGCGGCTATCGAAGCAGAAATCAATGAGTTTATCAAATAAGACCAGGCTATAACTTAATTAACCAGAGACCGGATTCTCCTTTCTCTGGTTTTTCATTTCCAAATCAAGCATTTTTTTGTATTTTATGGCATACTAATTCTATCAAAAGAAATGAGGATTTTTATGCAACAATTTGCTCAAAACATTAAAGATTTAGAACTTACAACTGTAGACCGAGCTCGTCAGGCGATTGCTGACAAAGAAACAGCCACCTTCTTCGTCGGTCGTAAAACTTGCCCTTACTGCCGTAAATTCGCTACTACTCTTGCTAGCGTTGTCGCTGATACTAAGGCGCATATTTTCTTCATCAACAGTGAAGAAAGCGGTGAGTTGGATAAACTGCAAGCCTTCCGCTCTGAATATAGCATTCCGACCGTACCAGGATTTCTCCACACTGAAGGCGGTCAAGTCACTGTGCGCTGTGATTCATCCATGACAGCTGAGGAGATTAAGGCTTTCGGCAACCTATAAAATGCTCAAAAAAACTGAGACCAAGTGGTTCTCAGTTTTTTAACTTCGTGTTTGTCTCTGCTCAAATGCTTGCCACATCTTCTGCTGAGGTTTGGCAAAGGGGTAATTGACAAAATCTTCTGGATGAAGCCATAAGACCTCCCCAGCCGCTGCATGTTGACTATCTTTAACCTGACCATAAGCCAGCTGGATATGCCACTTGCGATGGCTAAACACATGTTGCACTTTTGGAAACGACTGCTGCTGCCAATCGACAGTCAAATCATAATCTTGTTCAAAACTTTCCTGGGGTGATAAACCCAGACTAGGCTGATTTTCAGCAACCTCAAAAAGTGACAGCTGATCTTCCGTTTGAAATTCCTCGACTTCAATCAAGGGAAAATGCCAAAAACCAGATAGCAAACCAGCCGCCTCATTCTTTTCAAGCAAGAATTGTCCCTGTTCATTTTCGATAATCAAGCCCTGCAGATAAACCGGAATCGGCTTCTTTTTAGGTGCCTTAATGGGATATTTGTCCATGGTTCCGTGCAAATAAGCTGCGCTGAATTCTTTAACTGGACTGTCTTCTGGATGAGGATTAACAGGGGCTTCGATATCTGACCCCAGATCCATCAGAGCTTGATTAAAATCTCCAGGCCTGTCTGGTTCAATCAATATTTCCATCATCGCCTGAAAAACCTTACGATTGCTAGGTTGACCAATATCTAAGTCTACTTCAAACAATCGGCTCAGCACCCTCATGACATTGCCATCGACTGCGGGCTCAGGCAAACCAAAAGCGATGCTGGCAATCGCTCCCGCTGTATAAGGCCCGATTCCTTTGAGACTGCTGATTTCCTCATAGTTAGCTGGAAAAGTCCCACCAAAATCAGACATAATCTGCTGGGCGGCCACCTGCATATTGCGGACCCGGGAATAATAGCCCAGTCCCTCCCATGCTTTCAGAAGTCTGTCTTCCGGAGCCTGAGCCAGATCAGCTACTGTTGGAAAGCACTTAAGAAACCGCTTGTAGTAAGGGATGACTGTATCTACCCGAGTCTGCTGCAGCATAATCTCAGAAACCCAGATACGATATGGGTTGCTTGTCCGTCGCCAAGGCAAATCACGCTTATGCTCATCATACCAAGCTAATAATTTATGGCGGAAGGAAACAATCTTGTCTTCCTCCCACATCTCAATTCCGTATTTTTTCAAGTCTAACATATCATCTAGTATAGCATAAGCAATTGAAAAAAGGAGTGGAACAGAACTAAACTTTTTTAATTCAGTTCGTCGTTCCACCCCACAAGAGTCAAACAGTCTTTCAAACTGTTTGAGGTTAGAAATGTAGAAAATTTGTTCTCCTCTTTTTGATGCTTTTCCAAGATTGAAAAGCGACGGAAGAGCACCATCAGCACTGAATCATTGGTTTGTTAGATTACAAACTTTGAAGCAGCATATTTTTCCCAGAATCTTTTTCTTAATAGTGACCTACCGCTTGGCTAGCAGTGATCAAAGTCAATTTGTAAACATCATCTGAATTACAGCCACGAGAAAGATCGTTCACTGGATGATTGAGACCTTGAAGAATCGGTCCGACCGCAGAAAAGCCACCCAGACGCTCTGCCATCTTGTAACTAATATTCCCAGCTTCAATATTTGGAAAGACAAAAACGGTTGCTTGGCCAGCTACTGGGCTTCCTGGAGCTTTTAGATCAGCAGTTTCCGGCACAAATGCTGCGTCAAATTGTAACTCACCATCAATAACTAAGTCAGGACGCATTTCTCGGGCCAATTTCGTCGCTTCAACCACCTTATCCACTTTTTCCCCGAAACCAGATCCTTTGGTAGAATAGCTAAGCATAGCTACCTTAGGATCAATGCCAAATATCTGAGCCGTCAGCGCTGAGTTAACTGCGATTTCAGCTAGAATACTAGCATCTGGATCAATATTGATAGCACAGTCACTGAAGACATAGCGCTCATCACCACGCACCATCAAAAAAGCACCAGATGTACGAGAAACCCACGGAAGAGTTTTAATAATTTGAAGAGCTGGACGGACAGTTGCAGCCGTAGAATGGACAGCACCTGAAACCATTCCATGTACTTTTCCAAGATAGACCAGCATAACACCAAAATAATTGACATCTTCCGTCAGCACTTTTCTAGCTTCTTCAGTTGTCATCTTGCCTTTACGGCGTTCCACCAAAGCAGCAACCATTTCTTCAAAACAAGAGCAGTTTGACGGATCGATAACTTCATAGCCTTCCGTAATTCCTTCGATTTCAAGATAAATGCTAATTTTATCTGGATTCCCTAAAAGGACTGGTGTAATGCTCGTTTCTTTCACAATCCGTTTTGTTGCCTGCAGAATACGAGGTTCTTCCCCTTCTGGTAAGACAATTCTCACTTCCTTGTTTTTTAATGCTTCACGAATAGACTCAAAAATTTTCATTGTTTATTAAAACTCCTTTTTCTTCTTAATTTTTTAAATTCTGAATAACCTGTTTAAAATCTTCTGGCAAAGGACTGGAGCGACCAATCTGTTGTCCGGAAAATGGATTATAAAAGTTTAGTAAATGACAATGCAAGGCTTGCCGAGTAATCCCCGCTTCCAAAGTTCCGCCATAGAGATCATCCCCTAACAACGGAAAGCCAAGATGAGCGAAGTGCACACGAATCTGATGGGTTCGTCCAGTATGCAGACGAATATCAACCAAATAGACATCTCCAAACCGCTCCACAATCTTGTAGCTAGTATGGGCATATTTCCCATTCTTTGTCACACATCTGGTGATGATACTCTCAGGATTCCGCCCAATCGGTGCAATAATATCTCCTTTTGGTTCAAGTTTACCGCTTCCTTTGACCAGCGCATAATAACGCTTTTCAACCATTTTTTTCTGCAGCTGCTTATCCAGTCTTGCATGTGCATAGCCATGTTTTGCAAAGAGCATGAGACCACTGGTATCGCGATCCAATCTCGTCACAATGTGAACCTGCTGATTTTCGTAATGTTGCTGAATATAGTAACCTTTGACAAAATTTGCCATCGTATTGGAATGATTGACACTGGGAATACTGGCTAGCCCAGCAGGCTTATCCAAAACTAGAAAATGCTCATCTTCATAAATGATGGATAAATCGCGATTTACGGCTTCTAGAGTTTCAAAGCCTTTTTCAGCTGGGATATCTATTGTCACCTTATCGCCAATATCTAGTAAATAGATAGCGTTTTGAGGCTGATCATTGACAAAGATATTACCACCTGCGAACTTCACCTTAGCCAGAAGGCTTTTGGAAATTTCATGCTTTTTCAAAAATGTTTTAACTTTGACATGCTCATCAGCAATAAATTCAAATCTCATTCCTGACACTCCCCGATAAAGGAGTCTCTTACACGATTCCAAAAACTGGTATGACTGGGTGAAGCGACAAAGTTTATCTTATGATTATCAATTTGGTATTCAATCCGGACGATATTGTTACAAGAAAATGTCTGGTTGTCAACCGCTACAGTATAGTAATCATTGCGTGTCGGCACCAGCTCAATCTTATCCTTTTTAGGAACGATGACCGAAGAGCCCAAGGTGCGGTAAACTCGATTATTAAGACTGGCAATCTCTGTTACTTGCAAGGCTTCAATCGTTGGGTGCAGGACTGCTCCTCCCAAAGATTTATTATAAGCTGTGCTTCCAGTCGGCGTTGAGACAGAAATCCCATCTCCTCTGAAACGCTCAAAATGAACATTATTAATAATCACATCAACTACCATGGTTCTGTCGGAGCGTTTAATCGTTGCTTCATTGAGTGCGCGAATCGTCCGCGTTTCACCATTTTCAAAGGTCAGCTTAACATTTAAAATCGGATAAGAAACCTTTGCTCCTGTGTCCAATTTCAGATTTTCCACTAATTTATCCAGTTCAAAATCTCGATAATCAGTATAGAAACCCAGATGTCCTGTATGAACACCGACGAAGCGGACCTTATCCAGTTGATCTTCATATTTATGGAAAGCTGATAGCAGCATCCCATCTCCGCCGACAGAAATCACGATATCCGGATTTTTCGGTGTCAGGATAAAGCCTGCCTTTCTCAACTTTTGCATCAAAGTTTGGAAAACTTCCTCACTCTGTCTTTTGCGATTGCGGATAAGCGCTATTTTTTTACCTGTATTCTTCATCTGTATCGTCACTATTTCCAACACCGTCATTTAGCTTGCGGTGCAGAGGGTCAAAAAGAGCTTGCGCTTCTTGAATGGCATCACGAATGGCCCCCATCTCTTCATCAAGCTGGTAAGCTAGATTGGCCGTTATCTCCAAGCGTTTTTTGATTTCCTCTGGAAATTCTCCCTTGTACTTATAGTTTAAAGAGTGCTCAATCGTTGCCCAAAAGTTCATGGACAGGGTACGAATCTGAATTTCTGCTAGAATAACCTTGTTCCCGCTAATCGTATCTACCGGATATTCAATAATGACATGATAGCTGCGATAGCCACTGGATTTTTTATGGGTGATATAATCTCTCTCTTGGATAATCCGCATATCTGTCCGCATTCGCAGAACATTTAAGACTTCATTCACATCATCAACAAATTGAACCATGATGCGCAACCCAGCTATATCCTGCATCTCCTGGGCTAGGTTTTCCTCCCGAATCCCGCGAGCAGTCATTTTTTCCTTGATACTTTCAACATGCTTTACCCGACCAGTTACAAATTCAATCGGAGAATGGCGCTGCTGTTTGCGGTATTGCTTACGAATACCTCGAAGCTTGATTTTCAATTCTCCAACAGCTTGAATATAGGGATCCAGAAAATTTTCCCAATCTAATGTCATATACATACCTTGTCATATTATCATTTTTTGTATAAAATAAACACAATAGTAATTATATCATAAATCGCTTTCAAAAAAAACGAAAAGGGACTGAAAATGGATTATTTAGAGATTGAATTTAAAACCATGCTGACCGAAGACGAGCATAAAAAATTACTCCCGTTTTTCAAAGAGATCGAACCTGTTACCCAAATCAATTATTACATTGATTCTGCCGATTTTGCACTTCGTGATGCACGCATAGCATTGCGAATCAGAACCACTCCTTCTGCTGCCGAATTTACTTTAAAGATTCCTCAAGAAATCGGAAATCTGGAATACAATCAACTATTGACTAAGCAAGAGACGCAAAAAGTTTTACAAGAAAATCTTTTCCCAGATGGGAAAATTTTAGAATTACTTCGGGAGCAGGAGATTCCTATTGATAAATTGAGAATCTTGGGCTCGCTCAAAACCATCCGTTATGAAAAACAGCATGAAATTGGTCTTTTCGCCCTAGATGAGAACTATTATTTTGATAAAAATGACTTCGAATTAGAAGTCGAAGTCAAGGATTTTGTTGCTGGTAGACAGAAATTTGCAGATTTTTTACAAGAGAAGCAAATTGAATACAAAACAGGAAAAAGCAAAATTGCAAGATTTGCCGAAAACTTGTCAAATAGCTGAAATAATCCTATTTTTTTGGTAGAATAAGAGTTGTAAATCAAAAGAGTCAAAAAGAGGACGGTCAATCTAATGTCAGACAAAAAAAATATGAAGCTTTTTTCCCTCAATTCAAACCACGCAATCGCTGAAAAGATTGCTAAAGCAGTAGGAAAACCTTTAGGTAAGCTATCATCACAGCATTTCTCAGACGGTGAAATTCAGATTAATATTGAGGAGAGCGTGCGTGGCTATGATATCTACATCATTCAATCTACCAGCTTTCCGGTGAACAATCACTTGATGGAATTATTGATTATGGTGGACGCTTGTAAACGTGCCAGTGCCAATACTGTTAATGTCGTCATGCCCTACTTCGGTTATGCGCGTCAAGACAGAACAGCTGCCCCACGAGAACCGATTACTGCTAAGCTTGTAGCAAATATGCTGGTTGGTGCAGGCGTAGACAGGGTTGTTTCTCTGGATCTTCACGCAGTTCAAGTCCAAGGTTTCTTCGATATTCCAGTTGATAACCTTATTACCATTCCGCTCTTTGCCGACCGCTACTGCAGTATGGGATTGACTGGTGAAAATGTGGTTGTTGTCAGCCCTAAAAATTCAGGTGTCAAACGTGCTCGTAGCCTGGCGGAATACCTAGACGCTCCAATCGCCATCATTGACTATGGAGAGGATGAAGCAGGTCGTTCTGAAGGTTATATCATCGGTGATGTTGAAGGCAAAAAAGCTATTTTAATCGATGATATTTTGAATACCGGTCGAACTTTCTCAGAAGCTGCTAAAATTTTGAATCGTGAAGGCGCTATCGAAATCTATGCTGTAGCTAGCCATGGACTTTTTGTTAAAGGAGCTGCTGAATTGCTGGACAATGCTCCAATCAAGGAAATACTTGTTACCGATTCCGTTGACACAAAAGAAAGAATTCCTGAAAATACAAAATATATCACAGCAAGCGAATTGATTGGTGATGCTATCGTACTGATTCAGGAAAGAAAGCCAGTCAGCCCGTTGTTTGCTTATCAAAAAAAGTAGGGGAAAAACCTTGTGATTTATTTAGATAATGCTGCTACGACTGCCTTGTCGCCTGTTGCGATTGAGTCCATGACTAAGGCAATGGCGGTCTTTGGCAATCCTTCCAGTACCCACAGCCACGGTCGGGAAGCCAATAAACTTCTCAGACAAGCCCGCGAAGATATTGCTAAAGTTCTGCATACTCGGAGCAAAAATATTCTCTTTACCTCAGGAGGAACCGAGAGTAATAATACCGCTATTAAAGGCTATGCTCTGCATCATCAGGCTCAAGGCAAACATATTGTCACCACCGCTATTGAGCACCATGCTGTTTTAGAACCGGTTGAATATCTGGTTGAGCGCTTTGGATTTGAAGCAACGATTGTTCAGCCGGTGGATGGCCAAATCCGAATTGAAGATATAAAAAGTGCTCTCAGACCTGACACCATCCTTGTCTCTGTCATGGCTGTCAACAATGAAACAGGATATATGCTGCCAATTCAAGAAATTGGAAAAATGCTTAAGGATCATCCTGCTGCTTTTCACGTCGATGCTGTTCAAGCCATTGGTAAGCTCCCCGTCTATCCAGAAGAATGGGGAATCAATTTTCTGAGTGCATCAGCCCACAAATTCCATGGACCAAAAGGTGTCGGCTTTCTCTATGCTGACAAGATGGATTTTGATAATTTTATGCACGGCGGTGATCAAGAAACCAAACATCGAGCAGGTACAGAAAATCTAGTTTCCATCATCGGAATGGCAACTGCACTTTCTGAAAGTTTTAATCATTTAGCGGAAAACCTTGAACATGCCCAGCTGTTAAAAGATACTCTGCTGGACGATTTATCGGATATAGATTTTTACCTAAACGAAAGTCAGCCCAGCCTCCCTTATGTTATCAATATTGGATTTCCAAATCACAAGAATGATCTCCTTCTACTCCAAATGGATCTAAATGGATTTTCAATCTCAACTGGCTCTGCTTGTACGGCTGGGGCTGTTCAGCCTAGTCATGTTTTGCAAGCCATTTATGGACAAGACTCTGAACGCTTAAATGAATCCATCCGAATCAGTGTCTCAGACCAGACCACCATCGAAGAAATTAAAGATTTTAGCAAAAAACTCAAAGAAATACTAGGAGGATAAGATGGCTTTTCAAACATCTGTAAGTCTACCAAACTGCGACTTCAACTACTCGCTTCATCCCAATGTTAAGAAATTTACGCTACGCGACAATACATTTGCTGAAACAAAGGTCGGTAATTATGAGCTTTCTCGCTTACTTGAAGCTGTTCCTAACAGCGATAATGGCTTCCTGCTCAAAATCATCGTAAACAAAGATTTAACTGGATTCAAAATCAACATTACAGACAAATCTGGTTTAAGATTGGTTAATATTTTCAAATCTGAAGGCCATCACATTATTCAGCAAAAGTTTTATTTCCTGATGGATAGCTTAGTTGAAAGACAAATTTTTGAAAAAACGCCCCAATAAGCAAAATTCTCGCAATTTTGCTTTTTTCTATTCCGTTTAATTTCCTCATAATTTAGCTTAATGTTTTACCTATCAAATTAGTTGCATTTTTCACAAACTTTCTATAGAATAGAGATAGAAAGGTCGTGATTTTGTGACAACTGAAAAAAGTAATCCTATTCCCCGTGCTACAGCTAAGCGGCTCTCGCTCTACTATCGGATTTTTAAACGATTTAATTCGGAAAATATTGAAAAGGCCAATTCAAAACAAATCGCAGAAGCTATCGGTATAGACGCTGCCACCGTTCGACGAGATTTTTCTTATTTTGGTGAATTAGGTCGCAGAGGTTTTGGCTATGATGTCAAAAAGCTGATGAATTTTTTTGCCGATCTCTTAAATGACACCTCTATCACCAACGTTATGATTGTCGGGGTCGGAAATATGGGAAAAGCACTTCTCCACTATCGTTTTCATGAACGAAATAAAATGAAAATCGTCATGGCCTTTGATACAGATGATCATCCTGATGTCGGTACAACCACCAGCGATGGTGTGCCAATTTACGGCATTTCAGAAATTAAAGAAAAAGTACAGTCAGGAGATGTACAAACAGCTATCCTAACTGTACCGAGTCTCAAAGCCCAAGAAGTTGCTTCTGTATTAGTCAAAGCAGGGATTAAGGGAATTCTCTGTTTTTCACCTGTCCATCTCACCCTTCCAAAGGAAATTGTTGTTCAATACGTTGATTTAACAAGCGAATTACAAACTCTCCTTTATTTCATGAAAAAGAAAAAAAGTTGATGCTAATGCTAGAGTAACATAGATTATTTTACAAGTAGCCCATTTATTGGAATAACAGGAAACAAAAGAGTGACTTCCAATGTGCAAGTTTTTCAAATAATTTTATCCTGCGGTTCCCGTGCTAAAGGAGTCAATGCCATTGAATGAACATTGACCAATGGAAATCAATTTTTTCGGCGTTCCATGGCACCCTAAATCTCTGTTTAGAACAACTTGACTATATTTGATGATGCAGTTACTAAACTTTAGATCAAATCAGTTTCTTCACGGTAGCTATAATAATTATTTTTTGAGACGATTAAATGGTCTAAAAGAACCAAGCCCATCAGTTCACAGGCTTCCTTCATGTGTTTGGTGACCTCATCGTCATTTCTACTAGGCAGAGTCATTCCCGAAGGATGATTGTGCACAAGGATAATTGATGTCGCCAAATGTTTGAGAGCATAATGTAGAATCTCACGCGGCTCAGCGATACTTCTGGTCACCGTTCCCATAAAGATTGTCTGCTGATGGATAATCTGATTTTGACTATTAAGATAAATAGCAACCAAACATTCCTGCTTTTTATCTCCCAATTCAACCTGCATTTTACGAGCCAGTTTTTGACTTCCAAGAATTTGCTCCCTCTCCAGCACTTCTGCTTTATTGATGCGGCAGCCAAGCTCAATAATGGCCTGAAGCTCAACTGCTTTCACAGGGCCAATTCCTGAAATAGTTTGCAACTCTTGCAAAGTCAGATACTTTAAATCATTCAAACTAGAAATAGATAATAAAATCCTTTGAGAAACTTGAAAGACAGTTTCTTTTTTGCTACCCGTTCGTAAAAATATGGATAGCAATTCCTGGTTGCTGAGTTTATCCGCCCCTTCTCTTATCAGCCGTTCACGCGGCATGATGCTAATGTCATCCTGAAATGAAATACGATACATAGAAACCTCCTTATTTACTTATTCGAGATTTAATGAAAAAAGAACCCAAATAAATGAATTACATCCTAAAATCTAACAATTGAGGTGTAGTTCATGTTCTATGGTCATGAAAAATCATATCATACGCTTGATGAGTTAGAAAAAGCTATTACGGATTAGAATGTTTAGCACAACAATAGACAGTTCAAAACAAAACTAAAAGGACTGAGTCCTATTAAATATAGGATCCAATCCTTTCAATAATTATTTATCAAACTTTTTTGGGGTTAATACACTTCATTTCAACATTTTTAATTATATCTGCATTTGATTGTACGACTTACTGAAAGCATCTAAAATGTCTTTTGGTGCTTTGTCATAATCAATCGTACTTTCGAGGTTTCCTTTGACAATAGTCCGACTGGTTGCAGCTGCGTCTTCGCATGTGACTAAGGTGATTTCTGCTACCCCTTCTGTATCATTAATTACATCAACACGATCAGGGGTGACATTTTCGATACTGGAAATGATATAAGTGTAGATTTTTTCTTTATCTGTAATGTAAATCTTCATTCCTTCTTTAGCGCGATCAAGCGGTGAAAAGAGCATATCGCTGGCACCAGTGATACCAAAAACATGGTGGCTAGCCAAAGCATAGTTTCCTTCGCCCATCTGTTGCTCTGCTTTCATGGTGCCTGCTCCGTAGTAGAGACCAACATTGTCTAAACCTTTGAAAATTGGTAAATTCATGGATATTTCTGGGATAGCAATCCCCCCAATGACTGGCAATTGCTGCGCTTGCCATTGGGCATTGATAACTGCTTCAGTCGATAAAGATTCAACCCCTTTGAAATCAAAACTCGTTTTGGCATTTTTATTCTTTTCGATTGATTTTTGTGATACCTTGCTGATCTGATATTGATTGGTGTGCCAAACCATAATCATATTCCGAATAGACGAATTAAAGATAAGGGCCAATGCGATAAGAATCAGAAGAGTGGAAATAATATTGATTATGAAATTCCTAATACTGAATTTCTTTTTTCTTTAGGCAACTTCATTCTCCTTCTAATCTTCTTTACTTTCTTCAATCTCATCTTTTTCGTCTGGAGCAACCGTTGTAAATGTTACAATCTGTGCATTTTGATCCAGACGCATAACCTTCACTCCCATCGTCGCGCGGCCCGTCTGAGAAATATTAGCAACACTGGTTCGGATAATGACACCTGTATTGGTGATAATCATCAAATCTTCCTCACCAGTAATGGTCATCAGACCCGCCAACGGTCCGTTTTTATCCGTGATATTAGCTGTCTTAATCCCTTTACCACCACGGCCCTTGGTAGGATATTCGCTGGCAAGAGTTCGCTTCCCATACCCTTTTTCAGTAATGACAAGTACTTCATCTCCCTCAGCAATTACACTCGCCCCAACAACCTGGTCGCCATCTCGCAAATTAACCCCGCGGACACCAGTCGCAATACGGCTCATATTCCGCACAGCTGTTTCATTGAAACGAACAGAGTAACCAAATTTGGTACCGATAATAACATCTGCTGCACCGTCCGTCAGAAAGACGTTGATGAGTTCATCTTCATCCTTCAAGTTCAGAGCCTTCAGACCGTTCTGACGGATATTAGCAAATTCCGTTACGCTGGTCCGTTTAACCACACCAAGACGGGTTGTAAAGAAAAGGTAGGAATCATCACTGCGGTCCTGTTGGACATTGATAATAGTTTGGATCGTCTCACCTTCATCCAGCTTCAAGAGATTGACCACAGGCAAGCCCTTAGCTGTCCGACCGTACTCAGGGATTTCATATCCTTTGAGACGATAAACTCGACCTTTATTGGTGAAGAAGAGCAATCTGTCGTGGGTGCTCGTTGAAACCAACTCTTTGACGAAGTCATCGTCTTTAACACCAGTTCCTTGAACACCGCGGCCACCACGTTTCTGAGCAGTAAATTCAGCCTGATTCAGACGTTTGATATAGCCTTTATTAGACAAAGTAATCAAAACGTCCGCTTCCTCAATCAAATCTTCATCTTCTAGAGAAAGAACTTCTCCTACCATCAGCTCAGTCCGACGGTCATCTGCAAATTTACGTTTGACCTCGTCTAACTCTTCTTTGATAATAGCACTGACCCGCTCTGGCTTAGCCAAGATATCAGCCAAGTCCGCAATCAAAGCAATCAATTCGTCATATTCTGATTGAATTTTATCGCGTTCCAAACCGGTCAGACGACGCAGACGCATGTCAAGTATAGCCTGACTCTGGCGCTCAGATAGCTCAAACTTAGCCATCAATTCAGCTTGGGCTTCTGCGTCTGTCTCACTATTACGGATAATGCGAATGACTTCATCGATATGATCCAGCGCAATCAGCAAACCAGCCAAGATGTGAGCTCGCGCTTCTGCTTTTTCTTTATCAAAAGCTGTCCGGCGAGTCACCACTTCCTTTTGGTGCTCAATGTAGGCCAACAAAATCTCACGCAGAGATAGAATCTTCGGCACACCATTTTGAATAGCCAGCATATTGAAGCTGAAATTGGTCTGCATCTGAGTCAGCTTGAAAAGGTTGTTTAGGATGACATGAGCAGAGGCATCGCGCCGAACTTCAATGACAAAGCGCACTCCTTCTCGGTTGGACTCATCGCGAACAGCTGTGATACCGTCAATGCGTTTTTCCTGCACTAGACGAACAATATGCTCATGGACCTTAGTTTTATTAACCATGTAAGGAAACTCGGTTACGACAATTCGCTCACGGCCATTTTTCATTTCTTCGATTTCAGTGCGAGAACGAAGAACAATTGAGCCCTTACCTGTTTCATAAGCCCGGTGAATACCGGACTTGCCCATCACCAGTGCCCCAGTCGGAAAGTCTGGTCCAGGTAGGACTTCCATGATGTCACGAGTCGTTGCCCCAGGATTGTCCATAACCAGCTTAACTGCATCAATAGACTCGCCTAGATTATGCGGAGGGATATTGGTCGCCATCCCAACTGCAATCCCTGTCGCACCATTTACAAGCAAGTTAGGGAAGCGAGCAGGAAGAACGACAGGCTCCCTCTCGCTAGCATCATAGTTGTCAATATAATCAACAGTGTTTTTATTAATATCACGAAGCATCTCTAGAGCAATCTTGCTCATACGTGCTTCTGTATAACGCTGGGCAGCGGCTCCATCTCCATCCATAGAACCGAAGTTTCCATGACCATCTACCAGCATATAACGATAGCTCCACCATTGAGCCATCCGCACCATCGCTTCATAAATAGAGGAGTCTCCATGCGGGTGATACTTACCCATGACATCCCCTGTGATACGAGCTGATTTCTTATGAGGCTTATCAGGCGTAACGCCCAGCTCATTCATGCCATAGAGAATCCGGCGATGAACCGGCTTGAGACCATCACGAACATCTGGAAGCGCACGAGCCACGATCACACTCATTGCGTAATCGATGAAACTGGTCTTCATTTCACTGGTCAAATTGACATCTACTAAGTTTCTGTCTTGCATTAAAAAATGCCTCATTTCAATATTAAATCACTATCTCATTATACCACATTTTCCCCGTATTTTCAGCATTTTAAACCAAAGATAAAAACGTTTACATCAACCAATTAAGGGCTAAACTTGATTATTCTCCGTGACAAAATGTGCCAAAAGTGATAGAATGTAAATGTACTGGGAGAAAATCCCTAAAAAAAATAAGGAGATGTTTAGAAATGACTGCTACTAAACAACATAAAAAAGTCATCCTTGTTGGTGACGGTGCCGTAGGTTCATCTTACGCATTTGCTCTCGTTAACCAAGGTATCGCTCAAGAATTGGGTATTATCGAAATCCCTCAATTGTTTGACAAAGCTGTTGGTGACGCAGAAGACCTTAGCCACGCGCTTGCTTTTACTTCACCTAAAAAAATCTATGCAGCTAAATACGAAGACTGTGCAGATGCTGATCTTGTAGTCATCACTGCAGGTGCCCCTCAAAAACCAGGTGAAACACGTCTTGACCTTGTAGGGAAGAACCTTGCCATCAACAAATCAATCGTTGAACAAGTTGTTGCTTCAGGTTTCGATGGTATCTTCCTTGTGGCAGCTAACCCAGTTGACGTCTTGACATACTCTACATGGAAATTCTCAGGTTTCCCTAAAGAACGTGTCATCGGTTCAGGTACTTCACTTGACTCAGCTCGTTTCCGCCAAGCTTTGGCTGCTAAAATCGGTGTTGATGCGCGTTCAGTCCATGCCTACATCATGGGTGAGCACGGTGACTCTGAGTTCGCTGTATGGTCACACGCTAACGTTGCCGGTGTTAAATTGGAACAATGGCTGCAGGCAAATCGTCATTTGAACGAAGCTGACCTTGTAGAACTTTTCATCTCCGTTCGTGATGCTGCATACTCTATCATCAACAAAAAAGGTGCAACTTACTACGGTATTGCTGTAGCCCTTGCTCGTATCACTCGAGCTATCCTTGACGATGAAAATGCAGTTCTTCCACTTTCTGTCTTCCAAGAAGGCCAATATGGGGTTGATAATGTCTTTATCGGTCAACCAGCTATCGTTGGTGCCCATGGTATCGTACGTCCAGTAAACATCCCATTGAACGATGCAGAAACTCAAAAAATGCAAGCATCTGCTAAAGAATTGCAAGCAATCATTGACGAAGCATGGAAGAATCCAGAATTCCAAGCAGCATCTAAAAACTAATCCTAAAAACAGCTCTCCTTTAACTAGGAAAGCTGTTTTTTGGTGTCTTAAATTTTATATTCTTCAAAAATAGATTACAAATAAGGGACTACTAACTGTCCCTCCATTTCAGAAAGTGACGTTATCCAGCGATAATCTACGTGTTCTTCTGGATCTAGGATAATTTCTCTCTCGTCCATGATTTCAGACTCATACACGATTCGTGTGTAGACCGTATCCTTCTCCTCATCATAATGACTATCTTCATGAATCACTTTCAAAATTTCAATTCCTTGATTCACTTCTTCCAAGGCTTCACGAATAGCTCCATCTCTAGATAGCTCTCCGTTTTCTACCCCACCACCAGGAATATCCCAATAATTCGGAAAAACATTCGGTCTCCCCCTTTTAATCTTGCTTCGTTTAATCAAAAGAAATGTTCCATTTTTGCGAATCAAACTATGGGCAATTAGTTTAACCGGCATATTGACCTCCAAAAAAGGCTCCAATCAACTGGAGCCTTGCGTAAAATAATCTATCCACCCTGAGAGAATCGAACTCCCATCTCAAGAACCGGAATCTTGCGTGATATCCATTACACTAAGGGTGGTAACTTAATTATTATAACTAATTTCTAGAGAAAATACAAGTCAAAATGGATAATTCTAGCATAAAATTTACGTTTGTAAAAGTTTTCTTGAAGTGAGACTAGTTTGTTTTAAAGCAGTCCAAACATAAAACGTACTAAAATAGAAATGCTCCCCGATTTCTCTAAGAAAAGCATCTGGATATTCCGCTACATAGGCTTTCAATATTACAAGGGCTTTTTAGCAA
>NZ_KQ968976.1:63465-76442 GCF_001578725.1 Streptococcus sp. DD04
CGTAATTTTCGTTTCCATACAAAAAACAGCTAGCCTTATTCTATCCGTCATAAAACCAGTCTACCATATATTTTATAAACCTTAAGTGATTGGTCAATCTAATTGTGAGAAAGAGACATGAAATTGATTATTTATGAAAATTATAAAAAGCTGCCCGGAGACAGCTAGAATATTCTACAATAATCCCTCAATCAACTCATCCACTTCATCCGCCTCAGCTTCTGGTGTGATTTCTGTAATCATGATGCCTGCGACTGCGCGCTCAACCAAACCTTCAACATCTAGGTGAGCTTCGTACTTCTCGGCATTCTTGATTTTCGGATTGGTTTTAGGCCGGTCCGGTGCAAAAATAGTACAGCAATCTTCAAAAGGCTGGATAGAGATTTGGAAAGTATCGATTTTTTCAGCAATCTTAATGATTTCTAGTTTATCCATCGTCACGACTGGACGGATAACCGGTGTATTGGTCACGGCGTTGATAGCCTGCATACTCTCAATCGTTTGACTTGCCACCTGACCTAGACTTTCTCCGTTGATAATGACTTGAGCGCCCCGCTCCTCCCGAATCCGGTCTGTAATACGCATCATAAAGCGACGGGTCAGTGTCATGAGATAGGCTTCTGGAGCCTTGGCTTTGATTTCCTCTTGAATCTCTGTAAAAGGCACTTCGATAAACTTAATATTACCGCCAAACTTGGTCAGTTTCCGCGTCAAATCCTGAGCCTTTTTCAAAGCACCTGGACTGGTGTAAGGCGGGCTGGCAAAGTGAACTACCTCAATAGCTACACCGCGCTTGAGAGCCAAATAGCCCGCCACTGGTGAGTCAATCCCACCTGAGAGCATGAGCATGCCCTTTCCTGAAGTTCCGACTGGCAATCCCCCAGCACCACGAATCGTCTCATAAGAGATATAGGCCGCTTCTTCACGAATCTCGATGCGCAGCTCAATATCTGGCGCTTTCATCTTGACCTGAACATTGGGAATAGCCTCAAAAACAGCATCCCCCAATGTCTGATTAAGCTCGCGGCTATCCAATTCAAAGCTGTGGTCACTGCGCTTGCTGGTAATCTTAAAGGTCATGCCCTCTTGATAGACTTGCTTCATGATGGTTTGAACAGCTTCAATCAAGGCTGGGACAGACTTTTTAACCCTATAAGATGGTGAGAAATTCTGAATCCCAAAAATCTGCTTGAGTGATTCAGCGACCGGCTGATAATCGGTTCCTTGCAGATAGATATGAGTGCGGTCACGGTCAGCCTTGACATGAACCTGCGGATAGATTGATAAGACTGATTGGATATTGCGTTTGAGTTTGTTAATAAAGCGCATGCGGTTCTTGCCCTTGGTTGAGAGCTCACCGTAGCGTACCATAATTTCTGAATAATGCATTGTTTACCTAACTTTTCTGGTTTTTTCGTAAATAATCTTAAAAGTGGTCAGGAATTGTTCTACCTGACTCATATCGTTGTCTGCGTCCAGGCTGAGTCGGACGGCTGTGGTTGCTATCTTTGACGGCACTCCCATAGCAATCAGCGTACCTGCTGGCTTACCGGCCTTGGAAGAGCAAGCACTAGTGGTTGAGATATAAATCTCGTAATCTTCAAAAGCATGGACAGTCACTTCTCCTCGCACCCCCTTGATACCAAAGGTTAGGATATGAGGGGCGAAATCCTTTGTCCCCGAGAAGACCGTGACATCAGGATATTGAGACATTTCCTCTAGGATAATGGCCTTCATTTTTGAAGTTCGACTTTCAAAGTTTTTAAGATTTTCCATCGTCATGCGCAGAGCTTTGGCCGTAGCCGCAATTCCTGCAAGATTTTCCGTCGTTGAACGCTTGTCTGACTCCTGACCGCCACCATTCAAGAGGGGACTGATCTTCTTACCAGACTTAATATAAACAAAGCCCACACCCCGAAGGCCGTGAAATTTATGACTAGAAAAAGTCGCGAAATCCACGCGATCAGTCAGATATGATGAGGTTGGGATTTTTGCAACAGCCTGCACAGCGTCCACGTGAAAGGAAATGGTCGGTTTATCTGCTAGAAGTTCTGATATTTTCTGGATAGGCTGGATGCTACCGATTTCATTATTGACAGCCATGACCGAGACAAGAGTCGTATCCGACCGAATCAGATCTGCTAGCTTATCTACGTCGACAAAGCCCGCCTTGTCAACCGGTGCAAAATCAACTTCAAATCCTTGACTCTGCAGCCAGAGGGCTGATTCTTTAACCGCGGGATGCTCAATGTTGGATACGATGATGTGTTTTCCAAAGGGAACTTTTTCAAAAGCAACGCCCTTAATGACCCAGTTGTCTCCTTCGGTTCCTCCGGACGTAAAAAAAATCTCTGACGAAGACTTGCCTAAAAGCGCTGCAATTTGCCGGCGAGACGCATCTAAGAGACGTGTCGCCTGACCGCCCAAACTATGAAGGCTTGAAGGATTGCCCCATATTTTGGAAGCAACTTCCGTATAAGTAGCCAAAACCTCTGGATAGGGCTTGGTTGTTGCTGAATTGTCAAAATAAATCATCTTTTTTCCTCTAAATTTCAATACTCCTATTGTAACACGAAAGGTCAGTCGGAACAAGGAAAGGATACAGTTTATACAACAAAGGCAACAAACAAATATTTCTATTTTTTGTATAAACTATAGGATTAAATACTGAAATATAGATAATCCCCGCTAAAATTTAGATAAAGCGATTTTTATGGTCGAATTTTAGAAAGCTATAGCAAGTATTTGAAGGTTTTTATATGCAAAATTGCTCAACTGTGATCTTAACACCAACATAGTTATTCTCATAATTATTTTCCTTCATCAATTAGGCTAGTTAAAAATGTGATTCACTTCAACTTTTTCATATAATCCTCAATCAAGAAAGCTGTTTCTTCGATTGATTTATCGGTAATATTGATGACATGAGCCTGATATTTTTTAAAAACTTCTTTCGAGTAATCCAATTCCTGATAAATCTTTTCCAAATCGGTATAGCTGGTCGAGTTGGTCAAGCCAAGGGAATGAAGACGATTGCTACGGATTTTTGCTAGTTTTTCAGGCTCACAAATCAAACCAATTATTCGTTTTTTGTCCACTTTATCTAACGTCTGAGGCAAGGGAACTTGGGGAATTAGAGGCAGATTGGCCACTCGATAGCCTTTGTTAGCCAAAAAAATACTAAGAGGAGTTTTTGACGTACGGGACACTCCCAAAAGGATTAAATCAGCTTCTAAAAAGCCTTGAGGAGCCTTGCCGTCATCGTATTTGACCGCAAACTCAATCGCCGATATTTTATTAAAATACTCACTGTCTAGCCGGTGCAAGGTGCCTGGCACCTCAATCGGGCTAGTCCCTGTTTTTTGCTCAATCAACTGAAAGAATGGATACATAAGATCCAGATAGGCTAAGTTATGGGTCTGACTGAAGTCTCTTGCTAATGCTGCCAGCTTTCCATTGACTAGGGTGCTGATGACCAGAGCATCATCCTTGACTGCATCTTTGAGAATATCCAGCAACTCCTCTTCTTGACTAACAAAAGGGAAGCGATAGCTGTTGTTAAAGATCAAATCCGGATATTGAGCAGTGACCGCTGACAAGAGTCTCTGCGAAGTGCCGCCCAAAGAATCTGAAACGCTATAGACAATAATCTCTTTTTTCATGTTTATTGCTCCTATCTATTTACTGCTGCTTGACGCGCTTCTTGGATGATATAGTCGAACAGGGCCGACTTGGTCACTGTCCCCAGTATCTTGCGATCATTTTCCTCTGCCACTACCGGTAGGGAGTCAATCGCAAAATCCTGCAAGATCGCCGCTGCCTCCAGAATGTCTATATCCTTGTAGCAGGTTTTGATATGGGGCATACGGGTCATGCAGACAGCCACAGGAGTGCTCGCAATACTGCTGGACAGGGCAGCTCTTAGCAAGTCTTTACGTGAGACAATTCCCTGTAATAGCTTCTTTTCATCAATCACATAGAGAACATCTGCATCATACATAAAAAGGGTGATGACTGCATCTTGGATAAAGGTATCCTGAGAAACTAAGACTGGAGAAATCATAATATCCTGAACTTTCTTTTGAAAGGTATCAAAGAAAAATAAGGTCTCCAAATCCGAACCCGAATAAGTATAACCAATCTTGGGTGTAGCTTTTAATATCCCTACTAAGGTCAAAAAAGACAGGTCTGAACGTAAAGTAGCTCTGGATATTCCCATGATTTCAGAGACTTTTTCTCCACTGACTGGCTGCTCTTTCTTAACAATCTCAACAAGTTGCTTTTGACGTTTACTTAATTTCACATACAGCTCCTTCTTAACTCAATCTGGTAATAATTGTTACTCCTATTGTTAGTGTAAGGAAACAATATTCCTCATAATGAGAAGATTAAAACACAATTAATCATCACTTTAAACAATATTTTAGCAGAATACTCCCAGATGTCAACTTAAATTTCAGTTGATTTTTCCTTGACAAGGATATGTGATGTATATTAAAATGTAAAGAAGAACAAATATGTCTCACATTTAAGGAATTGGAGGTAATATATGACTCAATTCATTTACTCCTTCGAAGAAGGAAATGCTAATCAGAATGCTCTCTTGGGTGGTAAGGGAGCCAATCTTGCCGAAATGACGAACCTTGGACTGCCTGTCCCACCTGGCTTTACTATTACCACCGAAAGCTGCATCCGCTTTTTGAATGAGCCATATTTTTTTGAGTCTCATTTAAAAACAGGGATTTTGGAAGCGATTGATCAACTAGAAAAGAAAACCCAAAAATACTTTAGCGGCAATGACCAGGCCTTACTACTGGTCTCGGTCCGCAGCGGTGCAAAATTTTCCATGCCAGGTATGATGGATACCATACTAAACCTAGGCCTTAACGACTTGCGGACCCAAACTCTGGCCCAAGCTACAAATTTAGACTTTGCCTACAACTGCTACCGTCGCTTGATGCAGATGTTTGCTGATGTAGTCTATGGTATCCCCAAGGAAGATTTTGACCAGCTCTTGCTCTTTTTTGAAAAGAATGCTGGCAAGTCGGTGAAAGACTTCACCTTAGAAGAGCATCAGGCCTTGATTGATCAATACAAGCAGCTCTACTATGAACACCATCAAACCTTTCCTCAAAGCCCTAAAGAGCAGCTCTTTACTGCTATCAAAGCCGTTTTTCGCTCCTGGAATAATCCACGAGCTCAGGTCTACAGGGAGCTAAATCAAATACCCGATGATTTAGGCACAGCTGTCAATGTTCAAGCCATGGTATTTGGTAATAGCGACCAACAAAGTGGTACAGGGGTCGTTTTTACCCGAAATCCAGCCAACGGTCAGAAAGGTCTTTTTGGAGAATTTCTCATTCAAGCCCAGGGTGAGGATGTAGTGGCAGGCATTCGGACTCCTGAACCCATTCAAGCACTAGAAGAGAAAATGCCACAAGCTTATGCAGACTTTTTATCCTATGCCCAGATGCTGGAAGAACATTATAAAGATATGCAGGATATCGAATTCACTATTGAAAAAGGAATGCTCTATATTCTGCAGACACGAAATGGTAAGCGGACAGCCAAAGCGGCTCTCAAAATCGCTTTAGATTTGGTTGAAGAAGGAATTATTAATCAAAACACAGCTCTTCTACGGATTCAGCCTGCTGCTATCAATCAGCTAATTCATCCTGTTTTTGACGAGGAGCAACTACAATCAGCCTCTGTCCTAGCTCAAGGCCTTCCAGCCAGCCCTGGAGCTGCTACTGGACAAATCGTCTTTTCTGCTAAGGAAGCTAAGCGCCTGCATGAAGCAGGAATTAAAGTAATCCTTGTTCGCCACGAGACATCGCCTGAAGACATAGAGGGCATGATAGTCAGCCAAGCCATCGTAACCAGCCACGGCGGAATGACTTCTCACGCTGCTGTGGTAGCCCGAGGAATGGGTACCTGCTGTGTCGCAGGCTGCGAGGCCCTTCGTATCGACGAGGATGCTAAAACCTTGCAATGTGGAGAGATTATCTTGGGGCAAGGTGATATCCTGTCTGTTGACGGCAGTACCGGTCTAATCTATCTCGGTCAACTTTCCACTGTCTTGGTAGAAAACGATCAAGAATTAGAGCAGCTGCTTACTTGGGCAGACCAAGTGGCCCAGCTCAAAGTCCGAGCCAATGCAGAGACCATTTCTGATCTCCAAACGGCCATTCAATTTGGTGTTCAAGGTATCGGATTAGCACGGACAGAACACATGTTCTTTGGTCAGGAAAGAATTCTTGAAATGCGGCGACTGATACTGGCAGAAAATCCTCTAGAAGTCAAGGTTGCTCTGAAAAAACTACTGGAGTTCCAATCAAAGGACTTCTACCAAATGTTTCAAACTGTTGGCCAGCTACCTATGATTATTCGGCTGCTCGATCCACCGATGCACGAATTCTTGCCAAAAGAAGAACAAGAAATTCAAAGCTTAGCTCAAACTCTGCAAAAGAATCCAGTTAAGCTGGCTCATCAAATCAAACAGCTTCAGGAAAGCAATCCTATGCTGGGTCATCGAGGCTGCCGCCTTGGCATTACACAACCTGATATCTACAAAATGCAGGTAGAGGCCATCTTCAGCAGCGCAATTCGCCTACAGCAAGAAGGCCTGACAATCCGGCCGGAGATTATGATTCCTTTGATTGCTGAAAAAGCAGAGCTGACTTATATTAAGGATTATCTTGTCAATTTTATTGACCAGCTGTTTGCTAAATATCAGACCCGGCCTTTTCCTTATGATATTGGTACTATGATTGAGCTTCCACGTGCGTGTCTGATTGCTGATCAGTTGGCGCAAGATGCTGATTTCTTTAGCTTTGGTACCAATGATTTAACGCAGATGACTTATGGTTTCTCCCGTGATGACATCGGTAAGTTTATCCCAGCCTACACAGATAAAAATATCCTGGCAGTTGATCCTTTCCAAAGCGTTGACAGACAGGGAGTTGGAATCTTGATGAACTTGGCTGTTCAAAAAGCCAGACAAATCAAGTCAGACCTTACTATTGGTATTTGTGGAGAGGTCGGCGGTGATCCAGATTCTATTCCATTCTTCCAAGAAATAGGCGTCAACTACGTTTCCTGCTCTCCTTATCGAGTACCAGCTGCCCGACTCGCAGTAGCACAAGCCAATCTTCTGAAGCAAGAAGAGACAAAGTAATTTTCTTTAACTATTTCTAAGAAGCAGTCCTTGAAGTCCGCCCATTGTACTTTTTGGGCTGGCTTCTTTTCTTGTGTACGTTTTCATTGTAAAATAAGAAACTTTTTAAAGACATTTTCAGCTAAAAGACGTATAATAAAAAGTAAGGGATGATTGCTGGATTGATATAAATGTAATTTTAGCACAGTTCAGCCATTCATACATCGAAAATAAAGGAGACTCCCTTTCAATGGAAAACTATTCACGTAAAAATAAACATCAAAATGAACAAAAGCCAAGTAGAAAAACAACTACTCATCATATTAAAAAAGGGTTTTCTGCCCTTCAAAAAACAATCGCAACTATCGCCAGTATTTTGTCGATTATCATTGCTAGTCTGACCATTATGAATTTTTTGAACAACAATGACAGCAAATCTAAGTCAGATACCAGTAATTCTACAACGACAACAACCATCGTTAAGGAAATCGAAAAAGAGACTGTCACTTCTAGTTCAGCAGATAACCAATCTAGTGCTGCTAGTGATACAGCAATCGAAACGAGCTCTTCTACGGTCGATACAGCCTCTACTACTGCTGCTGATAGTAACAACGGTACGACTGCCAGCTCAAGCGCAACAACAGACACGACGATGGACGCTCACACTGAGGCCTCAAACTAACCTTCTTTTAAAAAGCTAAAAATAAAGCCAAGACACACAGTCTGGCTTCATTTTTTTATTTGCGATACATTTTGACTTGAAGATAGAGGTCGTTATAAGTCCCAAGCCATTTTGGTCCTAACTGCTGATAGACTTCCAGATGCTTCATGGTTTCTTCGGTTGGATAGAAAGCCTCATCTTCCTGTACTTCTTCTGGCAGCATGGCCTTGGCAGGAAGATTTGGTGTTGAGTAGCCAACATAAAGCGCATTCTTATAAGCGTTTTCCGGTCTCAGCATAAAGTTAATAAACTGATAGGCGGCTTTCTTATTTTTTACGGTTTTAGGAATGACGATATTGTCAAACCAAAGATTGCTGGCTTCTGTCGGAACGACATAGCGCAGATCCTCGTTGGCTTCCAGCATTTGACGAGCTTCACCAGAGAAGGTTACGCCTATGGCCGCGTTATTCTGAATCATATACCCCTTCATCTCATCAGCGACGATGGCCTTGATATTGGGCGTCAGAGTATAAAGCTTATCGACAGCCTCCTGCAGCTGCTCTGCATCTTTGGAGTTGAGACTATGACCATTCGAGTTCAGGCCAATCCCCATGACTTCGCGGGCTCCGTCAATCATCATGATAGAATTTCTATATTCTGGTTTCCAGAGATCGTTCCAATGCTCAGGCGCGTGCTCGACCATTTTAGTATTGTAAACAATGCCCAGCGTTCCCCAGAAATAAGGAATGGAATACTGATTTCCTGGATCAAATGGCTGATCCAAAAAGTCTGAACCAATATTTTCCAAGCCTTTGATCTGGCTATGGTCCAATTTCTCCACCAAGTTTTCCTTCATCATCTTGGCAATCATGTACTCACTCGGAATGGCAATATCGTAGGTTGTTCCACCCTGTTTGATTTTCGTGTACATAGCTTCGTTGGAATCAAAGGTTTCGTACTGAACCTGAACACCTGTTTCCTTGGTAAACTCAGTCAGCAAGTCTGGATCAATGTAATCTCCCCAGTTATAGACAACCAATTTATCACTGCCCTTGCTATTGGTTCTGCTTTCAATCCGATAGCTAATTCCCCACAAGATCAGGATAATCGCAAGAATCCCTGCTAAAAACGAATAGAGTTTTTTCATGCTGCTTCCTCCTTCTCACGCGTGATAAAGTAATAGCCGATGACTAAAACGATACTAAAGAGAAAGACCAGAGCAGACAGAGCATTGATTTCCAAGGAAATTCCTTGCCGTGCGCGGGAATAGATTTCAACCGAAAGGGTTGAAAAGCCGTTTCCTGTCACAAAGAAGGTCACAGCAAAGTCATCTAGGGAGTAGGTGAAAGCCATAAAGTAGCCGGCAATGATAGCTGGCGTCAGATAAGGAAGCATGATTTCCTTGAGCATCTGGACTTGACTGGCTCCCAAATCATAAGCGGCTTTAATCATATCGTCATTCATTTCTTTCAGCCTTGGCAAAATCATCAGCACCACAATGGGAATTGAAAAGGCGACGTGGCTAGCCAAAACAGATACAAAGCCCAACTGGAATTTAGCCGTGGTAAAGAGAATCAGGAAGCTAGCCCCAATCATAACGTCAGGCGCCACCATCAAAATATTATTGATGGATAAGAAAGCATCCTGATACTTTTTGCGGGCTTGGTAAATATAAATAGCACCAAAAGTTCCGATAATTGTAGCAATGAGTGAAGAAAGAAAGGCTAAGAAAAATGTCTGCACCAAAATCAAAATCAAGCGTGAATCTTCAAACAGCTTTTGAAAATGAACCAGATCAAATCCAGTAAATTTATTCATATCTTCGCCAGCATTGAATGCATAGGCAATCAAGTAAAAAATCGGAAGATAGAGGATTAGAAACACAATCGCTAAATAGAGATTAGCAAATTTTTTCATCGTTCTCTCCTTTCCTTGGTTGCCCACATGGTGAAGAGCATGGCAATAATCAGAACCACTCCGATTGTTGAGCCCATTCCCCAATTTTGCGTTGTCAAAAAATGCTGTTCAATGGCTGTTCCCAGCGTAATGACACGATTTCCACCGATCAAACGCGTCAGCATGAAGAGACTGAGACTGGGAATGAAAACTGACTGCACGCCACTTCTCACGCCATTCATTGAAAGTGGAAATACGACATTGCGGAAAGTCTGCCAACGATTGGCACCCAAGTCATAGCTGGCATGAATCAGATTTTGATCCAAATCATCCAAGACATTGAAAATCGGCAGAATCATAAAGGGCAGCTCAATATAGCTGGCAACAAAGATAAAAGAAAAGTCAGTGAAAAGAATCTGCTTTGGACCGATACCGATAAAGGTCAGAAATTCATTTACCGAGCCATTTTGTCCAAAAATGCCGATAAAGGCATAAGCTTTAAGCAAAAGATTGATCCAAGTCGGCAGGACAATCAGCATGAGCCAGAGCTGGCGATGCCTGAGCTGGGTCAAAAAATAAGCAGTCGGATAAGAAATGAGCAAGGTCACTAAAGTGATGATCCCTGCGTAAAATACCGAATTAAAGCTCATTTTCAGATAGGTCAAATTCTGCGATGTGAAATAAATCCGATAGTTTTCCAGCGTGAACTGACCTTCGATATTAAAGAATGATTTCCAGACAATCATCATCACTGGAGCTAGAACAAAGAGCAGAATCCAAAGAAAATAAGGAACCAGAAAAAGGTTAGAGGTTGTTTTCTTCATCTCTTTCCTCCTCAATGGCATTGATCAGCCCTGCTTCTTGCTCTTCGATTTCTACGTATTCTTCAATCCGAGCATCGAATTCTTCTTCGGTTTCATTGAGGCGCATGATATGGATATCCTCTGGCTCAAAGTCCAGACCGATTTCTTCTCCGACGATGGCCTTGCGAGTCGAGTGGATCATCCATTCATTGCCAAGCTCATCGTAGGCGATAATTTCATAATGAACCCCGCGGAAAAGCTGGGTATCCACTTTTACCTGCAGTTTTCCTTCTTCAGGCAGGGTAATGCGCAAATCCTCTGGACGAATCACCACTTCAACGGATTCGTTTGGTCGCATCCCTCCGTCAACCGCTTCGAAACGCTTACCATTGAACTCGACCAAGTAGTCCTCAATCATCCTACCTGGCAGAATATTAGATTCTCCGATAAAAGTCGCAACAAAGTGGTTAATCGGTTCATCATAAATATCTACCGGCGTTCCTGACTGGACAATCTCGCCTTCATTCATAACAAAAATCCAGTCACTCATAGCCAGGGCTTCTTCCTGATCGTGGGTCACAAAGACGAAAGTGATACCGAGGCGCTGCTGCAGTTCCCGAAGCTCATATTGCATGTCCGTACGAAGCTTCAAATCCAGAGCAGAGAGAGGCTCATCCAATAGAACGACTCGTGGCTGATTGATGATGGCACGGGCAATGGCCACCCGCTGGCGTTGCCCACCTGAAAGTTTTCGAATAGAGCGGCGCTCAAAGCCTTCCAGTTGAACCATTTTCAGCACTTCAGCAACCCGCTGTTCAATTTCTTTTTTGTCCACCTTCCGAAGCCGCAAAGGAAAGGCCACATTCTCAAAGACATTCATATGCGGGAAAAGGGCATAGGACTGAAAAACTGTGTGAACATCACGTTTATTCGTGGGAATGTCATTAATGCGGACACCATCTAAAAAGATGTCTCCTGTAGTTGCATCCAGTAGTCCTGCAATTATATTGAGGATGGTTGATTTCCCAGAGCCAGAAGCCCCTAGAAGCGTGTAAAATTTCCCTTCTTCTAATTCAAAGTTGATATCTTTGAGAACGATGGTATTATTGTCTTCAAAAACTTTTGAAACGTTTTTGAACTCAATGATTGGTTTTTTCAATTGACATAAATTCCTTCTTTTCCATGTATTAACAGATTTTTGGTTCTGTCAGACCACAAAGACCTCTCGAGGGCTACTATGGCCCTGCATACTTGCGATATCGATAGGCTTTCACCCCCTTTACTAAGATACACATGGATAGTTGCTATTCCAAATACTTGGACAAACCTAGGAACTAGAAATCAGAAAGAACTAGTCTGACAAATTGCTTGTCGAACTATAAAGCTTCTCCGATGATTCTAACTTCGCGTTCCAGAGTGACCCCAGAATGCTCTTTTACTGTTTGAATAACGTGAGCAATCAGATTTTCATAATCACTAGCCGTACCATGATCGACGTTAATCATAAAACCAGCATGTTTTTCTGAAACCTCCACACCACCGATTCGACAGCCTTTTAAACCAGCCTCACTAATCAACTGCCCGGCAAAATGACCTAGCGGACGCTTGAATACTGAACCGCAAGATGGGTATTCCAAAGGTTGCTTGAGTTCACGCAGATGGGTCAAGCGTTCCATTTCATGACGAATATTTCGATGAACACCAGGTGCCAAGGCAAACTTAGCCGAAATCACAACGTCACCTGTTTCCTGAACAAGTGAATGACGATAGCCAAATCGCATATCACGAGCATCTAGGGTCTTAATTTCCCCCTCCGGCGTCAAGACCTTACAAGAAACTAGCACATGACCGATTTCACCACCATAAGCGCCAGCATTCATAAAGACAGCGCCACCGACACTACCTGGAATACCGCAGGCAAATTCAAAGCCTGTTAAGCTATGATGCAGAGCAATACGCGTTGTCTGAATCAGATTTGCCCCTGCTTCAGCCTCAATTGTGTAACCATCCACTGCTACATTGTTTAATTTGTCAAACATGATGACAAAGCCCCGAATACCGCCATCCCGTACAATAATATTGCTGGCATTCCCTAACACCAGCCAAGGGATGTTTTCACGATTGGCGAATTTGACAATTCTAGCCAGCTCATACCGATTGCGCGGAAAAACTAAGAAATCAGCCGCTCCTCCTACCTTTGTGTAGGTATATTGACTCAAAGGTTCATTGAAGCGGATGTCAATTCCTTCTAATTCAGCATTAAATTTTTCTAAGTTTTGCATGATTTACTCTCTTTTTTACAAAATACACTCTATTATATCAAAATTATATGACATTTACGATAATTTGAATAAAAAAGCTGATAAATATCTAGCTAGACTATTGCTAATTTTACTCCACATCAAAGCAATTCTAAGGCTGAGAGGCTATAGAGACAGCAAATAGAAGAGTCTGGGACAAA
>NZ_KQ968976.1:77595-86156 GCF_001578725.1 Streptococcus sp. DD04
CTTCTATTTTAGCCAACAATCGCTTCAGCAATCTCTTCTTTGCTGATACCAGCAAAGTAGCGTGTAATGTCAATTGTTTCTAAGGCTTTAAGGACATCTTCGCGTTCATATCTTACTCCACGAAGGACATCTTCTACAGCTGCGACGTCTTCGATACCAAAGAAGTCACCATAAATCTTGATGTCTTGGATTTTAGACTCCAGAACATTGGTAAAGACTTCGACCTTACCACTAGGGAATTTTGTTCCACGACGGACGTTAAACTCAGGTGATTTACCATAATTCCAGTCCCATGTGCCGAACCTGATTTCTTTGATATGGTTGATTTCTGCTAGTTCTTGGTCCGAAAAGACATACTCTGTCATCTCAGGGTATTCTTTTTTCATATAGCCCAGAAGAAGGTTCTTAAACTCTTCAACAGTGATTTTCTCTGGCAGCTCGTCCACAATATTGGTTACACGAGCACGGACAGATTGAACCCCCTTGGATTCAAACTTATCCTTGGAAACTTTAAGGGCGTTGGCCAAGACTGACAAATCAACATCAAAAAGCAAGCAACCGTGGTGCATAATGCGTCCGTTGATGTAGGCTTGGGCATTGCCACAGAATTTTTTGCCATCAATTTCCAAGTCATTGCGGCCAGTGAATTCAGCCTTTACCCCAAGCTGAGCCAAGGTATTGATTACAGGCGTTGAGAAAGATTTGAAATCAAAGGCTTTATTCTCATCTTCTTTGGAAATAATCGTGTAGTTCAGGTTGTTCAGATCGTGGTAAACGGCTCCACCACCGCTAATGCGGCGAACCACTTCAATACCATGTTCCCGCACATAGTCGCGGTTGATTTCTTGGATGGTGTTTTGATGGCGCCCGACAATAATCGATGGCTTATTGATCCAGAGCAGGAAAATTTGATCCTCATCAAGGAGATGCTTAAAAGCATACTCCTCGAGAGCGATATTAAAGGCAGTATCATTGCTGTTGTTAATGATATATTTCATTGACGAGACATCCTTTATTTCTTCTTAGGTGAGTGGATAGCCATTCCTAGAACATCCGCAAACGCTTCGTACATCACTTCTGAATAAGTTGGGTGTCCGTGGATGGTCTTGAGCATTTCCTCAACTGTGATTTCCATTTCGATAATGCTTGACGCTTCGTTGATCAATTCTGCCGCTGCAGGACCAATGATGTGGACGCCAAGGATTTCTCCGTATTTCTTATCAGCGATAACTTTAACAAAGCCTTGAGCCGCGTCAGAAGCGATAGCACGACCATTCGCTGCGAAGTTGAATTTACCGATGGCAACATCGTATTTCTCACGAGCTTGTTTTTCGGTCAGACCAACTGCTGCTACTTCAGGAAGAGTATAGATAGCGGCAGGAGTCAAGTTGAGTTTCGCAACAACATGGTTACCTTTAAGGGCATTTTCAGCCGCTACTTCACCCATACGGAAGGCTGCGTGGGCCAACATCTTGGTACCGTTGATATCGCCCGGTGCGTAAATACCTGGAACAGAAGTTTCCATGTACTCGTTGACTTTGATACGGCCACGATCCAGTTCGAACTCAACATCTCCGATACCTTCTAGGTCCGGCACACGTCCGATTGAAAGAAGAGCCTTACTTGCGACAATGTCCTCTTTTCCTTCAACCTTGATTCGAAGCTGACCGTTCTCTTCGATGATTTCTTGAAGTTTTGTACCAGTCAAGATAGTCATACCCTTGCGCTCCAAGATGAGGCGAAGGTTCTTAGAAACTTCCGCATCCATAGCTGGTACGATACGATCCATCATTTCGACAACTGTGACTTTTGAACCAAAGGTCATGAAGGCTTGACCAAGCTCAATACCGACAACTCCGCCGCCTATAATTACCAGATTTTCTGGCACTTCATTCATTTCCAGAATGTCATCACTGGTCATAACAAGAGATGATTCCATACCAGGAACGTTAATCTTGCTGACTTTTGAACCACCAGCAAGGATGATCTTCTTAGTTTCAAGCAATTCTGAACCATTTACCAAAACATTCTTGTCTTTAGTAATGGTACCGACACCCTTATGAACATCTACGCCATAGCTGCGGAGAAGACCGGCAACACCACCAACCAAAGTATTGACAACTTTAGACTTGGTTGCTAGGAGTTTGTCCATATCGACTGTGAAGTTTGGATTTTCGATGACGATACCACGATTTGCTGCATGACCGATGCTTTCAATGATTTCAGCGTTATGAAGGTATGTCTTAGTTGGGATACAGCCACGGTTCAAGCACGTTCCGCCGAGTTCAGACTTCTCAACCAAGGCAATCTTGCCACCAAGTTGAGCCGCTTTGATGGCAGCTACGTATCCTGCAGGACCACCACCGATAACAACGATATCGTAAGCATCATCGCTCTTACCATCATCATTTGAAGCACTTGCTGCAGGTGCAGGGCTAGCTGCTGGCGCTGCTGCTCCTGCTGTTGGGATATTTTCGCCTTCTTCACCAAGGTAACCGATAACTTCGGTTACAGGGACAGTTTCGCCATCACCCTTGAGAATGGCAATCAGGTAGCCATCTTCTTCTGCTTCCAATTCCATGCTGACCTTGTCAGTCATGACTTCCAAAAGGATTTCCCCTTCTTTGACAAATTCGCCGACTTTTTTATTCCATTGGACAATTTGTCCTTCGGTCATATCCACGCCGGCTTTTGGCATAATTACTTCTAAAGCCATTTTTCTTTCCTTTTCTAATTAGTTCTTCATTTGCTGAGCGCTTCTTTGCTTTTCAGACTAGCAAAGAAAATCTTATACCAACATTGAAATTGGGTCTTCAATCAGAGCCTTCAAGTCCTTCATGAACTTAGCTCCTGCCATTCCATCAACTACACGGTGGTCAATGGTCAAGCCCAAGCTCATAATTGGACGGATAACGATTTCTCCATTCACAACGACAGGTTTTTCTACCGTTGAGCTAACACCTAAAATAGCAGAGTTTGGTTGGTTGATGATTGGCCCAAAGGACTGAACGCCAAACATTCCCAAATTACTGATTGTGAAGGTTGAGTTTTGCAGTTCGCTCGGTGCCAACTTACCATCCAACGTACGTCCGATAACATCTTTAAAGGCTACAACTAACTCTGACAAGCTCATTTTTTCTACGTTGTAGACAACTGGTGTCATCAGGCCATTGTCCATACCGACCGCCATAGCCAAATTCACATAATTGTGAGTGATGATAGTTTTACCGTCTTCAGTCAAGGAAGCGTTGATGTATGGGTGCTTCATCAATGTCTTGACAACAGCAAGCGAAAGCAGGTCTGTGACCGTTACTTTTTTTCCAGTAGCTTCCATGATTGGCTCTAGCACTTTTTTACGCAAGGCCAGCATTTCTGTCATATCAACATCGTAGTTGAGGGTGAAGGTTGGCGCAGTTAGGTAAGATTCTACCATCCGTTTAGCGATGACCTTCCGCATCGGTGTCATCGGAATCCGCTCAATTTCACCGTAAGGAGTGATGTTATCAGGAACTTCTTCCACTTTCTCGATTTGAGCAGGAGACTTAATCGTATCCGACTCAATATTTTCAGGCAGAAAGGCAAGGACGTCCTTTTTCATAATCTTGCCACGATGGCCAGTTCCTTGAATTTCTTGCCAAGCAATATTATGTTCCTTGGCAATTCGTTTTGCAAGCGGTGAAATACGGACCGCATGGGTATTTTGGTAAGTTTCCACGTCTTCTTTGTGGACACGACCGTTTGAACCTGTGCCAGATACATCGTAAAGGTTAATTCCCAAATCATCTGCTAGTTTTCTGGCAGCAGGAGTCGCTCTAAGCTTTTCGTCAGTCATGACCTCTCCTATTCTAAGTGAGTTTATTCAATGCAGCTTCTGCATTAAGATTTTCTTTTTTATACGAGTTCAATTTACATAAAAAATCTTACATTAACTAAATGTTTTCATTCTTTTTTATTATAGTTTATTCTTTGTGATAAGTCTTACGAATAGCGTCTTTGATGCTTTCAACGGTCGGAATCATCGCATTTTCCAAGTTTTGTGCATAAGGCATCGGCACATCTTCACCTGCACAACGGCGGATTGGAGCATCTAGATAGTCAAATGCTTCAGATTCAGAAATAATCGCTGAAATTTCACCAATAAAACCGCTAGTTTTGTGGGCATCATTGACCAGAACGACCTTCCCAGTCTTCTTAACAGAATTGATGATAATATCCTTATCAAGCGGCACCAATGTACGTGGATCAACCACTTCTACAGAGATACCTTCTTCTGCCAATTCTTCAGCCGCCTGCATGACACGGCGAAGCATTTTTCCGTAAGTAACAACTGTTACATCGGTACCTTCTTTTTTGATTTCGCCAACACCAAGTGGGATTACATACTCAGGATCTAGTGGCACCTCGCCTTTTTGGTTAAATTCAGACTTGTATTCCAGGATAATGACTGGGTTGTTGTCTCGGATAGAAGCCTTGAGAAGGCCTTTCATATCTGCCGGAGTTCCTGGAGCGACTACCTTAAGCCCTGGAATGTGGGTAAACCAAGATTCCAAAGACTGCGAGTGCTGAGCAGCAGAACCAACTCCATTACCTGCTGCACAGCGGACAGTAATTGGCACTTGGCCTTTTCCGCCAAACATATAACGCGTTTTAGCGGCTTGGTTGACAATAGCATCCATGGCGATAACAGAGAAGTCCATGAAGGTCATATCGACGATTGGACGTAGTCCTGTCATGGCTGCTCCAGCAGCTGCTCCAGAAATAGCTGCTTCAGAAATTGGACAGTCACGCACACGCTCAGGTCCAAACTCTTCCAGCATACCAACAGATGTTCCGAAATCTCCACCAAAGACTCCGACATCTTCTCCCATCAAGAGTACATTTTCATCGCGACGCATTTCCTCAGACATAGCGAGGATAATGGTGTTACGAAAAGACATAGTTTTAGTTTCCATTTTCTTTTTTCTCCTCTCTTTAGTCTGCGTAAATATCTTCAAAGGCAGATTCAAGCGGCGGGAATGGGCTTTCTTCTGCAAACTTGACAGATGCTTCTACTGCTTCTTTGACACTAGCTTGGATTGCTTCCAGCTCTTCCTCGCTTGCAATCTTGTTTTCCAGCAAGTATTTACGAAGATATTCGATTGGATCTTTTTTCTTCCATTCTTCTACTTCTTCACGAGTACGGTATTTACCTGGGTCAGAAGAAGAGTGTCCCAACCAACGATAAGTTACGCTCTCAATCAAGACAGGTCCTTTACCACTGCGAACATGCTCTACAGCCTTTTGGAAACCTTCATAGACATCCAGAACATTATTGCCATCTTCGATGAACATACCTGGAATGCCATAAGCTGCACTGCGCTCGTGGATGTGCTCTACATTGGTCATTTTCTTGATGTCAGCAGAAATGCCATAGCCGTTATTGATACAATAGAAAATAACTGGAAGATTCCAGATAGAAGCCATATTGACTGCTTCATGGAAGACACCTTCGTTGGTAGCACCGTCACCAAAGAAGCAGACAACAATCTTACCGGTCTTATGCATTTGCTGGGTCAGAGCTGCTCCGACAGCGATTCCCATACCACCGCCAACGATACCATTGGCACCAAGGTTTCCGGCATCTAAGTCAGCAATGTGCATAGAGCCGCCTTTCCCTTTACAAGTACCGTTGTACTTTCCAAGGATTTCAGCCATCATTCCATTTAGGTCGATACCTTTAGCAATGGCTTGACCATGCCCACGGTGATTTGAAGTGATCAAATCATCAGGATTTAAAGCAAGCATCGCTCCTACATTTGCAGCCTCCTCACCAACTGAAAAGTGGGTCATGCCCGGAACTTTTCCTTTTTTTACAAGTTGTGCAATTTTCAAATCCATGCGACGGATTTCTTCCATCTTACGGAACATCTCTAACAAAAGATCTTTATCTAAAGTTGACATATTTTTGCCTTTCTAAGCATCATTCTATAGACACATTTTATCCAAAGCTGTAAGCCCTGTCAAAATTTATGCTTAGAAAATTTCACAAAGAAAAACTGGTATATCGCATAGATACACCAGTTTTGGCTAGAAAATTAATATTTTCACAAACTTTGGACTACATTGATTACTTAACAATAGCCCTATCATTTTTCTATTTCAATGACTTCATCTGCCATGTCCGAAATTATCGGATTATGAGTTGCTATGATAATCACTCGCTCCTCGCTTTTTAAAGAACCATTAAATTTGTAATAATTAACGACCAAACTCGAAGAGCGACTTGTTAAATCTTTTGCTTTATTCAGCCCTTGAGGCAATTTCCCCTGACCATATAACTCATATCGAATATTTTTATCGCTATTCTCATCAGAAACTTGCACCATACGACCGATGAGGGTCGTGTTTCCCTCTGGGAGTTTATCCAATTCAGTTTTGACATTTTCATATTTGAAAGTTTCCCTGACAGAAAAGACAAAGACTGAAGAATATAAATCATAAGTTAAACATTGGTTTGTAATTGAAAACACCCACAAAAAGAAAATCAACAGCATAACATTGGAAAAAACAAGAAAAATTCGTTTCATAATTCCCTCTTTTCTAGTAGACAAAAAGAGGTGGCTGACCGCCACCTCCATACATTCATGAATCTTACTCTAAAATAATGCAATAGATTTCAAAGTATCTCTCGTATTCTAACTCTATTAGACACTATATGTATGTGCTAAACAAATGATTGCTGTGCCTGACGTTTTGCATGGTGTCGAAAACTATTGTGTGGCATCGTCCACTTTCTTCCCAAAATCTACCACCATTTGATCAAGCTCCTCGCGGCTTGGAGTCGTCAGCATATAGAGAACATCGCCCTGAAGCTCTGCGAAAGCTGCTGGCATATCTTTTTTGACTTTAAAGTTATCCCGATATTTTTCAAGCAAGTCTGCCTCTGAATAAGCATAATGTGAGGTCGAACGGCGAGCGGTTGCCAAGCAGAATAATGGCTCCATGTGTGACTCAGGAAATGGCTCACCTGCCACAATAGCAGCATAACCCTTATAAAGATCGATTGAATGAGCGTAATTATAAACATCGATTGTAAAACCACCGGCCGGTCGATTATTGTATTCTAGAGCAATATAATCACCATCTTGACGGAAAAACTCTATGTGGAAAAAGCGCTCTTTCATGCCAAACGTTTTGACAATCGCTTCCCCGTATTCACGAAGTTTTGGATCCATATCCTTGAGGATGTAATAGGAATTATCTGCTTTATAGAGCATCAAATCAAGCGGTGTATGCGCATAGTCAAAGGTTGTTGAAAAGACAATATTTCCATTAGAGTCAATCAGTCCATCAAAAGTACAAATCTCACTTGAAGTCACAAATTTTTCAAAGAAATAAACTGTTTCCTGATCCCATTCTGCCTTGAAACGATCAACATCTGCTCCTGTTTCAAGCTTGAAAGTGGCTGCTGCTCCAACACCATTGTCTGGCTTGGCAATCAGGGGAAGACCGATTTTATTGACAGCCAGATCCACACCGGACAGAGTTTTAACAACCTGACCTGGAACAACTGGCACACCAGCCTTTTTGAAAAATTTCTTCATTTCAGACTTAAACTTGGTCTTTTTCAGATCTTTTGGTTTGGCTCCGAAAATATTAAATTGCTCCCGCAGCTGGGCATCCTGCTCCAGCCAGTATTCATTGTGGGACTCGATTCGGTCAATCGGACCATGTTTGTAGAAAAGGAAGGCAACTGCACGTTTGACTTCATCCAGATTTTCTAAATTTTCAACACGGAAATACTCAGTTAAAGCATCTTTCAACGGCTGATCTAGTTGGTCATAAGGCTCCTGACCGATACCAAGTACTGTAATGCCCTTGTTGGCCAGCTCAATTGTAAACTGCTGAAAATTTTGCGGATAGTAAGGGGAGATAACGATATAATTCATAGTAAGACTTCCTTTCTACTTGACATTTTAAAGATTTAACTGACTTAGGAAATAAGGCATCTGCTTGCGCCACCAAATCCAATCATGGGCCACATCATGCCCCCACTCAGAGAACCAAGCTGGAATATTTTTGTGCTCAAAAGCTTCTTTTAGGGTATAGAAGGATGGCAGGCCATCTTGTTCCCAATCACCCAGGCCAGTACAAATAATGATATCTGCTTGACGGTAACGGTCGATGAACCAACCGTCGTTTTGGTTCCAGATATAGTCAGCTGGCGAGTTTTGATAAATGACTTCGTCGTTCAAATTGTCACCGACAAAAAAGCGAGCGTCGTAAACTCCGCTAAGGGCAATCACTTTATTGAAAACATCCGGATGCTGGAGGAAGAAATTAACAGCGTGATAAGCTCCCATAGAACAGCCGGTCGTCATCATCGGGTCAAACCAGCCAGTCTTGTGCTTGATAAATGGAATAGCCTCTTCAATGACATAACGCTCATAAGCACGGTGCATCTCAGCACGATCGTGGGGATGCTTCCAGTCAGCCAGCCAGCTTTCGCTATCCACGCTGCTCAAAGTGAAAAACTGAACCTTCCCTGTCTCGATGAACCAAGAGCAGGCTTCAATCATCCC
>NZ_KQ968976.1:86176-92307 GCF_001578725.1 Streptococcus sp. DD04
TGCCACCTGACGAAGCAAAGACCACTACTGGAATACCAGCATGACCATAACGATTGATATACATTTCTCGGCCTAGATTTCCACTCCAATGACTTAAAAATTCTACATGCATTTGTTTTCTCCTTTTAGCTTCTTTTCCTACCACTTTTCACTGATAAAGCGGAAACAGTCGGGTAGATTCTCTGCCCAGTCTACTTCATTGTGAATCGCTCCGGACTGGATTTTGATGTGCAGATTATCCAGCTCCACACCAGCAGCAATCAGCTGACGATAATAACTGAGCGAAGAATCGATATAGGCTTGTTTGATATTACCTGCCATGAGGGTCTTGTCCGTATCATCAGCTTCCTCCGTTCCAACATAGATGAAAATCCGCTGGTCAGGTTGTAGCTTCTGACGCTCTATATAACGGTCAAAGGCTTCCTGATGGAGCCAGTTAGCTGATGAAAAAACACCCAGACAGCCGACTTGGTCTTGATACTCAATGCCTATAAACTGAGTGATATTGCCCCCCAATGAGGAACCAATCATAGCTGTATGCTGGCGATCAGCCTTCGTCCGATAGTTTTCGTCAATAAAAGGTTTGACGACATCCATAACGAACTCTGCATACTCTGTTCCCTTGCCGCCGAACTGAATACCAGGAATATTGGACTCTTGAAACTTCCAGGCTGAGTATTCATTCATTCGTCTCGGACCGTCGTTATCAATGGCTACGACTATCATTTTTTCAATATCGGGATTGCGCTTGATTGTCGGAATAACTTTCCAAGAATGGCCACTGAAAGACTCCTTGCTGTAAAGGATGTTTTGCCCATCGTGAAAATAGACGACTGGGTAAGTCTGTTTGGTGTCTTGAGCATAGTTTTTTGGAAGTAAAACCCTCACGCGTCGTTTTTGCTTGGTATAAGGAACCACCAACTCATGGGTTTTCACATCAAGGTAGAAATATGATTTATTCATTTTCAGAAAACTTTCTATTTTCAAAAATTTTATTTATTATATCATAAAATTAGTAAAAAAGTTAGGCGTTTCCTAACTTTTTTGAGATTTTCGGTAAAATTCTGCTCTATTTATCTAAATAGGCCTCTAAATCTGCCAATGCCCGCTCAGCAATCTTCTCATAACGCTCTTTCTTATCACGAATCCGAGGACCATCTAGCTCTTTGATAATGCCAAAATTGACATTCATCGGCTGAAAATGCTTGCTGTCAGCATGGGTGACATAATGTGGCAGGCTACCAATAGCCGTCGTTTCTGGAAAGACTAGCGCTTCTTCTCCATTGAAGAGTCGAGCGGCATTGATACCAGCTACCAAACCAGAAGCTGCTGACTCTACATAACCTTCAACTCCAGTCATTTGACCTGCAAAGAAAAGATTGGGCTGTTTCTTAGAGCGGAAAGTCTGTTTCAGCAGATTTGGAGAGTCCATGTAAGAGTTGCGGTGCATGACACCGTAGCGGACAAATTCTGCATTTTCAAGGCCAGGAATCATCTGAAAGACACGCTTTTGCTCGCCCCACTTGAGATGAGTTTGGAAGCCGACAATGTTGTACAGACTACCTGCTGCATTATCTTGACGAAGCTGCACCACAGCGTATGGCATCTTAAAATCTCCGTCGCGAGGCCCTTGGTAGTCATCTGGATATTCTAAACCAACCGGCTTCATCGGGCCATAAAGCATGGTTTTAATGCCTCGCTTGGCCATAACTTCAATAGGCATGCAGCCTTCAAAGTATTTTTCTTTTTCAAAGGAATTGAGCGGTGCTTCCTCCGCATTGACCAAAGCTTCATGAAAATCCATAAATTCTTGCTTAGTCATAGGTGCATTGAGATAGGCAGCTTCGCCCTTATCATAACGAGATTTGAGATAGACCTTGGTCATATCAATGGTATTGACATCAATGATTGGCGCTGCTGCATCGTAGAAATAAAAACCGTCGCCGCCGTTGAGCGTGTGGATTTTTTCGGCCAAAGCATCGCTGGTTAGCGGTCCTGTCGCAATGACTGTGATGGCATCTTCTGGAATTTCAGTGATTTCCTCACGAATGACTTCAATCAATGGATGATTGGTCACTTGCTCCGTTACTAGCTGCGAAAAGCCTTCTCTATCAACCGCTAGAGCGCCGCCAGCCGGCACGCGAGTCGCTTCCGCAGCTTTTAAAATGACCGAGTCCAGCCGACGCATTTCTTCTTTGAGTAGGCCAACTGCATTAGTCAACGCATCTCCGCGCAGGGAGTTAGAACAGACCAGTTCTGCAAAGTCCGCAGTTTTATGTTGGGGTGTTGATTTAACGCCCCGCATTTCATAGAGTTTGACTGGGATTCCGCGCTTGGCAATCTGGTAAGCTGCTTCACTGCCAGCAAGACCAGCTCCGATAACATTGATATAGGATGATGACATGATACTCTCCCTTGGATATTTCTAGATTTTCACTCTGACCATTATAACAAAAAGCTAGTAAAAAAGACAGACAGGAGGATTCCTGTCTGTCCATCATTTTGCCATTTTTTCTAAATAAGCAATCTTAGCAAAATCCTTATGATTGTTATTTTCATTTCGGTAAGAATCTTGGGAAGAGGCATGGTAGATAGCTAAGAATTGCTCTGCATTCGGCAGTAGAAATTCAACATCTTCAACTTCTTTTCGAGTCAACTTCTCTAGCGGCACACCAGCGAATGCCTCCAAGGTTTCCATGACCCCAAATTCAACAGACAAGCCTTCTTTTTGAAATTCATGCTCGTGCAGATCGACCAAACGATAGCCCAAGCGATCCATCATGGGTTCAATCTTGTCCATATTATAAATACGCTCTTCATCAGGTGCTTCCCAGCCACACTCATCACCGTGAACGTGAATGTCGATATCATGTGCCTGCCAATCCTGTCCAGTAACTTGCTCCAGTCCCAGAGAACCCATCAGCAATGGAATAATTCCCATCTTGTTCAGTTGAGACGCGATTTTAAGAAATTCGGCAAATTTATCTGTCATAGCCTGTTCCTTATTTTTTAAAATAGATTGAACAATACAACTTATTTCACTTTTTCCTCTTGATAGTCGCCATTGCTGCAGACCACCTGCTTACCGCCGCCGCGAACTTTCTTTTCAACTAGATAGTGGTCGCATTTTGGACAGTTACGTCCGACTGGCTTGTCCCAAGATGTGAAATCACAATCTGGATAACGATCACAGCCATAGAAAATGCGATTTCGCTTAGTCTTACGCTCGATAACTTGACCTTTCTGGCACTGTGGACAGGTCACGCCGATTTCCTTGACAATAGCTTGAGTGTGACGACAGTCAGGGAAATTACTACAAGCATAGAACTTGCCAAATCGACCCAACTTGATAACCATGGGACTGCCGCAGACCTCACAGTCAAAACCGGCTGGCTCATCCTTGATTTGGATTTTCTCCATCTCAGACTCAGCTTTAGCCACTTCCTTTTCAAAAGGTTTGTAAAATTCGTCAATAATCTTCTGCCACTGCTCTTTGCCAACTTCTACATCATCCAGTTTTGCTTCCATTTCGGCTGTAAATTTCACATTTACGATGCCTGGGAAGAATTCGACAATTAGTGAATTGACAATCTCACCTAGTTCCGTCGGCTCAAAGCGCTTGGAAACCAGCTTAACATAGTAGCGTTTCTGAATGGTCTCAATAGTCGGTGCATAGGTAGATGGCCGACCAACGCCATTTTCTTCCAAAGTTTTGATAAGAGTCGCTTCAGAATAGCGAGCAGGCGGCTGAGTAAAGTGCTGTTCTGGATTGGTATTGACACGTTTAACTGTGTCCCCCTCTTCCATGGCTGGCAGCATTTTATTCTTGTCAGAGTCGTTATAAATAGCCAGATAGCCATCAAACTTGACCTGACTGCCGTTGGCAGCAAATTGGACACCATTTTGCCCCAGCTTAACATTCATTGTATCAAAGACTGCTGCTGTCATTTGGCTGGCTACAAAACGGTTCCAAATCAGGGTATAGAGCTTAAGCTGATCCTTATCCAGATACTTTGCGATGCTTTCCGGTGTATTGAAAACGCTGGAAGGACGAATGGCTTCGTGGGCATCTTGAGCCCCAGAAGCATTCTTAGCCTTACTGCCATGTTTGGAATATTTGGCGCCAAATTTATCCGTGATAAAGCTTGCTGCTTCATTTTGAGCTACTGGACTGATACGAGTCGAGTCGGTACGCATATAGGTAATGAGACCCTGTACGCCAGATCCGATATTGATCCCCTCATAGAGCTGCTGGGCCACCATCATGGTCTTACGAGTCCGAAAATTAATCTTATTAGCGGCATCCTGCTGCATAGAGGAAGTCGTGTAGGGCAGCGGAGCATTGCGTCGACGCTCTTTCTTTTCGACACTGTCGACTGTAAAGTCATCACCCTTGAGGTGAGACAGAACTTCTTTGACCTCATCGTTATTAGTCAGCTTCATCTTTTTACCATTCATACCGTAAAAGCTGGCTTGAAATTGACGAGTTCCTTTCTTGAAGGTTCCGTCAATCGTCCAGTATTCTTCTGGTTTGAAGGCGTTGATTTCATTTTCACGGTCGATAATCAGCTTGAGAGCGACAGACTGCACCCGCCCAGCTGACAGGCCTTTTTTGACTTTCTTCCAGAGAATAGGAGAAATGGAATAACCCACCAAGCGGTCCAGAACTCGGCGAGCCTGCTGTGCATCGACTAGATCCATATCAATCTGGCGCGGCTCTTTAAAAGCGTTCTTGACTGCATCTTTGGTGATTTCATTAAAGACGACCCGGTTTTTCTCTTTCTCATCCAGATTAAGAATATGGGCCAGATGCCAAGAAATAGCTTCTCCTTCGCGGTCCGGGTCACTTGCCAGAAAGACTTGCTTGGCTTTCTTTGCTTCTTTTTTCAAGTCATTAATCAAAGGACCTTTGCCACGGATATTGATATATTGCGGCTCATAGTTATTCTCAAAATCGATGGACATGGTGGACTTTTTCAGGTCACGAATATGCCCCACACTGGCTAGAACCTTATAGTTTCGTCCCAGATATTTTTCTATTGTTTTTGCCTTGGCAGGCGACTCTACGATGACAAGATTTTTCTTGGTCGTAGATTTTTTCTTTGTTTTTGTTACCAATTTAGACACCTTCTATCAGAAATAAAATCTCATAGAGTGTAAACTATTTTTTGATAGATGTCAACTACTAACTTTTCTTATAGGAAAACTTGTTTTAAAAATCAAACTCAGAAAGGACGTCAGAGCCTGATGAGATGCACTTTGCGCCCTCTTGAATCAAATGATGGCAACCGTCAGATTTTCCATCCAAAATTGATCCCGGAATTGCAAAAACATCCCGCCCTTCTTCCATTGCCCGTTCGCAGGTAATGAGACTGCCCGACCGCATTTTGGCTTCCGCCACAATGACTCCTCGGCAGAGGCCAGCGATGATGCGATTACGCTCTGGAAAATGAAATTTCAAGGGTTGCTCACCCGGACCATACTCTGTCAGCAATAGATGATTCTTACCAATATAAGTCTGTAATTTTTTATTGGCCTTGGGATAAAAAACATCCAAGCCCGTCCCAATAACAGCGATTGTCTGACCGCCGTTTTGCAGGGCAGCCATGTGAGCTGCGGTATCAATCCCACGAGCCAGGCCGCTGACGATGACCAGTTCGTTATTAAGCTCTTTGACAATCTTTTGAACCGAAGCATTGCCTTGCTTACTGCTATCTCGGCTGCCAACGACTGCAGCCTTAGGCAGCTCTAGCAGGTCTAGATTTCCCTGATAAAAGAGAAGAGTCGGAGCATCATAAATCTCGCATAAATCCCAAGGGTAAACATCGTCCAAGATAGAAAAGGATGGAAATCGGTCAAACTCTTGCTTCAAAGCTTGCAGATCGAGCCGCTTGTACTTCTCCATAAAGAGAGCAGGATTACGGCATTCAGACACGACAGCCTTGTCTCGCAGAGAAAGCTCACTCTCTCTAGTCTCGGCATATCTCAAAACGTTTAAAACCTGATGATTGGTCAAACCAGCTTTTTTCATTTTATAAATTTCAAAATTATTCATTTTTTCACCTCACTTTAATATTCGTAAAAGAAATAAAAAAGAGCTGAAAGATAGCTCAATTTTGAAAATTTTAGGG
>NZ_KQ968976.1:93113-98115 GCF_001578725.1 Streptococcus sp. DD04
AGAGGTAAGAAGTCGCGTCAAGATCATTACAATGGACATGTTTAGCCCCTACTACGAAATCGCTAAGAAACTCTTTCCAAAGGCTAAAATTGTCCTCGATCGTTTTCACATTGTACAACATCTCAGCCGGGCTATGAGTCGTCTTCGCATCCAAATTATGAATCAGTTGGATCGAAAATCGTACGAATACAAAGCGCTGAAACGCTACTGGAAACTGATCCAACAAGACAGTCGAAAACTAAGTCATAAACGCTTTTATCGTCCGACTTTTCGTATGCACTTGACAAATCAAGAGATTCTTGAAAAGCTACTCTCTTACTCTCAAGAACTCAGAGAACACTATGAGCTTTACCAACTCTTGCTTTTTCATTTTCAAGAGAAACAAGCTGAACATTTCTTTGGACTCATTGAAGAAAGGATTGCTTGTATAAATCCTATCTTTCAGACTGTTTTTAAAACCTTTCTCAAGGACAAAGATAAAATTATCAACGCTCTTGAACTCCCTTACTCAAATGCTAAGCTAGAGGCCACTAACAACCTTATCAAGGTCATCAAGCGCAACGCTTTCGGATTTCGAAACTTTGACAACTTTAGAACTAGAATCCTCATCGCTTTGAATATCAAAAAGGAGAGAACCAATCCGGTCCTCTCCAGATGTTAGCTGACATCAACCCACTACAGTTGACAAAGAGCCGATAGAGCTGCTCATCATCTGAAGTGTGGTAATTGCGCGTTCGATGCAGATAATCACTAATCTTTTTGGTTGTTTCAAAGGCTAAAGGATACTTGATTTTCAGCATGTCAAACATGTCGTTATCTGGCAAATCTCGATGCCCATCATTAGCCAAAACCCTCTGGCAGAAGAATTTGAGGTGGGTCATAAAGCGTTCGACATAAATATCATGATCTTCTAAAGAGGTCTCCAGACTGTATTTGACAATGGTCAGGATTTCCTCCATGAGCTGAGTCAATTCTCTCGCAGCAGCTGTGCCAGTTCCTAGCTCCGCATTAACAAGAGTCAGGGCTATAAAAGCCGCCTCATCATCTGGTAGATCCTTGCTCAGATAATCGCTCAAGAGCTGATTTGCAAATTTTCCGACCTCATATTCTTTTGGAAAGAAACGCTTAATATCCCAAAGCAGAAAATTTTTCATGTAAAGATCGTCCTGCAGGCGCAGGGTCACACCATAGATATGGTCCGCCACTGCTAAAAAAGCACTGTCCTTAAGCTTACTCTCCAGATGATTATGGGCAAAAGTGATAATCTGATCGGCCATTTCCATGATTTCAGCTGGCAGATCCATGAGGAGTTCTCTTTCCTGCTCAGAAGAAACATAGCGTTTTTCGATTAAGTTGGTTGGAATCTCGTCTCCTACCTTGCGACCAAAAGCCAAGCCGCGCCCCATTAAAATCACTTCCTGTCCTTCAGCTTCCGAAAGGACGACATTGTTGTTCAGTATTTTAGTAATAATCATCTTTTACCTCTCAGGGCTTTTTATTATGGACTTATCATGGATTTCACCGGTTCAAAGCTTCTGCGGTGAATCGGTGTGACACCGTATTTGTCCAGTCCTTCCAGATGCAATTTGGTGCCATAACCAGCATTCTGGGCAAAGTCATAGCCTGGATAAACCTGATCAAATTCCGCCATCATCTTGTCCCTCGTCACCTTGGCTACGATAGAAGCCGCAGCGATGGACAGGGAATTGGCATCGCCCTTAATAATGGACTGCTGAGGCAAGGGCAAGTCTAACTTCATCGCGTCAATCAAGAGGTAATCTGGCTTAATCTTGAGCTGGGCTACAGCTTCTGCCATAGCTAGCTTGGTCGCTTCATAGATATTGACTCGGTCAATCGTTTGATTATCCATAATCCCCAGACCAATGGCTAAGGCCTGATCTAGAACTGCTTGATAAATTTCCTCATGTTTTTTCTTGGGAATCTTCTTACTGTCATTCAGACCTTTGATTTTACAGTCAGGAGGCAAAATGACTGCTGCTGCAACCACCGGACCAGCTAAGGGACCTCGTCCGACTTCATCAATGCCAGCCAGGACTTGAAATCCCTGACTGTACAGTTCTTTTTCATAGCGCAGCATAAACTCCAGACGCAGGTCTTCATCTAGCTCTGCTTGGATTTCTTTTTGGCGCTTGAGTAGCAGTTTTTGAACACCGCTCCGCTCATCCTGCTTTAAAGCCTGAAAAAGTGGATCCTGCAAGTCAGAAACTTGAGCCAGCTGCTCTTGGATTTCCTTAATCGTGGCCATCCAATTCCTCCAGACCATCCAGTGTATAACGGCCTAAGCGGCCATCACGCACTTCCTTGACAAAGAGGCTATAAAAACGATCGTAGTCCTCTTTGAAGCCTAGTTTTTGAGTCATATCCATAATCATGTCTGGCGCTTCCAGCTCTAAATCCAGCTGCTTAAAGCGCTCCTGCAGTGCCTTAGGATAATGCTCTTTGAAATAATTGAGTCCAAAAATCGTGACCTCATCCATGGGCAGCAAATTATCCTTGATAGCTCCCGTCAAAGCGAGTTTTAATGCCACCATTTCATCTTCAAATTTTGGCCAAAGAATCCCCGGTGTGTCTAGAATTTCCAAATTCTTATTGGACTTGAGCCACTGCTGACCTTTGGTGACCCCTGGTTTATTGCCGACTATAGCAATTTTCTTACCAGCTAGCCGGTTCATCAGCGTTGACTTTCCAGCATTGGGAATCCCGATAATCATGGTCCGCAGGGTTTCAATTTGAATTCCTCTTTCCCGCTGGCGAGCTAGCTTATCAGCCATCAATTTCTTAGCTGCTTCGGTCACTTTTTTAACTGCAGATTGCTCCTTAGAGTTAATAGCCAAGGTTTTGATTCCCTGACTTTCAAAATAAGCTTGCCATTCCTTGGTCAAGGTCGGATCTGCCAGGTCAGCCTTGTTTAAAATCAACAACTTGGGCTTATCTCCAACAATTTTAGTCAGCATAGGATTTTGACTAGACAAAGGCAGTCTCGCATCCACCAAAATCGTCACAAAATCTACAAATTTAATACTTTCTTGAACCTGTCTCCGAGCCTTGGACATGTGCCCTGGAAACCATTGAATCGTTACCATAATATTTCTCCTATTGAGTCTAATTTCTCATTGAAAAAAGCCATTAAAAGGGCTCTGTTTACGTTTATTATAGCAGAAAAGACCAAAAATGTCGCAAGGCAATGCTGAAATCATGAGAAACTTTGACAGACTTCCCCATTAAGGAAGCGATCAAGTATTTCGTAGCCCTGCCCGAAAATATTAGCTGCGTATTTATGGATAACCATAGTCCTGATAATGGCACAGCCATTGAGATTACCCTAAAGCTTTCTGAGCAGACAGCTGATGTCTTCTTTGGTTGGGTCTTCCCCAAAGCTTTCCTTCGCGTAGCATAGGTTGCTCCCAAAAACGGCAGGACACTGACCATATCGGTTATTCTTATGGGGATTAATATCAGGGCAGTCTTTGCAACACCAATGGTCAACAGACTAGCTGTGCCGTCGATCTGACAAGCTCGACTTGTGTTCTGAGCTTCTGTGGATTTTGTTTTGCATTGCAGCTCTCGCTATCTTTGAATACACTTATAACTTCTTTGATAAGAAAAACAAATGTAATATGAAAACAACATGATTCCGTAATTGTTGGAGTCATGTTGTTTTTGTATAAACACTTTAATTTACCTATACAAATTGCCAAACTATCACAATAGAATCAGAAACTTAACCAAGCATGGCCATCAGCTAAAAATATTAGCTCATTTCCTGCTGGGACTCTCTTTCCAGATTCACCCTGACAGCCACTTTGGAGCAACGCTTGCCCTCTACTCTCTTTCCCAAGAACGCTTGAATAGTTGCCCATTGAGATAGGTAGACCAGTCCAGTGCGATCAGCCCTTCTAGATTAAAGCCAGATTGAGCATTAAGCGGATAATTGGTGGTGCCATTGGACAGATGGACTGTACCATCAAATCCCCTCTTAGTTGCTAGCTGTGACATGATAGAGTGACCTTATTTCTCCTTTGCATTCAGCTTCTCTCAAGATTAGCTGTATAAGATCGCCTTCCAAACTCGTACACAGACAAATGCCGATATTGGACTTAAAATCCATATCTAAATCGCTTCTGTAGTGAAACTGCGGCTTTCCAGTACCTTCAGCATGGCATCAGCTGTGTCCAAGGCTGTGAAGAGTGGCACTCCATGCTCGATAGCTGAACTGCGGATAATTTGACCATGCTTATCTGCTGTCCGCTTGGTTCCGACCGTGTTGATAATAGCCTGAACCTTGCCCTTGCGGATATAGGCTGGGATGTCCTTATCATCGTCACTACCGATTTTTTCTACAAATCGGACGTGTAGACCATGATTTTCAAAATAAGAGGCTGTTCCCTTGGTTGCCCAGATACTATAGCCGATATTGGCAAAGCGCTGAGCCAGCTGCAGGGCTTCTTCCTTACTATCGTCTGCGATAGTAAAGACAATATTGCCGAAGTTTGGCAGATGAAGATAGGAAGCCTCAAAAGCCTTGTAGAGAGCTTTTTCCAGGGTGCGGTCACTGCCCATGACTTCACCAGTAGACTTCATTTCAGGTCCCAAGAGACTATCGACCTTAGCCAGCTTGGTAAAGGAGAAGACCGGAGCCTTGATATGAACCATGGAACTTTCTGGATGGAGGCCATCTTCATAGCCCAGCTCTGCCAAGGTTTCCCCAAGAATCAAATGAGTCGCCACTTGCGCCATTGGAATATCAGTCACTTTGGACAAGAAAGGAACAGTTCGGCTGGCCCGTGGATTGACCTCAATGACATAGACCTGCTCATCTTTGATGACGAACTGAATATTCATCATGCCAATACAGTTCAGTCCCAGAGCCAAACGCTTGGTATAGTCTGCAATAGTATCCTTGACTTTCTGAGATAAGGTTTGCGGCGGATAAGCCGCCATGGAATCCCCTGAGTGAACCCCTGCCCGCTCGATATGCTCC
>NZ_KQ968976.1:98323-111674 GCF_001578725.1 Streptococcus sp. DD04
CTCCATAATCCCTGGAATCAAGACCTGACAGCCATCGGAAATAGCATCCACTTCGCACTCATCACCGACAATGTAAGAATCAACCAAAACTGGATGGTCTGGACTGGCCTTAACCGCTGTTCTCATATAAGAGCGTAAATCGGCTTCGTTTTCTACGATTTCCATGGCTCGGCCACCCAAGACATAGGAAGGTCGCACCAGAACGGGGAAGCCAATCTTACGAGCAGCCTCTACCGCTTCCTCTTCATTAGTAGCCGTCTGACCCGGCGGCTGCGGAATATCCAGTTCCTTCAGAGCTTGCTCAAAGAGATCCCGGTCCTCAGCTCGATCCAAGTCCGCTACTTGGGTGCCTAAAATCTTAACACCAGCCTTGGACAGTGGCTCTGCCAGATTAATGGCTGTCTGCCCGCCAAACTGAACGATAACACCTTTAGGCTGTTCCAGCTCAATGACATTCATGACATCTTCAAAGGTCAGCGGCTCAAAGTATAGCTTGTCAGAGACAGAAAAGTCAGTCGATACAGTCTCTGGATTGCTGTTCATAATAATCGCTTCATAGCCAGCTGCCTGAATAGCTTTTACAGAATGGACGGTCGCATAGTCAAACTCGACCCCTTGCCCGATTCGGATAGGACCAGAACCCAGCACCAGAACTGATTCCTTGCTGGATTTGACAGATTCATTTTCAAAGCCATAGGTCGAGTAGAAATATGGTGTCGAAGACTCGAACTCAGCAGCACAGGTATCTACCATCTTGTAAACCGGCACAATCTTCTGCTCCTGTCGGATGCGACGCACCTGCTCAGCTGTCATGTCCCACAAGGCTGCAATCTTAGTATCCGCAAAGCCATTTTGTTTGGCTTTCTTGAGCACATAACTATCTCCGATATGACTGGCCAGCTCCTGCTCGATTTCGTAAATGTGGAGCAGCTTATCCAGGAAAAAGACATCAATCTTAGTCAGCTCGGCAATTTCATCTGGACTGTAACCACGGCGAATAGCCTCTGAGATGTAGAAAATCCGGTCGTCTTGCGCCTTGACAATCTTCCTCATCAGCTCATCATCGCTTACTTGGCTGAGAGCAGGCAGCTCATTATGATCCACACCAACTTCCAGAGAACGGCAAGCCTTGAGCAGACTCTCCTCAATATTGCGGCCAATAGCCATGACTTCGCCTGTCGCCTTCATCTGGGTTCCCAGACGGCGCTCACCCTGCTCGAACTTATCAAATGGAAAGCGAGGAATCTTAGCGACCACATAGTCTAGAGCTGGCTCAAACATGGCATAGGTAGAACCTGTCACCGGATTGATGATTTCATCTAATGTAAGTCCGACCGCGATTTTCGCCGCCAGCTTGGCAATCGGATAGCCAGTCGCCTTAGAGGCAAGGGCTGATGAGCGGGAAACCCGCGGATTGACCTCGATGACATAGTACTTAAAACTATGCGGGTCCAGAGCCAGCTGCACATTACAGCCGCCCTCAATCTTCAGCGCACGGATAATCTTGAGACTGGCGTCCCGCAGCATCTGGTATTCATAGTCCGAAAGGGTCTGGCTAGGCGCAAAAACGATAGAATCCCCTGTGTGAATGCCGACTGGGTCAAAGTTTTCCATATTGCAGACCACCAGCGCATTGTCTGCACCATCCCGCATGACTTCATATTCGATTTCCTTAAAGCCTGCTATGGAGCGCTCGATCAGACACTGAGTAACTGGAGAGAGTTTGAGGCCGTTTTCTGCGATTTCTCGTAGTTCTTCTTCATTGCTACAGATACCGCCGCCAGTTCCTCCCAGTGTAAATGCTGGACGGACAATGACTGGATAGCCGATGCCAGCCGCAAATTCCAGTGCTTCATCAACTGTATTGACAATTTCTGACTCAGGGATGGGCTGGCCTAGCTCTTCCATCAGCTGCTTGAAGAGGTCTCGGTCTTCCGCTTGGTCAATGGCCGATAACTTGGTCCCTAAGAGTTCTACTCCCAGCTCTTCTAAAAGTCCTGACTTGGATAATTCCATGGCCATATTGAGTCCGGTCTGGCCGCCCAGAGTAGGCAGAAGAGCATCTGGCCGCTCCTTGCGCAGAATCCGCGCAACAAACTCCAGAGTTATAGGCTCGATATAAACCCTGTCTGCAATTTCCTTGTCCGTCATGATGGTCGCCGGGTTGGAATTAACCAAGACGACACTGTAGCCCTCTTCTTTCAAGGACAAGCAAGCTTGGGTCCCTGCATAGTCAAACTCCGCAGCCTGACCAATGACAATCGGACCAGAACCAATGACCATGATTTTTTGAATATCTTTACGTTTTGGCATCTTTTACCTCGTTTTCTATTGTCTATGTCCCTGCATAAACTTAAATATACTGGCAAGCAAATTTGAATATAAATCTCCTAGCGCTGGGTTAGGAACCCTTTGAATGAATCTCTTGGAAAGTATCCATCATCTCCATAAATTCATCAAAGAGATAGCTGGCATCATGCGGACCAGGTGCAGCGTCAGGGTGAAATTGAACGGAGAAGGCCGGGTAATATCTGTGGCGCACTCCTTCAACGGATTTATCATTGATTTCTTCATGGGTCACAATTAAGCATGCCGGCAAATCCTCACGGCTAACTGCATAACCGTGATTTTGACTAGTAAAGTCAACTCGGCCTGTCGCAATCTCACGTACCGCATGATTGAAGCCACGATGACCAAACTTCATCTTATGCGTCTTGGCACCGTTGGCCATGGAGAAGAGCTGATGTCCCATACAGATACCAAAAATCGGAATCTTGCCCTGAACTCCCCGAATCATCTCCAGAGCCTCTGGCACATCCTCTGGATTGCCTGGACCATTAGACAGCATGACTCCGTCGGGATTGAGCTGCAGAATTTCCTCGGCGCTGGTATCATAAGGCACCACTGTCACACTGCAGTTGCGCTTGGCTAGCTCTCGCAAAATAGAGTGTTTGAGACCAAAGTCCACCAATACCACGCTGCGACCAGTTCCCGGAGCGGGGTAGGCTTGCTTGGCAGACACCTGCTTGATATTATCCGTTGGCAGGACTGTCGCCTGTAGCTGATCTTGGATGTGCTCAATCGTATCCTCCGCATTGGCAAGTGTCGCCTTCATGGTTCCGTGTTGGCGGATAACCTTTGTCAGTGCCCTTGTATCAATTCCTGAAATTCCTGGAATATCCTTCATTTTGAGAAACTCATCCAAAGACATTTGATTTCGCCAATTGCTTGCGCGGCGGGCATGTTCATAAACAACTACCCCCTTGCAGGTCGGGCGGATAGACTCATAATCATCGCGATTAATGCCATAATTTCCCACAATCGGATAGGTAAAGGTTAGAATCTGGCCGTTATAGGACTGGTCTGTAATCGACTCTTGATAGCCCGTCATACCTGTGTTAAAGACAATTTCTCCTGTCACACTAAGGTCAGCTCCAAAAGCCTCTCCTTCAAAAATCATGCCATTTTCCAATACTAAAAGTCTTTTTATCATTGTCTCCTCCTTCTGTACCCAACTAACCCAAAGAATTAGTTGGGGGATTCAATTCACTTAACTGCAGCCACAGATTCTTGCTATCTATATAATAAGAGGGAGCAGGATGACTCTTTTTGAGTCCAACCCCACTCCCAACCTAAATATCTGAGATTATTTACGTCCTTTGAGAACTGCCTCAATGATGGCCATTCTGACAAAAACACCATTTGTCATTTGTTCTACGATACGAGATTTTGGAGCCTCAACCAAGTGGTCTGCAATTTCCACATCGCGGTTGACAGGAGCTGGGTGCATCAGGATAGCGGTATCCTTCATACGGTCATAGCGCTCTTGAGTCAAACCGTGCATTCTGTGATAATTTTCTTTAGAGAAAATAGAAGCATAGTCATGACGCTCGTGCTGTACACGTAGGAACATCATCACATCCACTTGATCGATTACTTCATCAATCGTTACGAATTTTCCATAGTCAGCAAACTCATCGCTTCTCCACTCATCTGGACCAGCAAAGAAGAGCTCGGCACCGAGACGTTTCAAGATTTGCATATTAGACTTGGCTACACGAGAGTGATCGAGATCACCGGCAATAGCTACTTTCAAACCATCAAAATGGCCGAATTCTTGGTAAATGGTCATCAAGTCAAGCAGGCTTTGGCTTGGGTGCTGACCAGAACCATCACCGCCATTTACGATGGAAGTTGTAATCGTTGGGCTTTCGACCAATTCTTTATAGTAATCCACCTCAGGGTGACGGATGACACAGACATCTACACCGAGAGCTGACATGGTCAAAATAGTGTCATACAAGGTTTCTCCCTTATTGACTGAGCTTGTCTTGACATCAAAGTCAAGCAGGTCACATCCCAGTTTCAATTCTGCTACTTCAAAAGCCTTGTGAGTCCGAGTCGAAGGTTCAAAGAAGAGATTCGCAACGATATGCTGCTCATCGTAATGAACCTTTGCGCCGTTTTTGAATTCAATTCCGCGCTTGATCAAGGCCATCACTTCTTCGTTAGTGAGGTGTTCCATAGATACAAGGTTTTTAAGTGCGATTTGATTTGATGACATGATGTTATACTCCTTTTATATTAAAAACGTTGAACAAATGTAGCAAGCTTGTCAGCCTAATTTTTAGGTTCTGGCAGGATGAGGTAGAGTGCAATTCCTAGAACAGTTGATAGAGCAACTCCTGAAATTTGCAGACCTGATAGTTGCAGGGTCAGACCACCGATACCAGATACCAAAATGACACTGGCAATCAGTAGGTTCTTTTTGTTGTCAAAATTGGTTTGCGCTTCAATCAGAATTTTAAGACCGCTGGAAGCAATCACCCCAAAGAGGGCAATGGAAATACCACCCAGAACGGGACTCGGGATCGATTGGAGCAGGGCAGAAACTTTCCCAACAAAACTCATGATAATAGCCAATACAGCAGCACCAGCAATCACATAAACACTGTAGATTTTATTGAGCGCCATAACCCCGATATTTTCACCGTAGCTGGTCACTGGCGGAGCACCAAAGATACCTGCGATGACCTGAGCCAGACCATCCCCAGCCAAAGTCTTATCCAAACCGGGCTCTTTAAAGAAATCTTTGCCTGTCAAGCTATTCAGAACCATAACATGCCCAAAGTGCTCTGTCATCGTTACAAAGGCGATCGGTGCCATTGTTAAGATTGCACTTGGATACAATTTGAAATCATAATCTAAAAACGGAAGATTCATTGGCGGAACGTGAAACCAAGAAGCTTTTGTCACGTTGGCGAAGGAGATAATCTCCTGACCTGTCACTGCTCCGGCAATCAAAGCAAAGATATAACCGACAATCAAGCCCAGCAGAACCGGAATAATACCAACGATTTTCTTACCGTAGATGTTAAAGAGAATGACGCAGAGAAGGGTTACCATCCCGATAGCAAAGTAGGTGATGTCATAGACCTTCTGGTCTCCAACGGTCTTGTACATCACATCGCCAACGGCTGTACCCGCTAGACTCAGACCAATCACCATGATGATAGGCCCTACCACTACTGGCGGCAAAATCTTATCAATCCAAGCATTCCCTGCGAATTTCACGATGAGGGCTACAATAAAGTAGACCAGACCGCCCGTGATGGCACCTTGCGCCACTGCTGCAATCCCATCTGTCTTCATCAGCATTTGCATGGCAGCGATATAAGCGAAACTCGAACCCATATAAGCAGGAATCTTGTACTTGGTCACTGTCAAGTGAGCCAGTGTACCTAAACCGCTTGAAAACAGGGCTACCGCTGGGTCAATTCCCACCAGAATCGGAACCAACACCGTCGCACCAAACATGGCGAATAAATGCTGGAATGAAAGTCCTAAGAGTAAACCAGGTTTTGGCATATCATGGACATCGTATTTAACTTCTTGACTCATGATGCATCCTCCTCTACGATGAGGACTCGGTCCTGACCATCTTTTTCTGTCATTTCGACAATGATTTCCTCTCGATGGCTAGTTGGAATATTTTTACCAACGTAATCTGCTCGAATCGGCAGTTCGCGATGACCACGGTCAACTAAAACTGCCAAACTGACACGAGATGGCCGGCCATGACTGACCAGATTGTCAATAGCTGCGCGAATGGTCCGCCCTGTATAAAGAACATCGTCCACCAGAATCACATCACGGTCAGTAATATCGAACGGAATCAGTGTTGTATCTTCCTCGACCTTGACATCATCCCGAAATGGCTTGGTATCCACTTCACCGACTGGAATATCGATATTTTCCAACTGTGCCAGTCGTTGCTGGATGCGCTTGGCAATGAAAACTCCTCTGGTCTTAATGCCCGCCAAAACAATCTGGCTTAAATCCTTGTTGCGCTCGATGATTTCATAAGTAATCCGTGTAATGGCACGGTTCATGGTGATGTCATCGACAACTTCTTTTGTCTTCATCTAAACCTCCTAAAAGCATAAGAAAAAGTCCCCTTTACAAGGAGACTTCAGAAAATATAGATAGGCTGGCACAAGACGCACTTGTTTACACTCCGCCCATCATTTTTACTTTGCTCCTTGCCTATCTCTCTGGATAGAATTAAAGGATTATTTAATTTTTTATACTATATCACAAATTAAAAACTATTTCAAGAAAAAAATTATGTTTTTTATGATTGTCTTAGATAAGCATCAGTGATTAGCTTCTTTATCCGCTTTTTCCTTATCTTTCGGATCCTTTTGATTTTCTTTGTCTGCTGCTTGAGCTAGCTCATCTTTTAATTCAGGATTTTCAGTAGTTGGCACTTCTTCTGATGATGGCTTAGAAGAGTTTTCTAGATTCTCAGCTTGATTGTTTAACTCTGCTTCAGGAGATTCAGCTGTATGCTCGCTATTATTTGAAACTCCTGGGCTGCTTGCTTCAGTTGAAGCTTGCTTGTCAGATGCTTCCTTCTCTTGTTCAGACGTTCCGTCAGCCTCGCTCTCTTTTACCACTTCCTTATTTTCTTCAGCTTTGCTTTCAGTAGCTTCTTGATTTTTTAAAGCAGTAATTTCTTCAGCTTTTGCATCCGCAGGCTTATTATTATCAATGCTGCCCCCCTGAACATCTGGGAAATGCTGTGCTAAAGCCTTTGGAATTTGCTTTTCATTCAATTCAAGCTCTTCTTTAGGGATGTGATTATCGCTGACATTGATATAAGTCACCGTCTTATTTGGTTCCTGCAGCGCTAAGGTTGTGATTTTATTCTTGTTGACAGCGAGATTGTCTAAAGCCCTAAACTGATTAATTCCTTCCAAGTTTTTCAGCTCATTCTCAGCCAAGTTTAAATTCTTCAAGGAAGACTGAGTGGCTGGAATGTCTAAAGTTTTAATCTTGTTTTGTGTTGCGGACAAGGTAACTAAGTTCTTAGCAGCTTCAACTCCTGCCAGCGAAGTCAGACGATTTCCATTTAGGCTTAGATTTGTCAGATTTGGGTTGGACTTCAAGAAGTTCAAGTTCTGAACATTGGAATTATCAGCTGTAAGTTCTTCAAGATGGGAAGCCTTAAGCGAATTGAGATTTAAGTTTGGATTGTTGGATAAGAAAAGCCTTGTTAAGTCTTCTTTTTGGCTCAGAGCAGACACATCTTGCAGTTGATTGTGCTCTAAACTCACTGCTTTTAATTTTGAAAGCTTCGACAAAGCAGAAATATCAGAAATATTATTGTAGTCAAGATTCAATGACTCTAGATTTTTCAGCTTAGCCAAAGGCGAGATATCGGTAATCTCATTTCCCGCTGCTGCGACTGTTTTCAAATTTGGATAATCCTTCAGGAAGGACAAGTCAGTAATCCCATTCTGCGAAATGTCTAAGCCTTCCAATGTCGGAATTTCTTTTAAGAAATCATAGTTGGTAACGCCTGTCTTTGTCATCCACAGTTGTTTTAAATGCTTAAATTGCAGGACTGGTCTGATGTCCTTTATCGGGGTAAAGCCAATTCCCAGAACTTCAATATTTGGCATTAGATCTAAACCTTTTCGTTCCAAAGGATCTTTGCGTTGGCCGATATTTAAGTATTTTACAGTTGCCAGCCAAGCTTTCATCTTTTCCAAATCCGTTTCGTCTGATGGGAATGGGGTGTCAGCCGTAGCATGTAAAATATCTTCAATGATTTCATCATCAAATCCTAGGGCCTTCAAGGTTGCCATACCAACTGCATCATGAGCGTGTGGATTTCCATGAGGGTCAAAAGGCTTGGTCGTATCAATCTTGCTGATCAAGGTCGAATGACTGTGGTCGCCGTGCGGGTAGATGAATACCTTTCCTTTATCCGTATCACTCACTTGAATCAAGCTTTCATCGATTCCTAATTGCTGAGCCAAATAGGCTTTCTTCTTAGCAATTTCTTCTTCCTCGTCTGATGGTTTTGGCGAAGGCTCAGGTGTAGGAGTCGGTGCTGGTGCCGGCGATGGTTCTGGTGAAGGCTGTGCGTGCCCTCGTCGGCCATAATAGGCATCTTCAGCAGCTTTCTTATGTTCTGCTGGAATCAACGACTCCCACTGCGAAGCAATCAGCTGCTCATAAGGAATAAAATGAGTATGGCCATTATGATCTGCCAACAAGCCTGTAGCGAGCTTGCCCGTTACCCCTGTGCCTTTAAATAAGAATCCATCACTTGTAGGGTAATCAATTCCAGCAAACTGACGCTTATTTGTGCCTTGCTGCTGTGGAGAAGATGGTACAGGACTCGGCTGATAAATATGTCCTGTGGCATTGCCAGAGAGGTTTGGACGATAAGTTGGTACTTGTGCAAGATTACCTACAGACTGCTTCAAAATGTAATGGTAATGATCACCGTGGCGCACCACGTAGCCGTATTGGTCTTCTGACACGATGTCTTTAGGATTAAAAACATAGCCATCATCGACAGTGCTCATTTGATTTGTCAGGTGAGCAGAGCCCGCAGGCGCTTGCCCATCTTTTGGTATCAGATAGGCCCATTTACTATTTTTTAAATCAGAATAAAAAATGAAATGCGTGTGGCCATCATGCTCTAAAATCAGACCTTCACTAGTTCTAGCCTTAATTTGAGACTCGCTTTTAAAAAGAAAGCCATCATCCGTCGGCTTATCAATACCAGGAACTGCCCCATTTTTACTAGCTTTGCTTTCCTTTTTCACCTCTCGCTTAACTTTTACCTTTTCCTTGCTGCTCTTCTGATGAGATGACTGAGACTGGCAAGCCGCCAAGCAAAGATTACAAGCTAAAATAACTCCTGCTAAACTTAACAATTTTTTATTGAATGTCATATTTCCTCCTCAATGTTTAACCAGTTAATTATTAACTAGTTAACTATATCACACAAAGCAGATATTGGCAAGAAAAAAATAGAGACAAAATAAAAAACAGAAAAAATCTGTTTTTCATCTCCTATTATAACTATCTAAGCTTTTTGCTTCTTTGAAAAAGAAAGGGATTTGATTCCGTAAAAGACAAAGCCAAAGACCAGATAAGCTACAAAAATAATCAAGCACATCTTGATGACATAGGGCCATTTGTATTTATAGACATTCAAGAAAAAGTAAGGAAAGGGATTGTCCTTGGCTCTTGGAATATCAATCTTGAGGAAAAATCCGTTAAGGAGGGAGAAGGCCATGTAAATCAAGGGGACACTTGTCCAAGAAATGGGGTCAAACCAACGATACTGCCGACTTTTATCAAATACAAGACTGTCAAAGAAAAACATGAGCGGCACAATGTAATGACAAAGAAAATTTTCCAGCCGATAAAAGTCTGTCGCAATCGGAGCTAGGAGCAAGTGATAAACGACGCAGGTAATCATGATACACATGGTCACGCCGCCCTTCACGCGCAAAAGCTTAGGGCTGTCCCAGTCATTGTCCGTCCACATCCTAAAAACAAGATAGGCGATAAATAAAAGAACCAGAAGATTGGACAAGACCGTGTAGTACATCAGCATCCCCACGCCGTATTTAGCAATTTCCAGATAGACTCCGACAAAAGCTAAAATCAGAAGAAGAATGCGATAAGCAAAAATTACTTTTTTATTCATAGGGTTTCTCAGATTTTTTTGATAAATTCTGACTTGAGCTTCATCGCACCAAATCCATCAATCTTACAGTCGATATTGTGGTCGCCTTCGACAATACGGATATTTTTCACACGCGTTCCTTGTTTGAGATCCTTAGGAGCCCCTTTGACCTTCAAATCCTTGATTAAGGTAACTGTGTCGCCATCGGTCAACTGGTTGCCGTTCGCATCAATAGCCACTGGACCAGCTTCTCCTGCTTCAACTTCTGCTGGATCCCATTCGTAGGCACATTCTGGACAAACCAAGAGAACGCCGTCTTCATAAACGTATTCTGAGTTACATTTAGGGCAATTTGGCAAATTATTCATTAAATCATTTCTCCTTATAAGCGGACAGACATTCAAAAAAGAACAGAACCTGAATGACATCCATATTTTACCGTCTTATTATACGATATTTTCTCTTATTTGACAAATGAGTCTGAAAAAAGTATCCTATTTTTAAAAATTTTCTTGACTTTTCTGACAAAACAGTGTACTATTCTAGTGTATATACACTTAATAAAAAGGAGATTCTAATGAAACCAAAATCTAAAAATCAGTTTATGACCCTAACTGCTTTTTTGACAGCTCTAGCCATCGTTATCCCACTGGTCATGCCGATTAAGATTGTCATTCCGCCTGCTTCTTTCACCTTAGCCAGTCACGTTGCTATCTTTCTGGCCATGTTTCTCTCGCCTCTGATGACAGTGATTGTCGTCCTCGGCTCTACCATCGGATTTTTTATGTCCGGTCTCCCTTTCATCATCACCCTGAGAGCCCTGTCTCACCTGCTCTTCGGTACTATCGGAGCTCTTTATCTGCAAAAGCATCCTGAAACACTGGACAGTCAGAAAAAGACCTGGATCTTTAATTTTGTGCTGGCCCTGATTCATGCCTTTGGTGAGGTAGTGGTCTGCATTCTCTTTTATACGACAACAGCCTATCCGGTTAATGCCTTCTATATCTTATTTGGTCTAGTCGGACTTGGTACAGTCGTTCACAGTATGGTGGACTTTGTCATTGCAAAATTTGTCTATCAGGCTCTGAAAAAGATTCGTTAAAGCTTGAATCTTCTAAAGTTTTGATTTACAATGAAGTTATGACAAAAAAACGAAGAAATGATTTATTAGAGCTTTTAAAAGAAGCTCGTCAACCTTTAAACGGTCAATTTTTAGCTGAACAATTTCATGTCACTCGCCAGATTATCGTTCAGGATATTGCCCTGCTGCGGGCTGATGGTGCGCCCATTATCAGTACCAATAGAGGTTATGTCTATAAAGAAAGCAACGTACCTGCCCATTTTCATCGGCTTTTTAAGCTTAAACACAAGGCAGATGATATCGAAACTGAACTCTTGGCAATCGTTGATAATGGCGGACGGATGCAGAATATCCTGATTGAGCATCCTGTCTATGGGGAAATCCAGACCTATCTGAAATTGACCTGCCGCCGAGATGTACAGCAATTTTTAGAGCAGATCACAGAGAGCGATTTTCGTGCCTTATCCGAGCTTACAAATGGGATTCACTACCATTTAGTCGAGGCAGACTCTCAGCAGGACTTAGACTATGTTGAGGAAGCCTTAGCTACACTGGGCTTTCTGCAAGAATAAGCGCGACGCAAATATTCTAGATTTAACCAGTTTTGAAAGGAATTCAAGGCTGGTTTTTATATTTTGAATGAACAAGAAACTTTGTCAACTTCCTAGGAATAAGGTAAAATAAGAGAAAGAAATCTGTAGGGGGACAGCATGGCAGTAAAACCTAAGTACCAAATCATCATGGATAAAATTATCAGGGATATTGACAAGGGAAGGCTTACTACGGGGCAAAAGATTCCCTCCGTTCGCAAGCTGGCAGACCGCTACCATTGCAGCAAAGATACTGCCCAGAAGGCTCTGATTGAGCTTCGTTATCAGAAGTACATTTATGCTGTACCTAAGAGTGGTTACTATGTCTTGGAAAATGACCAAAATAAAAAGGAAGATATCGAGCTGGCTGTTACAGACGACCGCCATCAGGCCTATGAAGACTTCCGCCTGTGTGTCAATGAAACACTGATTGGTCGAGAAAACTATCTTTTCAACTACTATTCCCAACAAGAAGGACTGGAGGAGTTGCGACAGTCAGTCCAGCGCTTGCTCTTGGACTCCGCAGTCTACACTTCTTCAGACAATCTGATTCTGACTTCCGGTACCCAACAAGCCCTCTACATTCTCTCTCAGATTGATTTCCCCAATGGCAAAGACACCATTCTGGTTGAGCAACCAACCTACCACCGAATCAATGATTTACTGCTAAATCAGAAATTGCCTTATGAGACCATTGAACGTAAACCGACTGGGATTGACCTGAAAGAGTTAGAGAGGATTTTTCAAACAAGGCGGATTAAGTTTTTCTATACGATTCCCCGTTTCCACTATCCACTTGGACACTCCTACACCCGTCAGGAAAAGGAAGAAATCCTTGCCCTAGCTATGCTCTATGATGTCTATATCGTTGAAGACGACTATCTGGCTGACTTTGACAGCAAGCGGGAACTACCCTTTCATTATCTAGATGACAGCCAGCATGTCCTCTATATCAAGTCTTTTTCTACCAGTCTCTTTCCTGCCCTGCGCATCACGGCCTTGGCTCTGCCACCACAGATTCAGAAGACATTTCTTGATTATAAAAGAGCGGTTGACTACGACAGCAACCTCATCATGCAAAAGGCTCTCTCCCTCTATATCGACAATCTGATGTTTGAAAAAAATCGTCTGGCATTATTAAAACGACTAGAAACTGAAAAAAATAAGGCACAATCCCTCTTGGACGCCCTTCATTTCCCTCTGCCACACCAGTTGACAACAGATGGCGTGATTTTTGACCTCAAATCCCTCCCCTCGGTCAGCTCCCTCAAACATAGCAAGCTGCCGCTGGACTTTTTTGAAAGCAGCTACATGCAGACTTGCCCCTACCACTATGCCAAGTTATATTATGACGATTTAAAAGAAAATCTGGAAAAATTTAAAGACTATCTAAAAAAGAGAGTGGGACAGAAATCGGTAATTCGTTAGAATTCGATTTCGTCGTCCCACCTCCGCACAGTTGAGTAGGGCTGTAAAAGCTGATGAAATCCGCGTAGTAGAGTCCACTCAACCACTGCGTCTTGCTCGACAATCCAAAAACAATTGAGGAGTCTGAGACAAAATAGTTCTCAGTCACAAAAAAGCTAGAGATTCCCAATTATGGAACTCTAGCTTTTTAAATTGGCTCTTTGTCAACTGTAGTGGGTTGATGTCAGCTAACATCTGGAGAGGACCGAATTGGTT
>NZ_KQ968976.1:113643-130805 GCF_001578725.1 Streptococcus sp. DD04
TTTGTCCCAGACTCCTTTTCTTTGAATTTCTCCTTGCTTATCAGGCATCCAACATCCCAGCCTGCAGCTGGTACATTTTCTTATACGTTCCATTTTTCGCTAGAAGCTCTTCATGGCTACCAGACTCAATGATGCGCCCTTTATCTAAGACATAGATGCAATTAGCATCCTGAATCGTAGACAGTCGATGGGCAATGGCAATGGTGGTTCGGCCCTGCCGCATTTTCCGTAAGGAATGCTGAATCAGCTCCTCAGTTTCCGAATCGATATTGGCAGTGGCTTCATCCAAAATCAAGATTTTAGGCTTGGTCGCGATGGTTCTGGCAAAGGCCAAAAGCTGTCGTTGGCCACTGGAGAAGGTGGAGCCGCGCTCAGTAACCGGACTATCATATCCCTTAGGTAGCTGGCTGATAAAGTCATGGGCATCCACAAAACGAGCTGCTTCTTCGACCTCTGCTTGTGACAGACTCTCCTGATACATGCGGATATTGGAGGCAATGCTACCGTTGTAGAGGAAGGGATCCTGCAAAACAAGACCAATATTCCGTCGTAACTCTGCTTGACTGTAGTCTCTGATGTCTCTGCCATCAATAAGAATCTTACCTTTCTCAAATTCATAAAAGCGCAGGAAAAGGTTGATAATAGAAGATTTGCCCGAACCCGTTGGCCCGACAAAAGCAATGGTCTCGCCTTGTTTGACGCTAAAGGAAATGTCCTTTAGAATCTCCCTCTTTCCGTCATAGGAAAAGCTCACATGCTGAAAGTCAATATTGCCTGCCTGAATCTCAGGTCCTTCTTCTGCTTGCTCAGGCTCAAAGTCTCGACGATCCATCAGTTCAAAAACGCGCTCCGCAGCCACCATCGATGTCTGAAGAACAGAGTAATTTTGCATGACATCAATCAAGGGATTGAAAAACTGGTTAACATACTGGATAAAGGCATACATGATACCCGCAGTTACTCCAGCTACTTGCCAGCTCAAGCCAAAATAAGTCAGAATGACTGCATAAGCCAAAATTTTCAGCAAGGACATGGCCGGTCGCAGAAAGAGGCTGTTCACATTCAGATAGCGATTGCTAAAAGCCAAATGTTCCCCATTGATTACTTCAAATTCTTCTAAAAGCCGCTCTTCCTGACCAAAGGCTTGGATGATCCGCATCCCTTCAATACTCTCAGAAAGTTTAACGTTGAGGTCGCTCAGTCTGGCTCTAACTTGTTTAAGCAAGCGATTAGAGAGCCGCTGATAAAGCACAATCGAGCCAAGCATGATGGGCAAAAAGAGGACAATCAGTAGAGTCAGTCGCCAATTCAGAGCCAGCATAGTTGCGACTGTGACCACTAAAATAAACATGGAACTGAGAAAATTTGAAAAAATACTACTAAACATATCAGCCACTGACTGGGTATCATTGGTCAAGCGAGAAACGATAGCCCCTGCTGCTGTCTGGTCAAAGTAAGCCATTCGTAATTGCTGCATATTCGCAAAAGTTTCCTGCCGAAGATCACGAACAATGCTGTAGGCCACCCGTGCAAAAGCATATTGCCCCAGAAAAGTAAGGAGCACCCGCAAAAGAAAGAGACCATAGTAAATCCCCAGCAGATAGAGACCGCTTGTGGCTGCTTCTCGGCTGACAAACTGGTCAATATAAGAACGAGCCAAGAGTGGCAAGGCCGTTGTCACCAGTGTTGTCGCAAAAATAAAGACTAGAGCCAGTAGACTACTCCATTTGTAGCGCCACATATAACCTAGGAGGCGTCTAAAAGTTGATTGTTTTGTCATTTTGCAGACTCCTCCTTGAAACGTTCATATAGTTGCTGATTTTGATAGGTTTGAGCATACCAGCCCTGTGCTGCTAGAAGTTCTTGGTGAGTACCTCGCTCCTTGATGTGCCCATTCTCCAGCACTAAAATCAAATCCGCATGGACAATGGCTGACAGACGATGAGCAGTGATAATGGTCGTCTTGTCAGCTTGCTCCTGCTTGAGATTTTCTAAAATCACATGCTCGGTCTTGGCATCCACTGCTGACAAGGAATCATCCAAGATCAAAATTTCTGGATGTGTGATGAGGGCTCTGCTCATAGCCAAACGCTGCTTTTGACCACCAGAAAGCGAGACGCCCCGCTCACCAAGCAGCGTATCCAAACCATCTGGCATAGACTTAATATCCTCATAAACACCACACAGCTGGGCTGATCGGATGACTTGCTCATCTGACAGTTCTGGATTGGCAAAGCGGATATTGTCCCGAATGGACAGGGCAAAGAGTATCTGATCCTGAGGCACATAACCAATCAGACTGCGCAGATCCTTAAGGCTATACTCTCGAATATCGTGACCATTCAGATAAATTGCTCCTTCCTGAATATCCTGCTCCCGAAGCAAGAGGCGCAGCAAGGTGGTCTTCCCAGATCCAGTCGGTCCGACAATTCCCAAGGTCTGCCCCTTGTCCAAAGCAAAATGAATACCCCTCAAAGTCACTTCATTCTCATAAGCAAAGTAATCTATCTCATAGTCCAGTCGACCATTTTGAATACTGGCAAGTGGCTGCTGGGCTTCCTCGACATCTGAGTCCTCCGCCAACAAGTTCTCAATCCGTTCATAAGAAACAGCTCCCCGCTGGCTGATATTCACTAGGTAACCCATCGCTTGCAGCGGCCACACTAGCATATCCAGATAAGTCATAAAGGTAACCAGCTCACCGACTGTAAATTGAGCTCGGGAGATAAACATGCCCCCGAAAATCAAGGTCAGAACATAGGATAAGCCGACAAAAATTAGCACCATGGGATCAAAAAGGGAATTGTACTTGGCAGCTAAAATATTCTTTTGATAGACTTCTTGGTTGATTGCTGCAAAGGACTGGGTCTCCGCCTCCTGATAGCCAAAGGACTTGGTTACTTTAATCCCAGCTACGCTTTCTTGAACTTTATTGTTGATATCTGAAAAGGCCTCCTGAGCCGCTTTAAAGCTCTCGTGATTCTTCCGACCAATCAGACTGGTCCCCCAGGACAGAAAGGGCAAGGGGAGGATAGCAATCAGGGTCAGCCGCCAGTCCAAGACCAAAAACATGATGATGAGAGTTACAAAGGCCGTAATAGAAGCATCCACCGCTGACATAACACCACCACCAGCTACACTGACCACTGCATTGATATCATTGGTCGCATGGGCCATGAGGTCACCCGTTCGGTATTTTTGATAAAAACTTGGCGGCATTTGCGTAAAATGCTCAAAAAGCCGAAAACGTAAGATGCGTCCCAAATTATTTGCCGTACCAAAGATATAGAGCCGCCAGACATAACGCAAACCATACATGATAAAAGCAGACAAAATCAAAAGGAGAAGATTATAAGCAAGTTCTCCAGCAGTCAGACTCCGCCCAGCAATCCGGTCTATAACCTGTCCAATGACCCGTGGCGGAATCAGATTAAAAACACTGACCAGAGACAAGGCCAAAATACCAATCATATAACGCCGCTTCTCCAGTTTAAAAAACCAGTCCAGTTTTCTGATAAGATTCATTTCGTTTCCTCATTCCAAACAAAGGACGGACAGCCCTTAATCCGACTGTCCGTTTCTCACTATCTCTATTATACGCTATTTCAGACAAAAATGAAACTCAAGTAAGTTCTGATCACTTTTTCTTAGTTAAGGAAAAACTGGTATCCAGCAAATCAAAAAGCTGCTGATCCGACAAGGTCCCATCCAAGGGCAGGCTGAGCCAGTATTTTTTATTCATATGAAAGGCGGGATAAATTCCCTTTTGCTGAATAAGTTCCGCAACTCGGTCACTCTTGACATTTAGGACCTCGATCGCACCACTGCGCTCCTTTTCAAATTTAGACCAATTGGTCGTCAAAAAAGCTCCGTACCATTTCTTGCTATCCTGATGGCGAAAAACAGCTGCCCCATTAGTGCTTTTCCGAGAGAATTTCTCCCAGAGATACTCTAACTGCCCCTGATAAGTAGCTGCCACATAAGAGCTCAGTCGCTGACTTTGCTCATAAAGAAAGCCTACCTCCTCAAAGCAATTCTGCCGAATGTCCAGCAGAACCTCCTGACAGGCCGCCCTGACTTGACCGACAAATTCTCCTGTCATACTCTCCATCTTGACCTGCCGGTACTCATCACCCGTATCTAGGTCAATGACCTGAAAACCCAGCTTTCCATCGGAAATCAGCACATCCATCTGGAAGTCGCCAGCCATAATCTTGGTCGAATAGCTGTACTCTGCACCAGACCTGACAAAGCCATAATCCAGCAAACTTTCTTCCCTCAGCCTGTATTTGTCCAATAAATCCAGCATGAACTTTCCTTCTAAAATACCACTCTGGTCCCATGTAGTTGATCAACACCCAAAGTGTCAGCAATCTCAGCACGATTGTCTAGGTTAATCCAACCACCAGGTAAAATTTCTATCCGCCCTGCCGCATGCTCAATCAATTCATCCAGCCAAGCCAAATGCTCTAGAATGGACTCTGCCGCTGGCCCGCCGTGAGTCAAAATCCGCTTCACTCCATGTTCTACCAGCCAGTCTAACTCCCCAAACTGATACTCAGCAGGAATCGCATCAAAAGCCATATGGAAGACCACCTCCAGCCCCTGAGCCGCTTCAAGCAGCCGCTCCATCTTGGGATAGTCAATCTCATTATTTTCTGTTAAAACACCAAAAACTAGGCCATGGCTGCCCGCCTCACGCGCCTTCTGAATATCCGAAAGCATTATCTCAATTTCCAAATCTGAATAGACAAAATCTCCACCGCGAGGACGAATCATGGTCATCACAGTCGCATCATAAGGCTGAACCATTCGGACCACAGCTTCAATGACACCAAAACTAGGCGTTGTCCCACCAACTGTCAGATTGTCACACAGCTCAATCCTCCTTGCTCCAGCCTCCAAAGCTTTGTCTACAAAAGTCAGATTCTCCGCACAAAATTCGTAAAGCATGGTACTACCTCTAATTTAATATATTGATTTTCTCTATCTATTATAACACAAAAATCCTGCTGAGTTTAGCTGCTCCCAAATTTTCTGCATTCTTTTTTACACCAGTCCAGCCACTGAATCTGATAATCCGACTGAGACAAAATTCTATTCTGCAAATCAGCTATTGAAAAGATTCCTCTTTGCTCACAGGCTTGGACACAGTATCTGTAAAAATCCCAGTTGAGCTCGTCTCCATCAAAATAGACTGGAATATCCAAAAGCCCCGCACGATAGGCCTTAAAAGCTCTGCTATGTCCATCGGTAAAAAAAATCTTACCATCCAAGCGTTTTATGGGTAAGGGAGACATTTCCCCAGCTTCAAAATCAATACTAATCTTGTCCAGCTTGTTCTGTGAAAGATAAAACTGACTAGGCTGAATCTTCGTAAGAGGTAAGCTTAAATCCAAAGCGTAGGCCCATCCTTTCTCCATAGGAACTGTTTGGTAAAAACCAATCGCTTCAAACATTCGGCGTGAAGCTTGATTAAAATCAAAAATCTCTTGGACAGTCAGCTGATGATAACCTAGCAAATACCCACGCTCAACCAAGGCAGAAATGACTTTTCTTCCAATCCCCCGCCCCCGATAAGCCGCATTGCCTATCAGAATAGGCAAATCTTCCTGCCAAAAAGTCACATCACCAATTGGCAACCAACGCTCCTGTTCCCATACCTCGATAAAATACACTTCGCCCCGTTCCGCCAAATACTCATACATCTTTTGAATCCGTTCCAGTGAGTATGGATTTCTATTTCCATCAATCAAATAAATCACCTCTGGATCCTGATACCAATCAAAAGCTAACTCAAACTGACCATCATAAGCCCGCAAACGCAGGCCATTATCAACCATTATCGACTCTTCTTGTCTGACATTTGGAATAGGCATCTTTTCTCCTTTACAACTGAAAAACGATAGTATAAAAACTCCACTTGAGCTAGTGCAAACTGGCATCAAATGAAGTTTTTGAAAATGAGATTAAAGCAACCCCACACTGAACTGGATTTTCACATGATTATCCTGAAGACTGACCTTATCAATACTGAACTGCGACTGAGGCAAAGAGAAGATGAAATGATCCCCTTTGATTGCAATAGAGTTATTATTGGCTGCTAGATGCTGTTTGAGAATAGCAGTCACCAGAGATTTAGGGATGGGAAACTTCCCCAACTTAGCACTAGTAATATCAAAATGCAGAGCATTATTTATAAAAACCACATCCAAGTCCAAATCCACCTTACTATCCACAAAGGCCAATTTAAGAGGATACTGGACTCTGAGTTTGTCTCCATTGATACTGTAAACAGCCTCCAGCAACTCCTTATTCTGATCGTCTGACAAGAAAGTTTTTAAGAGCTGATTAACCTGGGCAGTGTTGAGAGATACTTCTGTACTGATTCCCTGAGCTGTAACATTGGCATTGCTCAAAGCCGGCTCAATGATACTGGTCCAAGAAGCGCTTCCTTCAATATTTTTTAATTGTTCCTTTGAGTTGACTGATGATGGCACTAAAAAATGACCGCTGCCAGAAAGAGCAATATAGCAAGCCCAAACAGTTTTCTAATTAGTTTAAACATAGTATTTTCCTTTACATTTCAACATCCATTCTATCAACAGACATCAGTATTTACCTTATTTTACACTATTTTCCGATGTTTTTCTGTAACAAAACCATTAAGAAAATGACAGTAGGATAAAAATATAAGCAATCTGAAAAATCAGCCGTTTTTCAAATAGCAAAAAAGAGAAGACCGAGATGTCTTCTCTTTTTCCAGAATCATTTCTATAAAATTCTATTTATTTTTTTCGACGTGGTCAGCCAGTTCTTCCTGCGCTTTCTTATTTGAAGCAGCCATTTCTTCTTCCCATTTTTTCTTAGCAGCTTCATATTCCTTCGCTGTCACAACGTCAGACTGCAGTTTAGTCAACTTGAAGTTGAATCCTGAAGCACCCTTAGCCCCTACAAGAGAGTAAGCCTTACTAAACGGTACTGACTTCGTCACACGCGGAGTTGCGCCTTGAGAAATTGTCGGCATAATCAAACCGCTGTCAATCAGCCAAGCCTCTGCTTCTGCATATTTTTCATAACGAGCTTGTACATTTTTAGTTTCTGCATTTGCTTCTTCAAGCATGCTTGTATATGTATCTAAACCAAGTGCTTTAACTTTTTCATTATTCACGTCTTGTCCAGGTTCAAAACCAAAGTTTTGCAGACTTCCTCCGTTTTTAATATTCAGAGTATCCAAATAAGTAGATGGATCTTGATAATCCGCAGTCCAACCACCACCAGAAAGGTCATAATCTTTTTGAGCAGCAGTATTTGCAAAGTAAGTAATATTATTAATATCATCAGTACTCATCTTCTGCAGATCAATGACAACATTTTCTGCACCAAGGTTTGATTCGATGGACTGTTTCATTGAACTTGCCCATTGAACTGAAATTGAGCTTGACTGATCAACCGGCATGTCCAAATGAATTGGGAACTCCACTCCTTTAGCTTGGAGAGCAGCTTTTGCTTCTGCAAATTTTGCTTTTGCTTTTTCGGGATTATAGTAAGCATCCTGCGCGTCTGAGAAATCCATATTTTCCCATTGAGTACCGTATTTTACTACTTTTTCTGAGACTACTTCGCCAAATGTTTTATCCCCAATTTGAACAAAAGTAGGCGGAACCAGCAAGTTTCTCAACAGTTTAGTTGCACCAGCTTCACCATTTCCTTGAGCTCCGTATGAGGTACGGTCAAACGCAAAGTTCACCGCTTGACGGAACTCTTTATTCATAATCGCTTCATTAGTAGCAGACTTTTGAGCGTCAGTTGTTTTGGAAGTGTGATTATATGATTGACGGTTGTAGTTAAAGTTAGCATAATAAGAAGTTGAGTCTTGTTCGCTGTAAATAATGTTATCAGCGTATTTCTTCTGAGCAGCAGCAAAACCAGAGCTATTTGGATACAGACGAGCGGCACTATAAACGCCATCATTAAAGTTACGAATGAGTGCTTCCTGGTCCGTTCCATCATAGTAAGTTAGTTTAATATTTTCAATGCTAACTTTATCCTTGTCATAGTAGTTTGGATTTTTAACAAATTCCATCACAGACTTTGAAGTCAAAGCTTTCAAAAGGTAGGGACCATTGTAAAGGATACTTGATGGTTTCACAGAACCAAAATTGCTTCCTTCCGATTTAACAAATTCTTCATTTACTGGGAAAAGAATGGTACTAGTCGTCTTAGAATTCCAGTAAGGTTCTTGCCGAGTCAGTGTGTACTGAACAGTGTAGTCATCCAGAGCTTTGACACCAACATTTGCAAAATCTTTATCTTCTCCTCTTACGTAGGCATCCAAGCCTTTGACAGAATCTTGCACTAAGTAAAGAGCTTCTGAATTCTCATCAGCAGCATATTTCAGACCAGCTACAAAGTCTTTTGCTTTCACATCCGCATATTCTTCACCTTCAGAAGTATACCATTTCGCATCTTTTCGTAGCTTATAAGTATAGGTAAGACCGTCTTCAGAAACTGTCCATGACTCTGCCAGAGATGGAATCAAATTCCCGTATTCATCATTTTCTAACAAACCATCGACCAAATTAGTGATCACGTCAGAAGTCGTTGCACGGTTTGCAGTAAGGTAGTTCAAGCTATCAGGATCTGATCCATAAACATAGGTATAAGTTGAAGTACTGGATGTTGAATTCCCACAACCAGACAGTAACAGGCCAGCACTAAGTACGACACCAGTTGTAATAAGCCATTTAGATGCTTTCATTAATAAACCTCCTTTTAATGTTATATTTTATAACATGGATAATTATATCAAAAAAAATATAAAAAGTAAATAGATAGAGGAGGAAAAACAACAAATATGTATGAATTTTCTAAAAATATTAGCCAAAATATAGAAACTTTGACAAACATTTTTTAAAAGAATATAATAAAATAAAGGTAATTAAGTGAGGAAAGATGATGGCCGATTCTAATTATATCACTCGTCTCAAACGTTCTGAAGGACAATTGAGAGGGATTCAAAAGATGATTGAGGAAAATCGAGATTGTTCAGATGTCCTTACGCAGTTACTAGCTGTTCGCTCTAGTGTTGACCGCGTTATTGAGATGGTTATTACAGAACATTTGACAGAGTGTTTGGAAAATCCTTTGGAAAACCCTCTGGATCAAAAGGAGCGTATTGAAAAAGCTATTCGTTTCCTCATCAGCCGAAAATAAGAAGGCAGTATCAAGCGCTCCTCTTGCTTTACTAATAGACAACCAAAATTGTAAATAAAATTATTTTTTTCACATGTACACACTCCCCTTGCCTCATATTTTATAGAAAGAGATTCAAATGGACCCATACTTAGCAGTCAAAGAAAAATTAAAAGAATTGGATATTTCTTTTGAATTAGTTAAACACGAGCCTGTCCTGACGACAGAGCAAGCCGACTCCTTCATAGAGGGCATCGACGGAGTCCGCACCAAAACCATGTTTCTCACCAATAAGAAAAAAACAGCTTATTACTTGCTGATCATGGATGATAAAAAAATGCTGGACATGGATTTATTCAAAGATTTAGTTGGAGCTAATCGTATTAGAATGGCCTCCTCAGACAGTCTTTTCGAAAAAATGAAGTTACCTCCTGGCACCGTCTCTCCTTTTGGCCTTTTAAATAACGAAAGCAAAGATATCGAAGTCTTTTTTGACAAAGAAATCATGGATGAAAAACGCATGTGTTTCCATCCTAATACAAATGAGAAAACACTTTTCTTAGACACTAAGGATATCCTACGCTTCCTAGAAGATATTGGTTACACGCCTCATATCATCGAATTATAAATCTATAACAAAAACGATTCAACTGCAAAATTGAATCGTTTTTTTATGTATCATTTAATCTCTCCTGACCAAGCGTTCATGCCACCCGAAACGTTGGTCACATCAAATCCTTGCATGGCAAGAAACTGGCAAGCTGCTGCTGAGCGTGCCCCTGCTTGACAAATAATATAATATTTATACTGTGGTTCAAGCTTTTTATAGCTCGTTTCCAACTCGCTTAGAGGGAGATTGGCAGCGGTCGGGATATGACCCGCTTGAAATTCATGTCTTTCACGCACATCTACGATTGCCAGTTGTTCAGATTGATACTGCTGCTCTAAGTCAGCTGCTGAGATGGTTTTCATTTTTCTACTCCTTCTGGTTTTACCATTTTGTATAAAGCATAGGCTCCGTCTAGATTTTTCACTGAAAATCCTGCTTGTTTTAAGATTCGCTCGGCAATATAGCTGCGCAGACCGCTGTGACAGCTCACGATATATTCTGCTTCCTTATCCAGCTCAGTCAAGCGTTCTCTGAGTCCATTTAGCGGAATATGAACTGTCTTGTCCACCTTCAAGCGCCCTTGCTCAAATTCATTGAGTGTTCGGACATCTAAAAAGACTTTCCCGCTTGCCAGCTCATCTTCCAGCTGGTACCATTGGATATTTTCGCTCAAACCTTCTGCCAGATTCAAGGCTGCATATCCCAGCATATTAACCGGATCCTTGGCTGAGCCAAACGGTGGTGCATAGGTAAACTCCAGCTCTGGCAAATCAAAAATCGTCAAATTCCCCTTAATAGCAGTCGCCAGAATATCAATCCGCTTATCAACGCCTTTTTTCCCGACACCTTGAGCACCATAGATTTTTCCAGTTTTTGGTTCAAAGAGCAATTTCAAGGTCAAGTCAGTTGCACCTGGGTAGTATCCTGCATGATCCTTCCCGCTGACATGAATCGCTTGATAAGGCAAATGATTTTGCTGAAGGAAACGCTCGTTCAGGCCTGTTGAAGCGGCTGTCATCTCAAAGACACGCACAATAGCCGTGCCAATGCTTCCCTTATTCTTCCGCTCCAAGCCAGCAAGCACATCTGCTACCTGACGCCCTTGTCGATTAGCAGGCGAAGCTAGAGCAATCAAAGCATCATCACCAGTAATTTCCTGCTTGACAAGAATGGCATCGCCGACTGCAAAAATATCTTTCTGACTCGTCTCATAATGTTCATCAACTAAGATTCCCCCACGAAGACCTGTCTCAATCCCTGCTGCCTTGGCCAAGCTATTTTCAGGCTGGACCCCGACAGAGAGAATGGTCACATCTGAAGCCAATTTTTGTCCATCTTCCAAGACAATCACTTTGCCATTTTCTTCGAAGCGAGTAGCTGACTGGGAAGTGATGACTTGCACTCCCTTGTCTGCTAATTCCGCTTGAACAAAAGCTGCCATTTCCTCATCAAGTGGTGGCAAGACATGCGGTGCCTTTTCTACGATTGTCACATTCAAGCCACGCTTGCGCAGATTTTCAGCCGTTTCCAGACCGATAAATCCAGCACCGATGACCACAGCCTCTTGAGGCTCTTCATCCAAGGCTAACATGATCTGATCCAAATCTGGAACATTGCGCAAAGTGAATACATTAGTTGCTTCTGAAAGTCCTTCAATCTCAGGAATAAAAGGCTTCGCTCCCGGTGAAAGAATCAGCTTGTCATACTTCTCTGTGAACTCTGAACCGTCATGAACCACCGTCACCGTGTGCTCTTCAGGAGAAATTTTCACCACCTCATGAAAAGGTCGCACATCCAAGTTAAAGCGCGCCTTGAGACTTTCAGGTGTTTGAACCAAAAGAGAATCTCGCTCAGCAATTTCACCAGAAATATAATAAGGCAGGCCGCAGTTCGCAAAAGATACAAAAGGACCTTTTTCAAAAATTACAATTTCAGCATCTTCCATCAGCCGTCTTAAACGTGTTGCCGCAGACATACCACCTGCAACTCCACCAATGATAATAATTTTCATTGTTTAACCCCTTCTACTTAAATGGTTTTACCTGTCCAAGCGCTCATACCACCGCGGACATTGACAACATCATAGCCCTTTTTCTTCAGATTTTTCGCTGCCATCTTGCTCCGCATACCTGAATGGCAGATGACGTAAATCGTCTCCTTTTTAGCTGGAGCAAATTGACCAATTTGGCTCAAAGGAACATTCTGGGCCTCTTTGATATGCCCTCTACGAAATTCGGATGGCGTTCGTACATCAATTAGTTGGATATTGGACTTCAATCGCTTCTCCAACTCATCCGTTGAAATACTATCTATTTTGGTAAAAAAATGAAACATATTTTTTCTCCTTTATACCCCTATAGGGTATATTAAAACACTAAGAAGAGAAAATGTCAAGGAAACGATTTCAAAACTAAATAAATCAGCAGATATGCCGATTTATTTTTTAAAATTTAAAATTGGGATTTTTCTTTTGTCCGCTTCTTTTTCGGTTCTTGTCTTTGTTACCCAGTCTTCAATGAAATTTAAACATTCATAAGCACTACTTTTTTTGAAAACTTTAAGCCATGCATCGTCTTTACAAATCGTACTATAGTCGATAAAGAAATAAATCAAGTCTAGCTTATACTTTTCCATAAGTTCCATTGCTTCACTTGTTAGTTTTAGATTTTTAATTTTAAAGCGCAGTTGAAAATACTCTGAATCCGTTAAATTATCATGATATATGGGAAATGTAAAAATTTTCTCCATGTCTTTAATTTTGGGAAATTTTACAGGCAAAGGCAGATTTTTATCTTGCACTGAAAAATAATGCATTTCAACAAAAAACGTAAAATATGATAAAAAAACAGAACCGAAATCCAAGAAACTAATGTCTCCCTCACCTTTAGGAGATAGTATCACTCTGTATGAAATCGTATCTAATTCAACAAAGTCTCTTCCTTCATTTCTACGTTTTAATTCTTCTAAAACAGGTAGAAAGATATTGTATTTTAACTTTTTCTTATTAAATTCTTTATCCAACTCATGATAATATTCTGAAGTAGTGTCAATCAAACGACTATTCATATCTTCAGCAAGAAAATTATCTTTAAAAAATTGTTCTTGAACTTCATTATCCAAATCATATAAATAGTTGGCGGCGTAAAATTCTTGGAAAATATTATGAACAAAATAGTAAGATTGTCCCTCTTTATGTATGATACATAGACAAGTTATCAAATCAGCAAGCAAATCTTCTGCCCTTGTCAAAGATAAGCCTTCGTTATTTAATACCCTATCTAGCAAAGAAAGAATCTCACTTTCTGTAAACTCTGATTTCTTTCCATTATTTTCAAAATAAGTGAGAAAACAGAGATGAGAAATCACCCGCATCATCGTAGACTCAGGTAAGTTGGTTTTAAACTCTCTAGTTAGAGCAACTAATTTTGAATGATCATGTTCTTTATAGAGCAGTCGGTAAGAATCTTTGATAAATGTAGCTTTTTCAGTCGGAAAACTTGCATTTCTTTCAAACATTTGTAGCATCAAAAAAAGCAATATTGGATTTTCTGCAAATGATAGATATTCATCATATAACTCTACTTCCAAACTATTGATAAATCGTTCAAACACCTCATTTTTTTGCTGTGCTATAGGCAATTTACTGATACGCCTTATTAATGCTATCGCTTCGTCTTTACTTAAGCCATTCGTTTGGTAGGGATGAAATAAAGAGGCATTATTTATATGATTAAAAGGTAATTTTCGGCTAGTCACAAGGATTGGATTATTAGAATATTTGGTAGCTAATTCTTCTATCTCCGTCGCGGCTTGTTCCATATTATTTGAAGCTATTTCATCAAAAGCATCCAAAAGAAAATAAAACGCCCTTTTTTTGCCATATATTCAAAATACTTAAACTCTAAATCAAACCCTAATACTTTAGCTTCTTCATATATAAAATTTAAAAATTCCCTTCTTTTCTTCGAATCAAAATTATATTTCCTCAATTCAATATAAATGGGAATTCTTTGATTATTATTACTCGTAGCTTTTTCAATCTCCTTAAGGAAAAAGTACTTCAGCATGGTTGATTTACCAATGCCACCATATCCATAAATCCAAGCATTATTAGATTTTTCTAAAATGTTATCTAAATCAGCAGTATAACATCTCACATGACTTATTTCTGATTTTAAATAAGTGGGCTGGAAAATAGAAAGCAAATCGATATTATTTGTACCACTTAACACAAACGGAATATTCTTCACTCTCTTAAATGAACCCTCAAAATAGGAGGTAAAACTTTTATTAAATCCAGTTTCAAATTTTTCCCAATTATCTACACCAAAGTCTACTAATTCATCTTTTAATTGAATCAACGTATTATTTAACAAAGCTGAAATAGCTAAACCTAGAAATTCCATATTGCCCTCCTTAGAATATCCTTATAACAACTCCATTATACAAAAAAAACATTGCAGGTAGCAACTGTTTCTTTTAAAATTATTTTACAAAAGGAAACGATTTCAAAAATTTTCCAAAAATAAAAATCCCAATCTTGAGATAGGGACTTTTATCAATAATGAATTATTTCGCAATTGGGTAAACTGATACTTGTTTCTTATCGCGACCTTTACGTTCAAAGCGTACTACGCCTTCAACTTTCGCGAACAATGTATCGTCTCCACCGCGGCCAACGTTAACACCTGGGTAGATGTGAGTACCGCGTTGACGGTAAAGGATAGATCCTCCAGTTACAGTTTGTCCGTCAGCTGCTTTAGCTCCAAGACGTTTTGCTTGTGAATCACGTCCGTTTGACGTTGAACCTCCACCTTTTTTGTGGGCGAAAAGTTGCAAGTTTGCAAGATTCATTTTTAACATAGTGTTTTTCCTCCGTGTTAGTTTTCTGTGATAACTCTAGTTTGGACGAACTCAGATGAGTCCTCCGATAAGTTTGCCATTCCCAAGAAGAATGATTCAAAGAAAAGTTGAGTCATTTCTCTCTGGTGCGGCGGAATATCCGTTGGTATTTTTACTCTTAAAAATCCGCCTTCTTCTTCGTTTAATTCTAAGATTGGTTCGTAGCCTGCAAATTTTTCAATCGAATTGATAAAATTTATGGCAAGCGTAGAAACCGATGCACACACGACATCAAAGCCGTATTCGCCACTTTCGGCGTGTCCAGTAATTTCCGCACTCCTCAGCTCGCCATCTTCGGCTCTCTCAAAGACTGCTTGTATCATGTGTTCTCCTTAAAATTAAGCGTTGATTGCATTGATGACAACTTTAGTGTATGGTTGACGGTGACCTTGTTTGCGGTGGCTACCTTTTTTAGGTTTGTACTTGTAAGTAACAACTTTCTTTTGTTTTCCTTGTTTTTCAACAGTTCCAACTACAGTAGCTCCAGCAACAAGTGGAGTTCCGACAACAGTTTTATCACCACCAACAAGAACAACTTCGTTAAAAGTCACTTCTTGACCAGCTTCAACATCCAATTTTTCAACGTAGATGGCTTGACCAACTTCAACTTTAACTTGTTTTCCGCCAGTTTTAACGATTGCGTATGTGCTCATTATGCACCTCCTATGATTTTTTGGGGTTTCCCCGTATTTTTGTGAAGACTCGCCTAGCATCGTGGGACGAACCACTTAATACTCACTAAATATGAGCTACGATGTTCGAGCGGTTGCACAGGCTGTGCATAGTCAACATTCTTAGTATAGCACTTATTACCTACTTTGACAAGTAATATATTTGAATAAAAACAACTTTTTCAAATTATTTTCTTACAAACTAAAAAGCCAGGATTACCTGACTTCTTAATCTAAAATTACAATTCGATGTCACCAAAAAGGTCAGCCATTGAGAAACCAGTTTGAGTTTCTGGAAGCTCAAAGTCACGTTTTTCTTGACGACGTGGACGACGTGGACGAGATTGACGTTTTTCTTCTTTTTGGCCTTCTTCTTGAGCTGGACGTTCTTCAAGAGCCTTGATAGAAAGTGATACACGCTCAGCGGCAGCATTTACTTCAAGGACTTTAACAGTCACTTCTTGACCAACTTTAAGCGCATCTTTTGGATTTTCAACACGTTTGTGTGAAATTTGTGAGATATGAACAAGTCCATCAATTCCTGGCAATACTTCAACGAAAGCACCGAAATCAGTCAAACGTTTTACTGTTCCTTCAATCACATCACCAGCAGCAAGTTTTTGCTCAACGCCATCCCAAGGTCCAGGAGTTGTTGCTTTAAGTGAAAGTGACACACGGCCTTCCTCTTCGTTCAAGTCAAGAACCTTCACTTCGATTTCTTCACCAACTGAAACAACAGATTTTGGTGAAACATTACGTTCGTGAGAAAGTTCAGTCAAGTGAACCAATCCATCAACACCACCAAGATCAATGAAAGCACCAAAGCTTGTGATACGAGCAACTTTACCAGTCACAACATCACCAACATTGAGCTTGCCAAATACTTCCGCACGAGCTGCAGCTGCAGCTGCTTCTACAACTTCACGACGTGAAAGGATGAAGCGGTTTTCTTTTGGATCTACTTCTTTGATCTTAGCATCAAATTCTTGACCTACAAAACGCTCAGTGTTGCGAACGAAACGAGTATCGAGCATTGAAGCTGGAATAAATCCACGAAGTCCTTCAAACTCAACAGAAAGTCCACCTTTAACAGCACGAGTGCCCTTAACAGTAACAACTTCTTCTTCACGACCAACCAATTTGTCCCATGCTTTGCGAGCTTCTAAACGTTTTTTAGATACTAGGTAAGTTACAGTATCAGTGTCTTTACCTACTACTTGACGAAGAACAAGCAATTCAAGTGTTTCACCTGGTTTTACAAGGTCATTAATGTCTGCATCACGGTCGTTTGTCAACTCACGAAGAGTCAAAACACCCTCAACACCAGTTCCAGCGATTGCAACATTAGCTTGGTTAGCGTCAACAGTCAATACTTCAGCAGTAACGACGTCACCTGGCTCAACTTGGCTAACACTGTTTAGCAAATCTTCAAATTCATTCATCTAAAAAAATCCTCCAACAATCAAGTATACTACTTGACATACTTATAATTATTTTCCTAAGCACCCGCAAACGACATTTGATTTATCTTTAACGCTTTCCACCCTATAAAGAAATAAAATATCCAACGATATTTTATCATTTATCTGATCTATTACCTAAGAACTGGGGTAGCTGGATTCGAACCAACGCATGAGGGAGTCAAAGTCCCTTGCCTTACCGCTTGGCTATACCCCAAGATGAGCGCTGACAAAAGTCACTTTATCATCGTCACAAGGAACGCGAGTGGAGAGAGAGGGATTCGAACCCCCGAACCCGAAGGAGCGGATTTACAGTCCGCCGCG
>NZ_KQ968976.1:131186-143703 GCF_001578725.1 Streptococcus sp. DD04
GGCTCTTGGGTTATTCATCTACTTTGACAATCCAACCTTCTGGAGCTTCCACATCACCAAATTGGATACCAGTCAATTCGTCGTAGAGTTTGCGGGTCACAGGTCCGACTTCCGTCTCACTATAAAAGACATGGAAATCATCACCATGCTGGATTCCTCCGATAGGTGAAATAACAGCCGCTGTTCCACAGGCTCCTGCTTCAACAAATCGATCCAAATCATCAATAGCTACATTACCCTCAATCGGGGTCAGGCCCAGACGATGCTCGGCCAGATAAAGCAGAGAATATTTGGTAATAGATGGTAGAATGGATGGACTGAGCGGGGTCACAAATTCATTATCCTTGGTAATTCCAAAGAAATTAGCTGATCCGACTTCCTCAATCTTAGTGTGAGTCGCAGGGTCCAAGTAAATGACATCAGAAAAGTTCTTTTCTTTAGCAATTTTTCCTGGCAGAAGACTAGATGCATAGTTCCCACCAACCTTGGCCGCACCTGTTCCGTGTGGAGCTGCTCGGTCAAATTCATCTTGAATCAAGAAGTTCGTTGGCATCAAGCCACCCTTGAAGTAATTGCCAACCGGCATGGCGAAAATGGTGAAAATGTACTCCTCAGCTGGCTTTACTCCGATAATATCACCAACCCCAATCAAGAGCGGACGAATATAAAGGGTCCCGCCTGTTCCGTATGGCGGAACATATTCTTGATTGGCGCGAACAACCTGCTTGACCGCATCCACAAACATTTCTGTAGGAACTTGTGGCATGAGCAGGCGATCTGACGTGCGTTGCAGGCGCTTAGCATTTTCATCTGGACGGAAAAGCTGGATACTGCCATCCTTAGTGCGATAAGCTTTCAGCCCCTCAAAAGCCTGCTGGCCATAGTGAAGACACGGCGAGGACTCAGAAATATGCAGGATCGCATCTTCAGTCAGCTGGCCCTCCTCCCACTGACCATTCCGGTAATGAGCGATATAGCGATAGGGTAATTTCATATATGAAAATCCAAGATTTTCCCAGTCAAGATTTACTGTCATAGTCTTTTCCTCTTTTCCTAATCTTTCAATTTATAGATACTCCCTATTTTACACCTTTTTATGAAAACTTCAAGTTTTATTTGCAATATTCTGAAAATTTCTTTTAAAAATGAATCAGCTCAAAAGAACTGATTCTAATATGGATTATTTGATATAAGCTGAGAAGACTTCTTCGTCTGAAATAGTATCAGAGATAAAGCTGCCGTTGCTGGTGCGCTCAGACAGGCTGAGGTCAGCCAGATTGATTTCATAGGCCGCTCCTTTATTGGAAAGCACCTGCAAAATCTGCTCCTCACTGGCTTCTGCTTCGGTAGTAAAGAGGTCAAAGTCCGTAGCTTCTGCAAAGACTGGACCTGCTGCAAAGACACGATGCGGTTTCGCCTTAAGCTCTCTCAGAACCTGAAGACCGCGATTTGCCCGACTGGTAACAGGAATGTCTGAGACCGCCATTCGCTTGAGTGCTCCGCGTTGGGTCAGGAGGTAAAGCGAATCAGTATTGGCTATAAAGGCTGCCGCTAGGACATCGTCTTTCTTGAGATTGATAGCCTTTACTCCAGCCGCTTTAGCTCCGACAACTGGCACTTCTTCAATATTGAAACGCAGGGCATAGCCCTTTGTAGTCACTAACATGACATCGTCTAGCTTAATCGGCGCCAGAGCAATGACCTGATCTTCTTCATTTTTCAGCTTGGCGAACTTGAGTGACTTAGACTTGTAGGTCCGCCAAGGACTGAACTCCTTGCGCTCTACACGCTTGATTTGACCGAACTTGGTCGCTGCAAAGTAAGTGCCCTCCTCAAAGCTATCCAGCAATTCTGTATAGATAACCTCTTCCTTTGTATCAAAGTTGCTGATGGTCTGGCTGAGGTGTTCTCCGATTTCTTTCCAGCGGATGTCTGACAGCTCATGAACAGGCCGGTAAATGACATTTCCAAGACTCGTAAAGATTAGCAAATGCTGAGTCGTCTTGGCTGGGCTGAGGAAAATCAGGCGGTCATCATCACGCTTGCCCATCTCCTCTAAGGTCGAAGCTGAGAAGGAACGCGGACTGGTCCGCTTGATATAACCAGAACGAGTCACGCTGACATAGGTTTCTTCCTCAACGATGAGACTAGCTGTATCAATCTCGATGGCGTTTGCCGTATCCTGCAACTCACTGAGACGCGGATTGCCAAACTTCTTCTTGACATCGCGGAGCTCCCGCTTCATGAGATTATACATTGTTCGCTCATCACCGATAATGGCAGCCAGCATGGCAATCTTCTCGCGGAGCTCTGCTTCTTCCTCTTCCAGAACCACTACATCTATATTGGTCAAACGGTAGAGTTGGAGAGTGACGATGGCCTCAGCCTGCTCCTCAGTGAAATCATAGCTAACTTTCAGATTTTCCTTGGCGTCCGCTTTGTTTTCGGAAGCACGAATCAGGGCAATCACCTCGTCCAAGATGGAAAGCACCCGAATCAATCCTTCCACGATATGAAGCCGTTTCTCAGCCTTGGTCTTGTCAAATCGACTGCGAGCCAGAATAATCTCCTTGCGGTGGGCAATGTAGCTGGTCAAGATTGGTACAATCCCCACCAAACGAGGCGTGAAATTATCAATAGCCACCATGTTAAAGTTGTAATTGACCTGCAAATCAGTGTACTTAAAGAGGTAGTTGAGAATCAGCTCGGTATTAGCATCTTTCTTAAGCTCGATGGCAATACGAAGACCGTCACGGTCGGATTCGTCCCGCACCTCAGCAATGCCGGCCACCTTATTATTGACCCGCACATCGTCAATCTTCTTGACCAAGACCGCTTTATTAATCTCGTAAGGAATCTCCGTGATGACGATTTGCTCTTTTCCGCCCTTTAGCTTTTCAATCTCAGTTCTAGAGCGCACCACGACACGACCTTTACCAGTCTCGTAGGCTTTCTTGATCTCATCACGACCTTGGACAATGGCTCCTGTCGGAAAGTCTGGCCCAGGCAGAAACTCCATGAGTTTGTCCACCTTGGCCGACGGATGATCAATCATATAGATAACCGCGTCAATGACCTCGGCTAGATTATGAGGCGGAATATCGGTCGCATAACCAGCAGAAATCCCAGTTGCTCCATTGACCAAAAGGTTAGGAAAGGCTGCTGGCAGAACAGTCGGCTCCTTCTCGGTATCGTCAAAGTTCCAAGCAAAAGGAACGGTATCTTTCTCGATATCCTGCAAAAGATAGCCAGCCATCTCGGACAGCCGCGCTTCGGTATAACGCATAGCCGCCGGTGGATCACCGTCCATAGAACCGTTGTTACCGTGCATCTCAACGAGAATCTCACGGTTCTTCCAGTCCTGAGACATGCGGACCATGGCATCGTAGATGGAGCTGTCACCGTGAGGGTGGAAATTCCCCATGATATTCCCGACAGACTTGGCAGACTTGCGGTAGCCCTTGTCAAAGGTATTGCCGTCCTTGTTCATCGAATAAAGAATACGGCGCTGAACAGGCTTCAAGCCATCGCGAATGTCCGGCAAAGCCCGCTCTTGAATGATATATTTGGAGTAGCGACCAAAGCGCTCTCCCATGATGTCCTCAAGGGACATGTTTTGAATATTGGACATAATAATTCTCTTTTTAATGTTTTGTTGCAAAGTAAATCTATATTTTATATTTTATAAATTTAACTGTTTCTTTGTAGGTAGTGAGAAAAGAAGAGTAATCCTACTAATCCTAGAATGAATAAAAGATTAATTTTAATAACAAATAAGCTAAGTAGGGTATTAATTAGGCCGTGAAAAATGGCGCAAAAGAGGACCGACTTGGTCTTTTTGAAAACAGCAGCTAGAAGAATACTGAGATAAATTGCAAATAGACTGAATAATATAAAAGGCATCCTACTTTGGGAACTTCCAATCACAAACCATAAAGGTACATGCCATACTGCCCAAATACAACCTGTTATCAAACTGGAAATCCAAAAGGAAAATCTAGTTTCCAAAGTTGGTTGCAAGGTGCCTCGCCATCCCAATTCTTCTTCTCCACCATAAAAACAGACTGCACTCAAAAAAACAACAAACAAATTTCCTAGCGGAAAAGCTGGATTAATCTCCTTAGACGAGAAAGCAATAACACCCGTCTGCACGAAAATTAGTAAAAGAAATAATAAAATATATTTCTTTGAGTCCCCTAAGATAAAAGAGACTATGCTTTTAATTGATTTTTGAGGCAAACAAGAAATGGCTGCAATGGTTGGACCGAAACCTCCTAGTAGATGGAGAAAAACTCCCAGTGGACTTGTTAGACTTAAGAGGCTCATTTGCGTCAGAAAAGCGAGCAATCCCCAACCAAATCCCCAAGAAATGAGAAAACTAATCAATAAAAATTTTGTTATCTTATTATTTTGTAAATGTTTCATTTGTTTCGAGCCTCTCCTCAGCATACTCAATCATCGTCTCTGCGGTTTCTTTGTCATAGTGGAAGTCGGTTTTGAGAGAGAAAGCTTGTGCTTCTTTGTGGAAAAAGTCCAAGGTATCCAAGAGAGACTTGGTGAGACTTTTCTGGTCAGAAAAGTCAAGCAGGCTTGTAAATTCCTTTTCTTTCTCGGCAGGCAAATACTGAAAGAGGTACTTGTAGTTCTTGCCAACATCGACCGTCCCCTTATCTGCTGCCACTTGCCAAGCTAACAGCTTGAGCAATTCTTGCTGGCAGATGCCATAGAGATGATCCGTCGCATAGACAAGGTGATTTCGACAAATGCCCTTGACCACATAGGCTGATACCCACCAAAATTCATTGCAGGATTTGTCAAAGTCAGTCGCACTGGCTGGTGCCGTCCAATAGCGCTTGGGTGTCGGTGCATAAGGAGCAAACAGCCCCTGCGTGTCATCCAGCACCGTGAAATCTGCTTCACTATCCACCCACTCTTTGATGTGCTCTTTGGGGCAGAGGGTCAAATCTATCCGATTGCCATCTTCAAAGAGCATGAGATAGAGGCGGCGATGGTCAAGTAGGTTATGCTGCTCGATGATGCGCTTGCCAAACCTTTCCAACCAAGCAAGGTCGGCCGTCAGACCATCCAAATCCTCCACAATGTAGACCACATCATAGTCTTGGAACTCGTCCTTGGGGGCATTTGGGTTTGTCCGTGAGCCGGACATGGCGACAGCGTTGACTTGTAGCACTTTTGCAGTTTGCAAAATTAAATCTAGCATTTCGGGTTCAGTTCTCATAAAGTCCAATTACTCCTCCTTCTCAAAGACGACACTGGCTGTTGTGCCAAGCAGCCCTTCTTTAGAGACTTGCTGGAAATACATCTTCCTGTCATTGACTTTTTCGATGATGAAATGAGTGCCGTCGGTGTCTGTCAGCTCAACGGTCTTTATATCCTTCTGCTTGAGCGTCGCACTTTCAGCTACCGCTTCATCACTGTTATAAATAGACCAGTGCTCCTTTGTTTCCTTAAAGGTATAAGTCACCTGCCAGTCCTTGCTATACCAGCGCCCCTTAAGCCAAGTCAGATCAGCCCTAGAACTACAAGCTACCAGAAGTACCATCAAGCAAGTCAACAAAATAATAAGACTACATTTTTTCATACGAGTATGCCTCCTAATATCAAAGTTCTTGGTATCTATAATAATCCCTTACAAAATAGAACTATTATATTAAACCTGAATAAAGAATGTGTTATGCTCTTTTAACTAGCCAAAGGTCTCTTTTATATTTTTATTTTCACGATAACCAACTACTAACTGAATAGTAGCGCTAATAAAAGAAAGGGGCAAGAACACACATATCCAGCCAGTGAATAAGGGTTCCAACATATCGGACCAATATTGAAGGAAGGTGGTTAAAAATAACATCATGATATTACAGATGGAAGCAATCATGAACAAGAGGGAATTGATTATCAGAATATTTGCTAGCTTTCCTGGGAAACATCTACGATGGAGAATACTCTTTATAAAAGCAGTGATTCCACAAAGGAGGTTTAAAGGGGAAAAAGTAAAAGAGAAGTAAAATATGAAGAGCAATCCCGCATACTCCCTACCTGCTAAGGGATTATCAAACAAAAAGATGCAAGCGGTAATCACCATCAAGACAAAGGAAAAAATAAAATGAGTTCGGTTAGGCCGCTTACTGTAATAGATTAAATAAATAACAGGCCCTGCAACGACAGGAATAATGATATAAGCATAGTATAAAAGATATCCAAACATACACACTTACCTCCAATGAGTGAAAATCAGCTTGTTAAATCAGAGCGGAGTTACTTCTTCTCCTCTCACAACTCCTCAGCTTTATATAGGCTATATCCTTCATAGTAGTAACTATGGTCAACGCCCTTCATGTAGAGGTTGCGGTTATGAATGTCCTTTGTGAGAGCTTGCTTGAGGACGTGCTTGATTTCTGTATCTCGAATGGGACTGCGCTCCATAGCTAGGAGGTAATCTTCCTTGTCTACTTGAGACCAGTCCACAACTTGCCCCAGCTCAGCCTTGAGTAGGTGGTCCAGCCAGAGCCTCATACTTCTTCCGTTCCCTTCTCGAAAAGGGTGGGCGATATTTAGCTCCACATACTTTTCGACAATCTGATCAAAGGTATGCTGAGGCATGCGGTCAATATTTTCCAAGGAAGCTGCCAGATACATGACAGGAGCAAAGCGAAAATTCCCTTTGGAGAGATTGACTGTCCGAATCTGACCAGCGAAGTCATAGATTTCTTCAAACAAGAAGCTATGAATAAAGGCCAGAGTGGCATAGGTGCCAGCTGCTTTATCGTCCAGAACCTGCTCTTCAAAAAGCTCTTTAGCTCGAGTCTTACTGATTTTTTCTTCCATCTTGGCTAGTTCAAGCGAATCCGTCAGACCCAGTTTATTGTCAAGAGTCATAAATACAGCTCCTTTCCTTGTTTTGACTTCTTCTTTTCAAACAGATAAATAATAAGTAAAGCTACTAACAGAACAGCTAATACATTTGTTTGATGTTTAATTTCCTTCAACCCTAGCCAGCCTTGATCACTTGCAAAATTAACTCCTACAATTACATATAAGAAAATCAAATACATGCTAAATATATTAGTCAATAGCCATCCTCCGATTTTCTTGCAGCATGATTCATCTGTCGAGTCAGATAAATCGGGATTAGGCCTATCAAGCTTTACATATTTATTTAAATAATCTTGAGCGTCAAATTCATTTATCTTCTCCTCACTATTTTTAGTGATCTTAATATCTATATCATGCTTCATCTCATACACTTCCCATCATCTTTTTATTGATTTCTTTAATCAAATTATCTTCTTTTTTATCTTCTTCTTTATCTTCTTCTTTATCTTCTTCTTTATCTTCTTCTTTATTGCCTTCATCTAAAGTACTGCATATTGCCACTGCTTTCTCATACGTTTCTCGAATAAATTCTGGTTGTTTTGAAGCTTTGTAATAAACCTTCAAAAATTTCAACGATGATACCATAGAAGCATTGTATTCCCAATGGTACTTCAACAGACACCTGATAAACACTCTGATGATTTCCTGTTCTTGATACAAAAGACTTGTTTCATGATGTTCAAAGTACTTTAACGAAATATAATCACAATAGTAAATCATGATATTAGATATCCAAGCAAAAGTATATTCTTGGACTTCCCTAGTTGGTTCATAACGTAGAGCTGTCCTTAACACCTGAACTTCTTTAAGCGTAATTTCTTCAGCAGAAGCTGCATCAAAAAGCTTTGAGCGCCAGCCTGAAATGCTATCTAAAGAACTTCTATAATTGGTATATAAGGTAAAGATTGGCACAATTGCACCTAACAGAGCCGCAAATAATCCAATCACTAATTCATTCATCTTTATATCCTATATTCACTTTCTAAGATTTATTTTGACTCGCATAAATTAAACAGAACAACCTACTTGGCTTCTTCTGGTTGTGTTGGGGTAATTTTTTTGCTTGGTTTACGTTTTTTGTAGCGGGTGCGGATAGTGTTGAGATGGTCGCGGAGATTGACCATGTGAGTTCTTTCGGGATAAGCGTAAGCACCGATAGCCGTAAAGTCCACTAGAAAATCATAGATTTCTTGCAGCTTGAGGCGGACGGTCTTATTCTGGCTTGGAGCCTTGCCCTTGAGCTCAGTCAGTCGCTCCTTGTAAACCTTGTCAAAGGCCTTCTGAGCCGCTGCCAGACTATCGACATGGGCTTCCAGATGCAACTTAGCTAGCGCTGTCTGGTAGGCTGACTTTTTCAGCTCTTGAAGTAGATGCTTAATGCCCTCGGTCTCCTTTTCAAAGCTAGTTCCAGCTAGGCCGCTATAGTTTTTCAGTAGCTGAGACAGGGTCTCGTAGGCTTCCTTGGTTGCTGCGTCCTTGACCCGCGCAAAGGCCCGAACCAAAGACTGGAGCGTAGCCAAAGTATCGTCGCGCTCACGGTCAGCCTGATCCAAACTAGCCACCAGCTTGCTGGACTTGGTCCGATGAAGCCCACCTTGTAGCTTAGCCAAAAGCTGCTCCATCTCCGCCAGCTTAGTCGTGTAAATAGCGTCCACCTTGTTAGCCTTATTAAAAGCCGCAATCTCTTCCATGCTCTCAGACATGAGCTGGAAAAATTCGTTGTTTTCCAAATTGCGTACAGTTAAACTAGTGATTCCATATTCTTTTTTCATAAAACTCCTCTTTCTTCATGTGTTTTTTAATCTTTTGCTCCAAAACCGCTCGGAACACATGTAAACGTTCGGCTTTTGCTCTAAAAACTCAAATTACACATGTGGGATTTGGTTTTTTGCTGCTAGATAAGAAATTCTTCATGTGAAATTTCTTGTTTTAGAGCTGGGGAAGGTAATTTGAGATGTAGGATTGAGTCATTCTTCTCTTAAAAACGTTAATTCTGATAAAATTCTAGCTTCATCCAAGCTTAGAATAACAAACAAGGATGAAGTGTAGATATCATCGTACCATTGTTCTAGTTTCTCATTAGTCATATCAAGATGATATTGTTTAGCATTGTTGTGTCTTAGACCAAAATTATTATACATTTCAAAAAGCTTTTCAAACGCAATAATCTTTTGATTATTAACTTTGAACACCTCCTTTAATTCCTCAGAATTATTCAGTTCTTTTCTCAATGGCTCAAGGTAGTTCGCTAAAGTAATAAGTATTTCTTTCTTACGCTGAATGTCCCCTTTATTTGAAAAATGATTATACTCCAAGACCTTGATTGCTTCTTGTATATTTGTCTCAGATAAAATCTGAGAAACTTCCGAAGCATAAACATTCTTTTCAACAATGATTCTATTACCATTATCTAAAGTAATCAATTCATGGTTTGATAATTCTAGAAATCTTGTAATATTATCAAATATAACTTGAATAAACTGCCATTCTTTTTCTGTAAATTTTCCCAAAAGGTTATTAAAAATATCGACTAATAACTCAGAGAAAACAAATAGTGGTTCAGTTGTATTGTAGATATTCGAATCAATAAATTCTACCATTTGTGAATAACTAGTAAACGTTGAACGATTAGAATAATCTAAGAAATTCCGAGAAATGGCACTATTTAAACTTGTTTCATAATAGTTACTCTTGAAATTTCTCTCCATTTTCAGTAAATCCATCAAATTTTTTAACTCTCTCTGCGGATCAAACTCCATCCGATTCAAAATATCAAAATAATTCTGTCGCGTCATAATATCTCCTATACTATCTTAAAACGCCGTCGTTTCTTCAAGCGTAAACTTGACATTATCCTCAATCCACTTGCGGCGTGGTTCGACCTTGTCGCCCATGAGGACATTGACACGACGTTCGGCGCGGGCCAGGTCTTCGATGGTGACACGGATGAGGGTGCGGGTTTCGGGATTCATGGTCGTCTCCCAGAGCTGATCGGCGTTCATTTCACCGAGACCCTTGTAGCGCTGAAGCATGGCTCCCTTGCCAAACTTGCGGCGCAGATCGTCCAGCTCGCCATCGGTCCAAGCATACTCGACAACTTCGCTCTTGCCCTTGCCCTTGGACATCTTGTAGAGAGGCGGCAGAGCTATATAGACGCGACCAGCCTCGACCAGCGGGCGCATATAGCGATAGAAAAAGGTCAGCAGCAAGGTCTGGATATGGGCACCGTCGGTGTCCGCATCGGTCATGATGATGATCTTGTCATAGTTGGCATCCTCAAGGGTAAAGTCTGTCCCAACACCAGCACCGATGGTGTAAATCATGGTGTTGATTTCTTCGTTCTTGAGAATGTCAGCCATCTTAGCCTTAGCAGTATTGATAACCTTACCGCGCAGGGGCAGGATGGCTTGGAACTTACGGTCACGGCCTTGCTTGGCAGAGCCACCGGCAGAGTCTCCCTCGACCAGATAGAGTTCGTTCTTGGCTGGGTTCTTGGACTGGGCTGGAGTCAGCTTACCAGAGAGCAAGCCCTTGTCTTTTTTATTCTTCTTGCCATTGCGGCTTTCGTCACGCGCCTTGCGGGCCGCTTCCCTAGCATCTCTAGCCTTGATAGCCTTACGGATGAGATTGGACGCCAGCTCACCATTTTCCAAGAGGAAGAAAGTCAGCTTGTCAGAGACGATGGAATCCACGGCCGGACGAGCCAAAGGACTGCCCAGCTTGTCCTTGGTCTGACCTTCAAACTGCAGGTGCTCCTCTGGAACTAGGATAGAAAGAACAGCAGCTAGACCCTCGCGATAGTCTGAGCCTTCCAGATTCTTGTCCTTTTCCTTGAGCAGGCCTGTCTTTCTAGCATAGTCATTCATGGCCTTGGTAATAGCGGTCTTGAGTCCCGTCTCATGGGTACCGCCGTCCTTGGTGCGGACGTTATTGACAAAGGACAGGATATTGTCAGAGTAGCCGTCATTGTACTGGAGAGCCACCTGAACTTGGAAGCCGCTCTCCTCCCCCTCGAAATAGAGGACAGGCGTCAGGGTTTCCTTGTCTTCATTGAGATAGCTGACAAAGTCCTCAACGCCGTTCTCATAGTGAAACTCTACTTCTTCGCCAATCCGTGCATCGGTCAACGACAGGCGAACATTCTTGAGCAGGAAGGCTGATTCCTTCAGCCGCTCCGCAATGGTGTTGTACTTGAAGTCTGTCGTTGAAAAAATCGTATCGTCCGGCATAAAGGTCACTTTGGTACCAGACTTAGACTTAGGCGCGGTGCCGATTTTCTTGAGCGTGGTGACTGGTTTTCCGCCATTTTCAAAGCGCTGCTTGTAAACAGTGCCATCGCGCGTGATTTCCACTTCCAGCCAGCTGGACAGGGCATTGACAACAGAGGAACCTACACCGTGGAGACCGCCCGAGGTCTTATAGCCACCTTGACCGAACTTACCGCCGGCGTGGAGAACGGTAAAGATGACTTCGACCGTGGGAATGCCCATAGCGTGCTTGCCGACTGGCATCCCGCGTCCGTGGTCTGCGACGGTCAGACTGCCGTCTTTATTGATGGTGACCTCGATTCGGTCACCGAAGCCTGACAAGGCCTCATCGACTGCATTGTCTACAATTTCCCAGACCAGATGGTGAAGTCCCGCTCCGTCGGTCGATCCGATATACATCCCCGGACGTTTGCGAACCGCATCCAACCCTTCTAATACCTGAATGGCATCGTCATTATAATTGTTAATATTGATTTCCTTTTTTGCCACAAGGAACCTCCTGCATGATAGTCATCCTTATTATCTTACAGGTTTTTGACGAATTTTGCAAAGTTTTTTCTAAAAAATAGCCCTGAAAAAGCTGATAGGACCTAGATTTCCACTCAACTAGCTGAAATTCGCCTTAGCTGACGATCGTCAGACTAGACAATTCCTTGAAAATATTCTCAGAATAGTTCTTTGTCCAAACCCCAAATCATGGTATAATAAAATCATGATGAACACGATAATTGGATTAATACTAGCATACTTACTGGGCTCCATTCCGACAGGTTTGTGGATTGGGCAGATTTTCTTTAAAAAGAACCTCCGCGAATACGGCAGTGGCAATACTGGCACGACCAATACTTTCCGTATTTTGGGAAAGACGGCCGGCACCGCAACTTTTGTGATTGACTTTTTCAAAGGTACACTGGCAACCCTGCTGCCGCTTTTCCTGCATATTGAGGGGATTTCACCACTGATTTTCGGTCTCTTGGCTGTGATTGGTCATACCTTCCCTATCTTTGCGGGCTTTAAGGGGGGCAAGGCTGTAGCGACTAGTGCGGGAGTCGTTCTTGGTTTTTCACCAGCTTTCTTTATCTATCTGATACTTGTCTTTGTGACGACCCTTTATCTGGGAAGTATGATTTCCTTAGCCAGCGTGGTCTCCGCAATCGTGGGCATCCTGTCCGCTTTGCTTTTCCCTGCTTTGGGTTTTCTTTTACCTAGCTATGATCTCCTTTTTACCCTGATTATTATCCTATTGGCAGCTATTATCATCATTCGCCACCGTGATAATATCCAGCGGATTCGAAATAAAACTGAAAACCTAATCCCTTGGGGCATCAATCTCACCAAACAAAATCCAAAAAAAT
>NZ_KQ968976.1:144605-155558 GCF_001578725.1 Streptococcus sp. DD04
CATCGTATTTTTCCTTAATCTTCTTGACCATCTCTGCTACAACTGGGTCTGGAGTCGCTTTTTTAGCTATTTCAGCTGAAATTTGCTGAGGATTTCCCAAAAGTTGGTTGGCCTTAAAGGTAACTTTACCGATATTATGTAAGTAGCTGCCAGTCTGGTTGTAGGTCACATTTTCTCCGTAAGTAGTGGACTCAACTGTATGAGAGTGACCATCAATCACGGTAACACGTTTGCCTCTGAGTTTTTCATTTGCAGACAGGGCTGCCGCTAGAGTAGAGCCGCGCCATTCAAGTGGCGTCGTAGTATCGATACCTAAGTGAGCCAGAACAACATAGTTTTTGTAAGTCTTGCCTTCTGCAGCTGCACGTGCTTCGACCTCGTCAATCACCCGATTAACCTCTGTGATTGGATCCGCGAAGGTCACACCTTGAATGTTTTTAGGGTGAGTTTTTGTAGCTGTCTCAGGAGTGGTCACCCCAATCACAACAAACTCATCACCTTCTACATTCTTATCCTTGTCCACAATGGTTGAAGCTTGGAAAACACGTGCATTGTTAGCATAAGTATTGGAGCTAAGCAGTGGGAAATTGAGAATTTCTTTGTATTTTTTGGCTTCATCCAAACCAAAGTCAAATTCATGGTTTCCGACCGCCATTGCATCATAACCAATTTCATTCAGAATCTTCGCACGTTCTTCCCCTTTTGAACTGTTTGAAATTGGCAGACCTTGGAAAGCATCACCTGCATCCACAACGAGAGTTTGAGGATTTTTCGCACGTTCTTCTTTGATGACAGCTGCAAGCTTGGCATCTCCGATAACACCTTTTTCTTCCACGATACGACCGTGTACATCATTTGTGTGAAGAATAGTTGCCTCAGGCAAATTTGCTTCAGGAGCCGCCGCACCTGATGCATCCTGACCATTAGCAGCTATAGCTGCATTCACACTAGCTTCATCGGCAGATTCACCACTAGTCGGTGCTACTTCAGTTTCAGCTGGCTGTTGAACAGAGTTGCTAAGATTTGATACTGTCGTAGTTGGTTGGACATCATCCGCCGCAACTTGATGGGCCAAAAAGGCAGGCGCCAAAAGGATTGTGGATAAAACAGGTAAAATAAGATGCTTCTTTTTCATCAAAAAGCTCCAATCTATGTTTTTTGTAATATTATACCGTTTTTTTGTAAAAAGTGAATCTTATTTGGTCAGATTTTAACCAAGTCCTCTCTTTTCCTCCATAATAAGAAAAAACGCCCCAAATCTGAAAGGGACGTTGCTATTCTATGAATTAAAACTTAGGCTTGGAAGACAATCTCTCCATCGCAGATGGTATATTTGATTTGTCCTTTTAGTTCTTCTCCAATAAAAGGTGAGTTGGCTGCTTTGGACGCAAAGTGATCGGAGACTAAGCGGTCAGCTTTAGGATCGAAAATAGTGATGTCAGCCGGACCTGCTTCGGCCAGAAAACCAGCATTAAAATCATAGAGACTAGCTGGATTGACCGTCATTTTCTCTAACAGTTGCATGAGGCTAAGGTGCCCTGCTTCCACCAGATAGGTCAGCCCCAGAGAAAGCGAGGTTTCAAGACCAGTCATACCAGATGGTGCCTTGGTGATATCCGCCACATTTTTCTCGTCGGCATGGTGTGGTGCGTGGTCCGTTGCAATAACGGAAATGATACCCGATTTGAGCCCTTCAATGACACCCATACGGTCAGATTCCAACCGCAAAGGCGGATTCATCTTAGCACTGCTGCCCTTAGTCAACAGCAGAGACTCAGTCTTGGAGAAGTGCTGAGGTGCTGCTTCTGCCGTTACCTGAGCCCCCAGTTTTTGGGCAAACTCGACAACCTTGACACTTTCTGCCTTAGATAGATGCTGGATATGGACATGGGCTTTAGCATCGTAGGCAATCATGACATCGCGAGCAATCATACTATATTCGGCCACACCTGTCGCCCCGCAAAAATTAAAATGCTCTTTGGCGATATTTTCATTGAAGCCCAGAATACCGTTGAGTCCTGGATCTTCCTCATGCAGACAAATAAAGGTCTTGTTTTTCTGGCTTCGATCAAGGCTTCTCGAAGAACCTTTGAACTTTCCAAAGGAATCCCGTCATCTGAGAAGCCAACGGCACCAGCAGCCAAGAGAGCTTTGAAATCTGTCAAATGCTGGCCATCGAAACTCTCAGTAATGGTCGCGACCGACTTGATATGAATATTTTCACGACTAGCTGACTCTAGCACTTCCTGCAGCGTTTCAACTGTAGAAATGGTCGGATTGGTATTGGCCATCATAACGACCGTTGTAAAGCCGCCTGCTGCCGCTGCCAAAGCTCCTGTGTGAATGTCTTCCTTATGAGTCTGACCCGGCTCCCGAAAATGAACGTGAATGTCAACCAGACCGGGGGCAACGACCAAACCACTGGCATCTAGAACTTGGGCATCAGTCGCTTCCAGATTTTGGCCGATTTTGACAATTTTCTTGCCCTCCACCAGCACATCACACACTTGATCTAGACCAGACTTAGGATCCATTACACGGCCATTCTTGATTAGTAGCATTTTTTATCTCCTTTATTCGTAAAAATCCACCTGCGTATCGAGCAGTTTATCACCATCATAAATAAATTTGGCTGAAAAGAAGGGCTTATCCTCCAGCAGCCATTCAACAAAGGTATGATCTCCTTCCCAAGTCGGCTTTGAAAGAACCTGATCGTAAGGCACCCATTCCAGCGTCCCTTCATTGCAATCAATCAACTCCCCCTCAAACTCCGTTACCTTGAAAACATAGGTATACCAGTCCAAGTCGGGAGTGAATTCTGGAAAAGTAATAACACCTTTTAGGACAGGCTTGGCCTTTAGCCCTGTTTCCTCTAAAATTTCGCGAGCAGCGCATTCCTGCGGGGTTTCTCCCCGCTCTAGCTTGCCACCGACACCAATCCATTTCCCGGCATGAACATCGTTGGGCTTTTTGTTGCGGTGCAACATGAGAAACTCCCGACCATTATCAATATAACAAATCGTTGCTAACTGAACCATACTACCTCCTATACTAACCAATTGATAGGCTCCAAGCCTTTAGTAACTAAAAACTCATTGGTGCGGGAAAAAGGTTTGCTGCCAAAGAAACCACGATAAGCAGACAGCGGACTTGGATGAGCCGACTCAATAATCAAATGTTGGGAATTACTAATCAAAGCTTTTTTCTTGCGGGCGTAAGAACCCCAGAGGATAAAGACAACCGGATCTGACTTTGCATTAACGACCTTAATAATGGCATCCGTAAAAGGCTCCCAAATCAAGCCGGCATGAGCGTTGGCTTGGCCAGCAGGCACTGTCAGTCCAGCATTGAGCAAGAGAACTCCTTGCTGAGCCCATGACGTCAAATCATGCGACTCTTTCACTCCGATATCATCAGCCAGTTCTTTGAGAATATTCTGCAAAGAAGGCGGTGCTGGAATGTCATCAGGGACCGAAAAACTCAAGCCCTGCGCCTGTCTCGGTCCGTGGTAGGGATCCTGCCCTAAAATAACCACCTTAACATCCGCCAAATCCGTCGTCTGAATGGCATTAAAAACCTTGTCGCGAGGTGGGTAAATGGTTCCTGAAGCATAAACTTCGTCTAAAAAATGATTGATTTTTGCAAAATAACCTTCTGGCAGCTGCTCCTTAATCAAAGCATGCCAAGCTGAATGCTGCATCTTCTCTCCTTTTTATTTTACATTCTATGTTTACGAGCAAGGGATGACAATAGGTCTCCTTAGACCTCATTTTTTCCAAAACTTCATGCGATTCAAATCTAGCGGATACTGAGTCAAGCCCACAGCTGACAGAATTAGAATTTGCGGCAGAAACTGAATCAGATACCGGGTCTTCCCTCCTTCAAAAATCTGTAAAAAGAGCAAACCTCCAAAGACTGCCAAGATTAAGAAATTCAAAGAGTCGTCTGGTCGGTATTTCCAAAGGGCAAAGACAAGCCCCAAAGCCATGATAATCCAAACCACCTGCTTAAGTAGCGAATAATAACGATAACTATCTTTATCGGAATTTAGGAAAAAATCACGGATAAACTGGGTAAATGCATTATCTTTTGTGCTTTCATAAAGCGGTGAAATATAGGGCGTTTTTTCATGTTCAACACTCCGATAGAGCCAGCCCAAGTTGCCTTCGGCAACCGTCAAAGATTGCTTATAATACAGATGTTGAAGAAAGGTCAGTGGAGTGTATTCTTTCAGACGTCGCTTGATTTCTTTAATGACATTTTCGGTAGCAAACATTCCATTATTGTAGTCATCCCGCTTATCAGGATCAACATATTGCAACAGCCCTTCCTTCATATCCTCCTGATCGTGACCAATATTGGTTAAACCCAGATTGATGAAAAGTAGCGGTCCTTTGGCCAATCCTTCCCCTTGGATAATCGGCACTTCTGTCTGATGAGCTAAACCGTAATGAAGCGGAAGGTAGCCTGCTGAAAAGCTTAGAGCAAAGACTGCTGCCGTCAAGAAAAACTTTTTCCAGTTTTTCCTCAAAAACAGGACTCCAAAAACAGCAATCATCAGAATCATCACTGTCGGACGAATCAGAAAGGCAAGACTGGTCAGAATTCCTAGCAAGAGGCTTCTGCCAATGATTGGTCTGATTTTTTCCTGATTTTTGAGTAAACCAAGAGCCAGAAAAATCTGTAGACTAATCAAAGGCAGGGGTGGAATGTCTGTGTACATGGACATGTAATAAGGTGAAAATCCGACCAAGGCCACATAAAGGCTAAAAACCGCATCGGCTGTAGCCTGCGAAAAATACCGTTGACAACCTTTGTAGAGGATCCAAGTCGCAATATTGACGTAAAAAAGATTGAGTCCCTGCATAATCCAAAGAGCTGCTTCGCCAAAGAGATTAAAGAAGAAACGCTCATAGAGAAAGAGGGGCAGATTATTAGGATTGCGCGTCAGGTAGCTGGAAATGGACGACTCCTTCAGGTACTTGAAAGCCCCTGTGAAAACTACCGCTGCATCCCGCCTAATCAAAAGCTCAGCCGATAAGAGCATGAGGAGCTGAAAAATAAGAGCTGCCAAAGCAATAGCCAGCTTGTGCCTCATTAGAAAATGATAAGACTTTTTGAGCTGAAGCCGATAGCGATCCGCTAGAAAGGCCAAGACGCCAAACAAAATCAGAGCCAAACTACTCAACTGCGACACATGAAAAATAGCTGTAAACAACCAATGAATGCTCAATACCAGCATGATTTTTTGCAGGATCGAAAAAGTGACATGATAAATCTTAGACATGGCTTTATTATAACAAAATCAAGCACTTTTTGCTATTTTAAAAAGTGAGCAGAGCCCAAGTAAATCTTAAAAAGGAGACAGGGACATCCTCGTCCCGCCTCCTCGTACCTTCTTAATTTTGCCAGTTTTCTTGATCGTCTTTAAACTTCTTCAGCAAAGCCAATCCTTCTGCATTGATGTAGCCTTCTTGCTCAGCCAAGTGGATAAGCTCTGTGTAGTTTGACAAGGTCACCAACTTCACGCCTGCATCCGCAAAGTTCTTATCCGCCTTTGGCAATTCGTAGGTGAAAATAGCTGCAGAACCGATTACATCTGCTCCTTCACGCTTGGCTGCCGCAATAGCATCCAAAACAGAGCCACCAGTGGAAATCAAATCTTCAATGACAACCATCTTTTGACCAGGAGCCACCCGGCCTTCAATCTGATTGCCCGCCCCGTGATCTTTTGGTTTGCTACGGATATAAGCAAAAGGAAGATTCATCTTGTCAGCAATGATAGCCCCGTGAGGAATACCTGCTGTTGCCGTACCCGCGATCACTTCCACATCAGGAAATTCCGCACGAATTTTTTCAACAAAGCCATTTTCAATCAAAGTCCGAGTCTCTGGGTAGGCCAAAGTCACTCGGTTATCTGTATAAATCGGTGATTTAATCCCAGAAGCCCAAGTAAAAGGCTCCTCTGGTTTCAAGTAAACCGCTTTGATTTTCAACAAGTCGCGTGCAATATCGTTGGCTAAAGTCATTTTTTACTCCTTATAAATCTGTTTTTTAAGCTATTCGTTTCGTTTGAAGGTTTCATTTGAAAGTCTTATTTTTGCTTAGCTGTTCCACTGTCTCTTAATTTCATGATAGGCATCCCAAGGATTTTCAGCCTGAATAATCGGACGACCAACCACAATATAATTGCTGCCAATCTGATGAGCTTCCTGCGGCGTCATGACCCGTTTTTGGTCACCTATTTCAGCACCTGCTGGCCGGATACCTGGCGTCACGCAAAGAAAATCGTCCGCCGTAGCTTCCTTGATCAGCTCAACTTCCAAGGCTGAACAAACAACCCCATCCAGCCCAGCTTCCTTGGCCTTGCGGGCATAATTGACAACGGATTCCTGCACGGTTGTTTGGATATTTTGGCAGTCGCGCATGTCTTCTTCACTGGTCGAAGTCAACTGGGTCACCGCTACCAATTTAGCATTGTCGCCGAGAACTTTTTTGGCCTCCCGCATCATCTCAACACCGCCAGCTGCATGAACTGTCACCATATCAATGCCGAATGTTCCCAAAACAGACATAGCTGAACGCACGGTATTAGGGATGTCGTGCAATTTCAAATCGAGGAAAATACTATGTCCCAAACCTTTCAGATAATGCACAATTTCTGGACCAATGGCATAAAAGAATTCCATGCCGATTTTGACGTACAGTTTTTCATCTTCAGGAAAATGCTCCAGGAAGTTTTTGACATCATCAAAGGATGGAAAGTCTAGGGCGATAATGGGACGTTCTTCACGCATGAGGTAGGTTCTCCTTATTATTTACTAAAAATAGCAATGATTTACAATCATAGAAAAAACCTTGCCCGAGAGCAAGGTTACACGAAAATTAGGCAGAATCTGCCATTTTAAACGTATGCGCCTTAGAGCCTCTCTGGACTTCTTTAAAGGTTTTATCTTAAACATTCTATAATTTACTGGGAAGTTTGTCAAGAGAAAATCGAGCTTAAAGTAAATTTTCTCTGACTTCTTTTCTCAAGCTTTCTAGGTTTTCAATGCCATATTTATCCATGACCTGCGGCAAGTTTTCTATGATGTTGGGGCAGGCATATGGATCGGTAAAATTCGCCGTTCCGACACCGATAGCTGATGCTCCGGCGATAAACATCTCCAGCGCCGCCTCTGCCGAGTCGACTCCCCCCATACCAATAATTGGCAATTTGGTGAACTGCGCGACTTGACGGATTAGCTTGAGAGCCACAGGAAAGACAGCTGGACCAGACATGCCTCCCGTTCCATTGGCAATGATGGGCCGCTTCGTTTTCAGATCGAAGCGCATTCCCACCAAGGTATTGATCATGGTTAAGCCACTCGCACCAGCATCTTCTGCTGCTTTGGCCACTTGGGTAATATCTGCTACGCTGGGGGTCAATTTGACATAGACTGGGACTTGGGAGACAGCAACTGCTGCTTTTACTGCTTCATAAGCTAGCTCAGGGACTTGCCCGATTAAAAGCCCCGCATTGCCATGGTCTACATTGGGACAGGAAATATTGAGCTCAATTGCCTTGACATTGGGGGCTTGAGAGATTTTTCCAGATACATAAGCATATTCTTCATTGGAAAAACCGGCCACATTGGCAATAATCGGCAAATCTGGATAATGCTTGGCCAGCCAAGGAAGTTTTTCCGCCAAAACTGCATCTACACCTGGATTTTGGAGGCCGATAGCATTGAGCATACCAGCTGGCGTCTCAGCCACACGGGGCGTTGGATTGCCAAAGCGGGGATGTTGCGTCGTCGCTTTGATCATGATAGAGCCCAGTAGATCCAAGTCATAGTATTTGGCATATTCTTGACCGAAGCCAAAACAACCTGAAGCTGGAATGATTGGATTTTTTAGCTCTAAGCCTGGCAGAGAAATTTTCAAACGATTTTTAGTCATTTCTTTATCCTCCTAAAGCACGATGGTTCCAGTCTCAAAAACTGGTCCGTCTTCGCAGACCCGCTTATTAACTGCTTCATCCTGACCTGCTACATGAACGACGCAGGCATAGCAGGCGCCCATGCCACAAGCCATCCGTGACTCCATTGATAGATAAGCATGGGGATGATCATGAAATTTTCGATCCACATACTGGAGCATACCGGGCGCCCCGCAGGAATAGACCGCAACAAAATCCTCATTCAGCTCGTCGACAATGGTTGATACATAGCCCTTTTGACCATAAGTTCCATCATCTGTAGTGATAAACAACTGACTACACTCACGAAATTCTTTTTCCAAAATGACCGCAGATTGATTGGCAAAGCCTAATACTGCTATAACGTGGGCACCCTTAGCATGCAGTTCTTTCGCTGTTTGTAAGAGAGGAGGCACACCGATACCACCGCCGATAATCAAGACCTTGTCCCCCTTCCCTACAGGAGACAAATCAAAACCATTGCCCTGAGGCCCCATGACATCAAGATAGCTGCCGACAGGGAGCTGAGAGAAGATTGCCGTACCGCCACCTTCAACTCGGTAAATGATCCGGCAGATTTGCTGCTCTCGATCAATCTCCGATATTGAAATGGGCCGTCGTAGCAGCTTACTATCATCTGGCACTCGGATGTGCAGGAATTGCCCGACCTGCATCTGGCTCACCATCTGGCCTCTCAGACGCATCGAAAAAATCTGAGGCGCAATTTCTACTTGATCCAGCAGCTCCATTTGCTCCAGCATAATCTTGCCAAATCTCTCTTTACAGCTTTCGCTAACCATGATACCCTCTTTCTCCTTATATGATAAAAACCTCGCCACAGCAAGGTTTTACAAAAGAAAGGCATTTGAGCCTTCTGTTCTTTTTCCGTTTCCTTGCAGTCTCTCTGGACTTCCTTAAAGGTTGAATTTAAAATATTTTACAACTTAAACTGTGTTTTGTCAATGCTAATATGATAAAATAGACCTATGAGAATTCAACAATTACACTACATTATCAAAATCGTCGAGACAGGCAGCATGAATGAGGCTGCCAAGCAACTTTTTATTACCCAGCCTAGTCTATCCAATGCCGTGCGGGATTTGGAAAATGAAATGGGTATTGACATCTTCATCCGCAATCCCAAGGGCATTACCCTGACCAAGGACGGCATGGAGTTTCTTTCTTATGCCCGCCAAGTGGTAGAGCAGACCCAGCTGCTGGAGGAACGCTATAAGAACCCCGTCGCCAATCGCGAGCTTTTCAGCGTTTCGTCCCAGCACTATGCCTTTGTGGTCAATGCTTTCGTGTCACTTCTAAAAAAGAGCGACATGGAAAAATACGAGCTCTTCCTACGGGAGACTCGAACTTGGGAAATCATCGACGATGTGAAAAACTTCCGCAGCGAAATCGGTGTGCTCTTTCTCAACAGCTATAACCGCGATGTCTTATCCAAAATGCTAGACGACAGCCATCTGATTGCGACCCATCTCTTCACAGCGCAGCCCCATATCTTTGTCAGCAAGTCCAACCCGCTGGCCAAGAAGAAGCTGGTACAACTGTCCGACTTAGAGGATTTCCCTTATCTCAGTTATGACCAAGGTACGCACAATTCCTTCTACTTTTCAGAAGAAATCCTTTCGCAGGAGCACCACAAAAAGTCTATCGTCGTCAGCGACCGTGCAACCTTATTTAACCTCCTGATCGGTCTAGATGGCTACACTATCGCGACCGGTATTCTCAACAGCAACCTCAACGGTGATAATATCGTCTCTATCCCACTGGACATCGATGACCCAATCGAGCTGGTCTACATCCAGCACGAAAAAGCCAGCCTGTCCAAGATGGGAGAGCGCTTTATCGAGTACCTGATTGAGGAAGTACAGTTTGATAAATAAAGTAAAACACCTAGAAGCAGGCAGCTTACTGCAGGCTCTAGGTGTTTTTTCTATTTTTGAGACTTGGTTTCCCTTCAGGTTTATCAGATGGGGGAAAGGTTGGAGTCACTCAATCTTTTCTTTCTTCAATTCTCATCCCTCCCATTCCTAGGCTACACTTTGTACCGACTCCAGCATACTCACCGAATCTTAGGAGCATCTGCGCATAAGCTTTTAGTGTGGATGCTCCCTTTACCTGAATCGTTACCCTGCCTTCAAAGGCGGGGTATTTTCGTCCATGAATTGGAAAATAATGACTTTTTAGATGATAGCTGGTGATTTGGCTATGGTCTGCTAAAAACTGCAGGGTCTCCTCTTCGATTTCCGCTCTTCCTTCCACCAGTCGACTGTATTTTTGCATCAAACTTTGAAAGATCAGACGTGTGTCTGGAAATAGCACAAACTGCCCCTGACGCTTAAAAGTCGTTGGCGTATAAAAATGGACGCGTATCAGGTGGGAAGCATCATCATCTTGGTAAATATCCAGCAAGGTCTGCTGGGACAAGGAGTGGATTTCCGCCTTTTTGATAAGGATTTCCTCAGCGCAGCTCTCTAGCTTGATGGTTTCCAAGTTTAATAAAGGAGCTAGCATTTGCTGTTCCGCCTCTTCTGAAAGCAAATTGACAACCCACACCGATTCATCGCGCGTGGAGCTTAGATTCATCGAATAGGGATTGGTCTCCTGCTCATGGAGAAAGGTCGCAAAGTCTGGCGAAATGTTTGCCATCAAAAAGCCCTGAAGCTTACTGATCAATTCTTCATCTTTTAGTCTTGTCTTTGATAAATGTAACTCTACTTTCTTCACACGGTCTCCTCTCCATACTGCAAAAGCGCCAGAAAAAGGCAAAAGAATGTTTCACCGATTTCATGGCGCCCTTTAGAACGATTATTATTTACTGAGCTTATTATATCAACTTTTGAAAGCGTTGTCAATATTTTTAAAACGTTTGAGAAAAACGAACGTTAACAGTCAACATCCTTTTTTCTTGGCAAAGCAAAAATCTAAGTAGAAAACAAAAAAGCCCCCATCTACTCCGTCCCCTCTCGAGGTTTAGGGGG
>NZ_KQ968976.1:155680-160268 GCF_001578725.1 Streptococcus sp. DD04
TTAGGGGGGCTAACGGAAAGAGTAGGATTTACCAATCGGGGTACTGTAGGGTTTCCGTCCCCTCGCGAGGATTTTTGGGGGGTCTAACAATGGTTCAATCCGGTTTTTTCAAGAAGAAGATTTTGTTTCCGTCCCCTCGCGAGGATTTTTTGGGGGTCTAACCCAAGACCTGTCAGGACAACAAGTTCTGGCATTTAAGTTCCCGTCCCCTCGCGAGGATTTTGGGGGTTCTAACTGAATTTTATGTCTTAATAACAGCTAGTGTGGATTTGTTTCCGTCCCCTCGCGAGGATTTTGGGGGTTCTAACTTAGTTCGCACTCCTCATGCGTACTCAAGAGAAGAGTTTCCGTCCCCTCGCGAGGATTTTGGGGGTTCTAACTCAACCATCTATCAAACTTGGTGGCGGCGGTGTTAATGTTTCCGTCCCCTCGCGAGGATTTTGGGGGTTCTAACAGCATATCTTGTATAAAGCCTCAGAAGACCCCCACCACATCTAGTACCCCTTAGAAACTAGTTAAAACCTAACTCCATTATACCATGTCTAGCCCAGAAACAACAGCTTAAAAGAACAAAATATCCTCTAGCAACTCCGCGCCATCATAAGGATTAAAAACAATCCTCTCTTCCTTATGCCCCAGATAGATAATGATATTGTCTCCTTCTTCCGCCTGATAAAAGGCCCTCAGCTCCCTCACAAGGCAGTCAAAGTCCAGCTTCTCAAGGGCCAGCTCAAAGCAGGAGCGCTGAACCCTCACGCCATAGCCTTCCAAAAGCTTTGCCAGCTTCAAGCGCCGCTTATTGCTGACGATATCGTAAATAACCAGACAAAATTTTGTTTTCTTTCTGGCAAACTCTTTTTCATCATCATTAAGATTAAAGAAGACCATCTGTCCCTCCTCCTGTATAGCTAGACACATACTCAGCTGGATCCAAGGCTTCAAAACTCCGAATCAAAGATTTGATTTGCTGATCCGCCGCATATAGAAAAGTGTAACGATTCTTATCCAGCTCGACATAGTGATGAATTTCCAAAATCCTCTCCCTCATAGCCCGAGAAAAGATCTCGATTCCTTCAGGTGTCAAAAAGATACCATCTTCCTTCTCAATGAAATGCTCTTCAAGAATTTCCTGACGGTTGACCAGCCCCAGCACCGTATCATCCACGATCACCGGTCGCCATTCCTCCATCAAATCACTCGCCAAGACAGCATGATGGTCATGGGGCTGATGCATCACGCCAAAACCTAAGCTCAAACCATTCTTGCGAATCAAGCCCATAAAGCAAGAATAAAGAATGGAGTAACCAAAGTTTAGCAGGGTATTAAACTTGTCCATAGCTGGTCTCCGACTCCGACCAGAAAAATGAAAACCATCAATGACCAGTAGGTTCAAGAGATAAAAGTAGGATTTAGCCAGTCTCCCTTCGATTCCCATAATCTCTGCAATGCTTCTAGCTTGCTCGATATGTACCATCCCATCGCTAAAGCGTTTGAAATCCTCCTGATCCAGCAAATCATTTTCGTCAAAAGCTTGGAGCAGATTGAGCTGATTGCCTATCTTAGCGGCAGCGATTTTCCGAGCGATGCCCAAACAAAAGTCCGAGTCGAAAGAAGCCCGAACCTGACTGCGCTGCTTTTCAAAATCCTCCTTCCTAAAGGAATCAAAGGAAAATAGAAACTCGCCCTTGCTCGAGAAATAGAACACAAAAATGTCTCTATTAGCCAAGGCTTTCAGTAGCTGAGTAGACAGCTGAGCATTGCCAAAGACCAAGATATTGTCAATCAGATTGAAGGAAATCTCTTTCAGCAAGACGTGCTCCTCATTTCGCACAAGCACACGCTGCTCCCTCACCGACAAGCTACAAGACGAGTTTTGAATATATAAATCAGCCATAAAATCCTAAATATCTCTCACAAATAAACTTTCCCATTGAAAAACTCTTTTAGTCTCCCTGTCTCAACTGCGCAAACATTTCCCCAATCTTGCCTTCGATGACGAGGTCAGCTTGCTTGTCCTGAGGAATGCTGGTCTTATTGATGACGACCAGATGCTTGCCAGCAAAGTACTGGATGAGACTGGCTGCGGGATAGACGACCAAGGAGGTTCCCCCGATAATCAGCAGGTCGGCTTGATGAATGACCTGCGCCGCTTGCTGGAAAGTCTCCATATCTAAGGGCTCTTCATAGAGGGTCACATCGGGCTTGATAATGCCACCGCAGTCAGAACAGTAAGGCACCGTCCCGGGAAGAGCAAGAAAAGCCTCCAAATCGTAAAAGCGCTGACAGCCCTGACAGAAATTCCTATCCGCACTGCCATGCAATTTGAGGACATTTTTTGAACCAGCCATTTCGTGCAGACTGTCAATGTTTTGCGTCACTACAGCCTTGAGCTTGCCGGCCTTCTCCAGATGAGCCAGATAGACATGAGCCGCATTAGGCTTGGCATCCGGATAGAGTAGATACTTCTTGTAAAAGTCGAAAAACTCCTGCGGATAGCGCTCAAACATGGTATGCGAAACCAGCTGCTCTGCCGTAAAATGCCGACCAAGCTTGACACTGTAAATCCCATCCGAACTACGGAAGTCAGGGATATTAGACTCGGTCGAGACACCAGCCCCACCGAAAAAGACGATATTCTGACTTTGGTCAATCATGTCTTGCAACTGCTGTATTTTATCCATTTTCCTCTCCTGTCAATAAAGCTCTAACCAAGCGATTTGCCTCATCAAAATAAAAATGTTCCCGATCGTAGACAATCCCCGTGAAGCGTGCCAAATCCACCAAAATCTCCATAAAATGCTGAGACGAAAAGCCAGTTGTTCGATACAATTCCGTCTCATCAAAAGGCTTAATCAAATGAGCCAACGGATTTCGGACTGACTTTTCCAACTCGCGCAGCTGTCTGACCTGATCTTTGACAGACTCCGGCAGATCTAAGCACAGAATCAGCTCTGTCAGACTGGATGAGTTGACCGTGCTTTCTGCATGAAAATCCTGCAAGACAGCATATTCTGACTCTCGCATCCGTTCAAACTTCCAGCGGTCATAGCTGGCCTCACGAGAATTATGGATAAAGTGCTCGATATCAGGAATTTCCAGCTTGATCAAGCGCATGAAAATCCGATAAATCGCCGGGCTGACCGCTCTAATGAAATCAATGATCTGCTCATTGCGCAGCTTGGCTTCCAAATCGTAGAGATAGTTGGCCAGCTGTTCGTCAGCCAAATCGGTATGACAAAAAAGCTGAAAACCGCTTTGCGTCTGCAAGGCAGTCTTCAACTCTTCATCCATGGCTGGCAGAATATTGAGCTCTCTGCGCTCTGCCAGAATATGCAACAATTTTGTCAAAAGGGATGAGCCGCTCATCAACTGTTGCGCCAGCTTATAGGCATAAGCATAGTCATAACGGGAAATCGCAAAGAGAATTTCCTCTTTTAGATCTAGATTCATGCTTAATCAATCAGGGTTTCCAAACCAACCTTCATCATATCGGTGAAGGTATTTTGACGTTCCTCAGCCGTCGTATCCTCGTCTGGATTGACCAAACTATCAGAAATAGTCATGATGGCAAGCGCATCTACTTGGTGCTGAGCAGCCAGATAGTAAAGGGCTGCAGCTTCCATTTCAACAGCTTTCACGCCCCATTTACCCAGCTCGATATTTTTTTCAAAATAGTTCGAATAGAAGACGTCTGATGACAAAACATTTCCGACATGGGTCGTCATGCCCAAGTCTTTGGCGATATGATAAGCCTTGTCCAGCAAGTCAAAGCTGGCAATTTGCGGAAAATCATATTGAGGCCAGTCATTGCGGATAATGTTTGAGTTGGTCGCAGCCGCTTGAGCTAAAACCAATTCACGAACGTGGACATCTGCATTGAGCGAACCAGCTGTTCCCACACGAATCAGCTTTTTCACACCGTAGTCCACAATCAGCTCACGTGCATAGATGGAAATCGATGGCATTCCCATCCCTGTTCCCATGACAGAAACCCGCTGACCCTTGTAAGTACCAGTGTAGCCAAACATGTTCCGCACTTCGTTAAAGCAAACGGCATCTTCTAGGAAATTCTCCGCAATAAACTTGGCACGAAGCGGATCACCCGGCAAAAGGATTTTATCAGCAATCTCACCTTGTTTAGCAGCAATATGGATAGACATAATTTATGATACAAAGAGCGACAAGAAAACGACTGAAAATTAGGAATCTGACGAGAAATCCTGATTTCTCAGGCAGATTATCTATTTTCCGAGTTTTCCGCTCGTGTTCAAATCAAAACACACGCTCTACCTTTCTTTTTTTAGATTCAGGATAGCGACAGAGAACAAAGCAAAAATAGGAAATCTAACGAAGAGGCGACTGCATCTAGGTAGATTTATCTTTTTTACACAGTTCTCCGCCCGTATTCAGTTCAGCGAATACAGTTAGCCCTTCCTTTCTGTGTTTATTTGAAAGATAGTTTTCCGCTCGTGTTCACATCTGAACACCTCGTTCTACCTTTCCTTAGTTTAATATTTTACAAAGTTTCATGGAAAGGCTGGCCCGAGTTCGTTTGAAACTCAGACTCTCCCCCCTCTATGATTTTTTC
>NZ_KQ968976.1:160597-174887 GCF_001578725.1 Streptococcus sp. DD04
TGATTTTTCTTTTCTTACAATTCAGCAAGAATGGCTTTAAGCAAGCCCTTGAAGTCGCCCTTGATGCGTTCAGTCACTTCTACTACTTCTTCGTGGTTCAACTCTTCTTGCAAACCAGCGGCGAAGTTACTGATACATGAAATACCAAGGACTTTCAGGCCAGAGTGAGCTGCTACGATCACTTCTGGAACAGTAGACATACCAACAGCATCTGCACCCATCGTCTTGTAAGCACGGATTTCAGCAGGTGTTTCATAAGTCGGACCAGTCGCACCGAGGTAAACACCGTCTTCCAACTTGATGCCCAGCTTATCAGCGACTTTATGCGCGATTTCACGGTATTCTGGAGTATAAGATTTAGACATATCAGGGAAACGTGGACCAAATTCATCCAAGTTTTCACCAATCAATGGGTTTTGACCAGTCATATTGATGTGGTCAGTGATGGCCATAAGCGTACCAGGACCATAGCCGATACCTCCGGCAGCATTGGTAACAAGAACACCTTCACAACCCAAGACTTTCATGACACGCACTGGGAAAGTAACAACTTCTAATGGATTTCCTTCATAGAAGTGGAAGCGTCCTTGGAGCGCCAATACTTTACGTCCTGCCAAATCTCCATAGACTAATTTACCAGCATGGCCAACGACAGTTGAACGACCCCAGTTTGGAATTTCACCGTAGTCTACCACTACTGCATTTTCAATTTCTTCAGCCAATTCTCCTAGGCCAGAACCTAAGATCAGACCAAATTCTGGTGCTACGATTCCTTTTTCTTTTAAAAAGGCTGCTGTTGCTTTGATTTTTTCAGATAATGTTGTCATAAACTAATTTCCTCACTCTCTTATAGTGCTTATACCAATTTGTCCAAGAAGCTTTCACCAATCATAGCCTTGTCGACACCGAAGTTGTCAGCAACAGTTGCTGAAATGTCCGCAAAATGTCCGACAGGCAAGTGACCGTTCCCCTTGAGGGATTTACCAAAGACCAAGAGCGGAATGTACTCACGAGTGTGGTCAGTTCCGGCATAGGTCGGATCATTACCGTGGTCAGCGGTAATCATGAGCAAGTCATCCTCACGCATATTTTCAATGATTTCTGGCAAGCGAGCGTCAAACTCCTGCAGACAATCACGATAGCCATGCGGATCACGACGGTGGCCATAAAGAGCATCAAAGTCCACTAAGTTGGTAAATGAGAAGCCATACTTAAAGTCTTCAGACTGGATAGCCTTGACCAGATTGTCTACACCATGATTATTGGACTGGTTGTGGCCCATGTCATGGTTGATACCTGCACCGTTGAAGATGTCGTTAATCTTACCAACTGAATAAGTATCAATGCCGGCTTCATTGAGCTTGTCCAAAACAGTTGGCTCAAATGGAGAAACTGCATAGTCATGGCGATTGGCTGTACGAGTGAAGTTGCCTGGCTCACCTACATAAGGGCGAGCGATGATACGGCCCAAAAGTGCTGGCCGATCCAAAGTGATAGAGCGAGCGTATTCGCAGATACGATAGAGCTCGTCCAAAGGAATAATCTCCTCATGAGCCGCGATTTGAAGCACTGGATCTGCAGAAGTATAGATAATCAATTCGCCAGTTTCCATCTGACGAGGTCCGAAGTCGTCAATAACTGCCGTGCCAGAATAAGGTTTGTTAGCCTCACGAATAACTTTGCGACCAGAAAATTCTTCAATTTTAGTCAAGATTTCCTCTGGGAAGCCATTCCAGAAAGTATCAAAAGGCTCAGTAATGTTCAGACCCATGATTTCCCAGTGGCCTGTCATCGTGTCTTTACCTAAAGAAACTTCTTCTAATTTAGTATAGTAACCACTTGGATTTTCCTCAGCTGGTACAGTTTTCAAGGCTTGCTCACGCTCGATATTGCCCAAGCCTAGCTTAGCCATGTTTGGCACATCTAGGCCGACTGCTTTGGAAATGTGTCCCAGAGTATCGGAAGCTCCATCTGGCACCCCTGCATTGACAAAGTTATTGGCATCTGGCGCAGCACCAATACCAACTGAGTCCATGACTACCAAGTGAATACGATTAAATTTTGACATGAAAACCTCTTTTCTAGTTGTCTGTTTCTAAAACCTTTACGCCACCTTGTCCTGCGACGATAACCTTGTTGACCATCTGGGTGAAAAGCCCATGCTCAACAACGCCCACAATATGATCTAATTCTCGGCCAAATTCGACTGGATTTTCGATCACCCCCAGATCCAAATCGATAATGAAATTCTGCATATCCGTAACAAAACGTTGGCCATTTTTTTCACGGAAACTTGGCTTGTAGCCTGCTTGAGCAAAGCGACGGAAAACTTGCTCCGCACCATACTGCACTACTTCGACTGGCAACTTGAAAGCACCTAGTTTTTGAACCAATTTGCTCTCATCGACCACCCAAATGTAGTCCTTGGTAGGTGTCGCAACAACTTTCTCCATCAGCAGGGCTCCGCCTCCGCCTTTGATCCCGTTGAACTGAGGATCCACTTCATCAGCTCCATCAACAGTCACATCAACCTGATCCACTTCATCAATGGATTTCAGTGGAATACCCAAGCCTTCTGCTTGCTTAGTGGTCACGCTAGAAGTCGTGACTGCAGTAATCCGCAGCCCCTCTTCTTTGATGCGACGACCAATTTCCTCGACAAAATAGTAAGCAGTCGAACCTGTTCCCAGACCGACCACCATCCCATCTTCGACAAATTCAGCAGCCTTGATGCCTGCTAGTTTCTTTAGAGTTTCCATAGCACCTCCTCAAATCAACTATTTTAATTATATCATGATTCTTCGGAATATGAAAATGTTTTCAGTTTTTAAAGGGGGTTACTCTTTGGGATTCATTCTTTGCATTAAAACGACCTAAAATCTTGCTCCCACTCCTTTTTTGCGTTACAATTAGAATAATTGATTCACTATTTATAGAAAATGCAGGAAATAAAAGATGATAACCAGAGAATTTGATACCATTGCTGCGATTTCGACACCTCTTGGAGAAGGAGCCATCGGCATCGTCAGACTAAGCGGAACAGATAGCTTTGCTATTGCCCAAAAAATCTTTAAAGGCAAGGACCTAAGCAAAGTTGCCAGCCACACACTCAACTATGGCCATATTGTCGACCCAGAAAGACAGGAAATTCTGGATGAGGTTATGGTCGGTGCTATGCGCTCGCCCAAGACCTTCACCCGTGAAGATATCATCGAAATCAATACCCACGGCGGAATTGCGGTCACCAATGAAATCCTGCAACTCGCCATCCGAGAAGGAGCTAGAATGGCAGAGCCAGGGGAATTCACCAAGCGGGCCTTTCTTAATGGGCGCATGGATCTGACTCAGGCTGAGGCAGTCATGGACATCATCCGAGCCAAAACTGATAAAGCCATGAATAACGCTGTCAAGCAACTGGACGGCTCTCTCTCTGATCTGATCAACAGCACCCGTCAGGAAATCCTCAACACATTGGCACAGGTCGAGGTCAATATTGACTATCCTGAGTACGACGACGTGGAAGAGATGACGACCCAACTCATGAGAGAAAAAACAGCTGAGTTCGAAGCATTGCTGAGCAGCCTTCTCAAAACTGCCCGCCGAGGAAAAATTCTCCGCGAAGGCATTTCTACAGCTATCATCGGTCGGCCAAATGTGGGTAAATCCAGCCTGCTCAATAATCTGCTTCAAGAGGACAAAGCTATTGTAACCGACATCGAGGGAACAACTCGTGATGTGATTGAGGAGTATGTCAATATCAACGGCGTACCGCTCAAGCTTATTGATACGGCAGGTATTCGCGAGACAGATGATCTAGTAGAGCAGATTGGTGTTGAACGCTCTAGAAAAGCACTGCAAGAAGCTGATCTAGTCCTCCTAGTTCTCAATGCTAGTGAGCCCCTGACCGAGCAAGACCGCCAGTTGCTTGAAATCAGTCAAGACAGCAACCGCATTGTCCTGCTTAACAAAACTGACCTCGAAGAAAAGATTGAGCTGAACCAACTGCCTGCTGATGCTATCAAGATTTCCGTCCTCCACAATCAAAATATTGATAAAATAGAGGACCGTATTAATCAACTCTTCTTTGAGAATGCTGGTATTGTCGAGCAAGATGCCACCTACCTGTCCAATGCTCGGCACATTTCCCTCATCGAAAAAGCCGTCGAAAGCCTGCATGCTGTCAACGAGGGGTTGGAGTTGGGCATGCCAGTGGATCTTCTCCAAGTCGATTTGACTCGCACCTGGGAAATCCTAGGCGAAATCACAGGTGATGCCGCACCAGACGAACTCATCACCCAGCTCTTCAGCCAGTTTTGTTTAGGAAAATGATATGGGCATCACAGAATTTATCAAAGCAAAAAATCTAGGCGAATATCTAGAAAGTCGAAAGAATGAGCAAGTCAGAGATACCATCCAAAAACGCAGCTGGATGGAGGCCTTCCTAAACAAAGCCCGCACCACAAAAATAAATCCTGAAAATTACGAAAAAGCGAAGAAAAAGAAGCACGGTTCTTGATAGATAGAACCGTGTTTGTTTGTCTATTCAATCTAGCTGAGAATTCGCCTGATCATGAATCGTGGTACTCTCCTTGTCCCAAACTATTTTTCTGTTTGGGCACATCTTCATCGGACTTGAGTCAGCACTCCGTCTTGCATTTCATAGACCTTGTCAAACTCGTCCAGTAGGCGGGTATCATGGGTAATCATGACCACGCTCTTATTGAATTTCTGTGTTACTTCTTTGAGCAGATGAACCACGCGCTTAGCCCGCTCCGTATCCAGACTAGCTGTCGGCTCATCAGCCAAGATAATATCTGGGCTATTGTAAAGCGCTCTGGCGATAGCAGCTCTCTGCCGTTCTCCGCCGGACAATTCTTTGGGATACTGCTTAAGCGTGTCTTTTAGATCTAGTAGCTCAATCAGACTGTCCAGATTTGTTCTTTCCTTTTTAGATAAGCGGTCAATCAGCTGAAACTGGTCTTCGATTTTCAGAAAAGGTATGAGATTGGAGGCCTGCAAAATAAAGCCGAAATCATTGAAACGCAGGGCTGCCCGTTCCTTTTCCTTGAGCTGGGAGGTATCTTTCCCATGCAGGAGAATCTGTCCTTTTGAAGGCGTTTGTAAATGGCCCAGCAAGGTCAGAAAGGTTGTTTTCCCCGATCCTGACGGCCCAATAATAGCTACAAACTGCCCTGCTTCCAGTTGGAAATCAGTTGGCTTCAGGGCTTGAACCAGCGTATGCCCCTGACCATATTCTTTCGTAACCCCTTTTAGTTCTATGATTGACATTTACTCACCTCCGATCGCTGTGATAGGGTCAATTTTCAGAACCCGATGAATAGACAAGAGCCCACCAGCTAGCGACATGAAAACAATCAGAACAATCAATCCAGCATAAGCTCGCCAGTCACTGTAAAAAGGAATAGAAGCCGGCAAGACTAGCTGGGTTCCCAAAAGAGCCAAGACAGCTAAGCTGATTCCCAGAGTGGACAGGATGAAAATCTGCCAAAAAATAGAAGCAATAATCTTCCCACTTGCAATTCCTTGGGCGCGCATAATACCGTAAAGGTGCGTCTTCTGGATGGTAATGATGTACATAAAAATCCCCAATACCAAAAATGTAATCAGAACCATCGCCCCAATCATAAAGGAAAAAGTCAGTACCTGAGGCTGATAACCAGGGATATTTTCTATAAAATCACTCATAGAGAGCTGACTAAGTCCAGCTTCTTCAATCTTCTGACCATCCTTGACCACAAGTGCGCTGATATTCTTAACCTGACTAGAGCCGTACTTTAATTCCCTGAAATCTTCCAACGTCATGAAGAGAACTGGCTGAGTTAAGAAGCTGTTATTCTCTGTGAAACCAACAACCTGATAAAGACGCTCACTGCCATTGAGCTGAAGCTGGTCGCCTAGTTTTACACCCTTTTGCTGTAGGCGCTTATCCGCAATAACTTCATAAGCAGTCTCAGCAGGACGTCCCACAATAATGTCAGGCGCTAGAAAACTATCCCAAGAGAGACCAAAAATTTGAGCGTTGAGTTTATCCGTCCCATCTTCATAATTGGCCACTGCCGCCGTCTGTCCCAAAGCAGCGATTGAGTCCCTTTGAAGCAGGTTACTATACTCCTCTTCCTTGAGAATCGAAGCTACCAGATTCTTATTGGCGTACTCCGACAAGACGATCGACTCAGCCTGCCATTGGTCCAAAGCCAAGCGATTGAGTCTAGCCAAGCCGACAGAAAGACTGGATAAAAAGAAAACCATATAGGTAATGAGAAAGACCACAGCAACCACTAAACGATAGCGTCCGCGGCTGTAGACAATCTCTTTAAAAGCTAAAAACAAAGCTGTCCTCCTTTGAGATATTTAAGACCATTATATCATAAAGAAGCAAGCTAGAAAAACATATGAGACTAATAGTGACTAGATTCAGGCGAAAATCACTCATTCACTAAGTCAGAAACATTCCGTGAAAGAAAATCGTAAAATAAAAAGAAACAAGCACGGACTTCAGTTCATCTACCGAAGCTTGCCTTGTTTCTTTTCTCTAGGTTTCGACCGCTATCTGACCCGCTCCTTCTCTTATCCAGAGCAGATTGAAAATCGGCTTATTGCTTGCTAAAGGTCAGAGTATCTGGATCATCATCCAGTTCATCCACAATCAGCTGATTGCCATTTTGACGATAGCTTTTGACATCGTCACCGACAATCAATCTTTGACTAGCCGTATCTACCTGTACCTGCTTGATTTCCTTACTGCCTTCGACCTCGGTCTCAGTCCAAGCGCCAGTCCTACCATTGATTTCCAGGACATGTTGGTCACCATCATGGTCGGTTGCTTGGTAGCGCCCGTCTATATTGCTGGTCTGACCTGCATTGGATGAAGCCTGCGATGTTTGGCTTTGGGTATTTTGTGATGAGTTGGTATTTCCTCCCTGATTAGTATTGCCTGAACAAGCAGTCAATAGAACTGCGACTGTTAATGATAAGATTCCAGTAAAGGCTTTTTTTGAAATAGTCATATCGCTTTCTCCATTTTCTACATTTGTCTGTTTCGTTTGTCAATCATATAGCATTTTTTATTTAGAAATCAAAAATTCCCCAGCCCTATTGGACTGGAGATGTAGAATCTATTGCTTCTTCTAGAGAATTAACGCTAGTCATCTTCGATATCCGAGCCTCACGCCTAATCACCAAATATCAACGTCGACTGCTGCAGGTAAGAATTGGGGTACTTTCGAAGCAAACCTTTTACAGCTTCTACCAAAGCCTCCTGCTCCACCTGACCTGCTTGGTATCGCTCTAAAAGTAGCATAAATTCTTCTTTTTCAGCTGGGCTAGCTTTTCTCTTAAAATAGCCCCAAACATGCTGAAAGGCGTTGCAGACCTGACCGCGGTTTTCAGGCAGGGCTACCGCCTGAACAATCAAGTCTTGTACATGTGTTGCTTCCACCAAGTCTCTTTTCAGATATTGGCGGATTTCAAGATAGATCTTGCTGGAATGACTGAGCACTAGATACTTATTTCTAGCCCAAAGAGTCTGACATTGGGAGATTTGGTTTACATTTTCCATGATTACTTTTCCTTCTAATCTTCACTTTCGAATTCTTCCAGAACCATCTACAACATTGCTTGTTCCCAGTCATAAAGTTAGCAAGACAAAAAGCCATTTTATGAGACCAGTACCAAGCCCGTTTAGCTTTCTTCTGTTGTACAGTTACTTAAATCTTGAGAGTACAAAAACTTCACTATGATGTCTTCTCAAATCCGACAGGTTGTACAGTTACTTAAATCTTGAGAGTACAAAAACAGTTGTTCAATTTTCATTTTATACTCCTCTGTTGTACAGTTACTTAAATCTTGAGAGTACAAAAACCTCAAATTAAAAAATTTTGCTTTTTGTACTCACATACTGATTATAGATTCTCCCAAAAAGCTTGTCAAGTCTAACTTTTTAAAAAGCTCATTAACAATGGATTGGCCATCTGCACTTTAAAATCAATAATTTTATCATATTGGTATAAGTTATTCATAATTTTTAAAGTAACCATATCATAAATCGAAAGGCTCATATGTTCCACATCAGAGCTAAACAAATAAGGAGAAATTTTTTGCAAGGAAATTAAAAATTCTTCTTCATTGGGAATCTCGTTGGATGGATAACGCTGTACAAAACTTTCATACATAAACCGAAATTCATAGTAATGCTCTATAAAACCAGAAATAATATTGACAAATTCCATATTTTCTCTGTTGATATAAAGGTAGCCTTCATTTGAAGGAAAAGAGATTACATAAATATTAGGAAATTTTTCTGTCATCATTTGGAGATGTTCACAACACTTTACAAAAGATTGATAAGTCAGATAATCATCCATACTTCTCAAAAGCAGAATTATTTTCTGATTAGTTTTTAAAAGTGTCTCTTGCAACATTGCCAAGAATATTAAAAACTTGGTTTCATTTTCGACAAATTCAAAGGAAATATTTTTATCTCCCATTCCAAAATATGGAAGAAAATATTTTAAAATCAGTTGTTCTACATTCAGATAGACACTTTCAGTATGATAATCAATATCGCCAATTTGAAAATTGAGTTGCTTATTTACTATAGTCGATATTTGATCTAGTTTATCATTGATAAAATCAATTTGTTCTATCACTTCTAGGTTATCCAGTTTGGACTTTAAAAAATCAAATGCAACTGTTCCCTTTTTGTAATCCATCTGCTCAATCAAATCCTGAATATTTGAAATCGAAACAATCTTATACTCACTTCTTTTTATGATCATCTCTTCTGTACAAATTTCTGGCTCGCTCTGTTCAAAGAGTGTTAAGTCCTCTATGTTGTATTTTTTACCACCAAAATACCAGACTAATAATTGCCAAATATAATACTTCAACTGTTGGTCTTCACCAACAACCTGCGTAAATTTTCCAAAATTAATGGATAGGTTTTCCTTATAAGGGTGCTTAAAATATAGTTTCATATGACTACCAACTTATTATCACTGACTACTTCTTCTTGCTTGGTCTTACCACCAATAATCAGAACCATTTCAGAAAACTGTTTTTCCGTCACAGCCAGCAATCGAACATTTCCACTAGGTAAATTACTTTGTTTTAATTTCTTGTAGAATTTGCTAGCAAAACTACGATTAGGGCAAGTTCGATAATATACAGAAAACTGGAGCATTTCAAAACCATTTGCAATCAATTCTTTACGAAAATTACGGTAGGTTCGCTTTTCCTGATTAGTTTCCATAGGAAGATCAAAAAAACAAATCAATCTCATTGCTTCATACCTCATCTTATTTACTCCATTTCAAACTTGAGACGATTGGACAGTAAAATTTTGTTGTATCTTTGTCCGCAATACATTTGATAAATCCCTTCACATATTTATCCATCGCTCCAGTTACAGAACAATTTTCCTTGCCATAACGAATCTTTGCATTTAATAAATCTGTTAAAGCTAATCGAAATTCATATTTCAAATAGTCTTCCTCTCTCAAATGATGATAAACCCATACATCAATAATCTGTCTGAAAGGTTCCATCAGATCATCTACTAGATTAAATTGATTGTATTCATTTTTGTGAAAAATTCCAATCAAGGGATTTAATCCATAACCAGCCACAATCCTTACCATTTGAGCTCTCATAATCGCATAACCATAATTTAAACCTGCATTGATAACATCTGCTTCCTGTTGGGTTACGCGCACAAATTTTTTACCAAATAATTCATTGAAATAAACTTTAGCCGCATGACCTTCTCGATTTGTTTTATCGCCTAACTCAATATGGTCTTTATAGTCGGCCAATAATTGAATACAATCTAAATCCTTCTCAAACATAGCTAGTACATCCTGCTGGTTGTTAATCTTGAAATATGTAACAATTTGCCACAGCTTATCCTTTTGCTCCTGCGTCCAAAGCAATTGTTCTTGTAGCCTCTTATAAGCTCTGAAATGCCCATTTTGAGAATGATAGATACCGGTTGGCAGATGCTCATTGTCACAAACGACTAAAGCTATATTGTACTTACTTAGAGCACTTAGTAAACGAAGCGTAACAACTGTATCTCCTCCCTCCGCCACTATGATAGAAATATCACTCAAAGGAATGGTATATTCTTCTCCCATTTTCTTGATTAAGAGATTATCTAGTTTCAACCTCATTTTTTCACTTTGACATACATGTACAATTCTCCAAGTCATAAATTTCCCCTTTACAACACGAAAACACCCCGCCAAGAGACAGGGTGTTGATTTCGGCATGAAGCCTTATCTTTGTAGCTTCTGCAAGATTTAAGTAACTGTGTAAGGCGTCCCTTACAATTGCTATTATAATATATTGCAGAGCTATTTGCAACTCTTTTTAAAGATTATTTTAAAATTCGAGTTTTGGAGCATCACCCTCTTTTTTGATAAAACGTTTATTCCCTAAAACATCTGTTTGAACTTTGTAGATGGAGAGGTCCGCTTTTCCCAATCCTTTTAAACAGCGACCATTAGATGTTGTAACAAATACTTTAATTTTCTCCTTACCTTCAAAGTTTCCTTTATCATAGGGTTTCAATTCAACATAGTGTTTTTGGTTTGGCATAGTTCTAGATAAAAACCTAAACATTTGTTGTTCCTTAGTCTTTGTATCCTTAATTAAAAGTAAATCATTTTTATGTAAGGTAAATTTGAATTCTGATTGTTTGCTTACTCCTTCTTTTTCTTTGATTTCGTAATATTTATCTAGAGTTATAGAATAGTTTCCAGTTCCCTTTTCAAACTGTAAATCAGCATATTTCAATCCTAATAATTCATATTTTTCAGTCTCTGGATTAAAATAGACATCTGTACGCCATGGAGATAAAGATTGTAATATAACCTGATTTTCACTATTAGCTGGGGTAATATCTATATGATTCCCTAATTTGTTATCATAGTATTTCAGACTCTTAATTTCTGGACCTTTTCCTTTTTTACTATATTTTTGAATAGGACCATTTTCCTGTCTATATTTCTCAAAGGGATTACAAGCAACTTCTTTTCCATTTTCATTTTGTTCCCTATCAGGATACGTTTTTAAAATCTCCTCAATGACCTTTTCAAAAGTTAGTGGATCCTTCTGGTACATCAGGAATTTACTTTTATCCTTTTTATAGAGCTTTATGAAAGCATCATAACCCGTTTGAGTATATATATCCTTAATCTTACCCAATACATAAGTTTCTTCCGACTTATCTTTACCTAACTTTGCTTTTCTCGTTGCATAAATTGTTGCATCAGAAATCTTACGATTATATTTTGAATCCACTTGATAGGAAAATAAAATACTATCTTCGAATTTTTTACTGCCTAGTATATCAACAAAATGATCATAAGGGGCTCTATATACTAATTCTTTGTACTCATCGTCAGTCAATGTAATAATCTCTCCTGTTTCAGAATCCACAAATTGGGTATCCTTGTAAGAAATCAGAGGGTTATTCCGCTTTTTCCAAAGTCTTAATTGACTGGAGGCCGCGATAATTAATGCATCGATTGCATGATGGTGATAAGTTTCACGCGATTTGTCAATCCGCCACTTTCTTCTCAGTTGAGAAGTAAATTGTCCGCGCACCACTGAAATCTTGGTATCAAAATTATTTAATTTATAAAAATCCTGAAGAGCATTTAGAACTACTCGAGAAGAATACCGAGTATCAACTAGATTGCGCTCAATAAATTTTTGTTTAACTTCAATTTTGTTAATTTCTTCCTCATTGAGCAAATAATCTTTCTTTTTATTACTGAGTGCCTTAGAGGCTTTGACATAAGATTTAAATTCTCTATATGACCAAGAAGCATCCATACCATCAAGTGCTTGAAATGGTGTACGCTGTCCTTTCTCTTGATTGGCTGTTGCTAAAACTAGTACCTTATTTGCTAAACTATCATCAAATGAAAGAGAAAGAGGCAAAATATGATCAATCTCATATTTATACTGATTTTCAATCAAATCTGCTATCGGTATATTCTTCCCAGTATAAAGACATTTTTCTCCCTGCTGATGCCAAAGACGAATTTTCGTAGCCAATTCTTTATGTCCGTGAAAAATACTATCTGGTAATTCCTTTTTTCCATTATATTGATGAGCAGCTTTTTCCATTGCAGCGTTTTTTTTCATCTTCATTAGCTTTTTGGCGCTTCACGTAATCTTTCTTAGCTTCTTCTTCGTTATTTTCACGTGCCATTTCAATAACGATATTATCAAAGATACCATATTTCTTTGTAGCAAGATTTATGATTTTAATTGCTTGTCTGACTGACTTAGCGACTACTGGATTGTAAATTTCTTCGGTCAATTCCTTCTCATCAATATACTTGGTTCGTTTAGATTTTGCCTTTGTTTTTTGTTTGCCCAATCGTGTAAGGATTGTCATCTGCTCTTCAGATGTTTCATAAAGCTCTGGAATCAACTCTATCATCAATTTGATTGAAAAATTATGCCAACCTTTTCCAAACAAGGAGCTATTAGACTTTCTAAATAAGACTAATTCAGCAATCTGATCTTGCTCAAATTCTCTTTTGATAAATGATACTTTAATCGCTTCTTCGATTCCTTCACGTTCCGTATTGAGTGTGAGGATATGAGCCAACTCATCTAAAACTTCTCTAGATAGTTTCTCAACATCGACCGTTTCCAATGTTTGCATTTTTCGATAAATATCAAAAGTATGCATTTCTGGTTTTTCACTTTTATCAATCCGATATCCCTTTATGTCCTCTACAGATCCGTCGACCAATTTTGCTATATACTTCAACAAAGTAGCAGCACCTAAAGTTTTAGCTCCTTTTGCATACTCAATAATTTGTCTCTTCTGCTCCTCACTAAGCTTCTTAGTTTCTGTTGGAACAGTCAGATTGTTCAAATCATTGAGTAAATTAAATTCCTGTGCCGTGTAAGAAGCTTTAGCAGCTCTGTATTCCTCTGGATAAAAGGTACATTTCCCAATCAAAATACCAAAAATATTATCCAAAGTTGTTCCATCTGTTCTGAAGCGTCCATAATCCGTACAAGACTTTTCATTCCCTGGTCCATGGTAATACTTACGTTTTCCAGTTAAAATCGTTAAATATGCCTGAATAAATTCATCAGTGATATCTTTATTATAGTCTTGCTGCTTTGTCAAGATTCGCTCTGCTTCTTTTTTATAAGCTGAGGTCGAGAACACATTTAGCAGACGGTGTTTTTCCCCATTTTCTTCAATAGTAAAATCACCTCGAACCTGTCCGTATTTCTCAAAACGTTCCAGCTGAATCTGTCCCGGTGTTTTATCTGCTAGAAGCTTTCTATTTTCTTCAACAGCCTTTCCATACTCTGAGGAAGAAGACTCACCATCTTCGTTAGCATCATCAAGATAACTAATCCCTCTCCTTTTGACAATATTTTTCAAAGCAATGAATAATTCTTCATTAGTTAATTTCTCATTTAATCCCTTAACGCGCAGTTCGTATGGATTTAAATTGATAGATACTTGTAAAAAATCTGTTATAAGCCCCGCATCACTAAATAAATCGGCTAGGCGCAGTTTTCGATGTTTCTTTCTGCGTCCTAGTCTCCGCCCTTGGCGAAATCCTCGTCTCTATACATTGCTGTCAGCAGTAGCCGCTGGGAAAATCCGTGAACTAGCATGAATAATTTCACCAGTTTCTTTGTCTAAGATTCCAACACCGACAGAAGCCACACCGATGTCTAGCCCTAAAATCTTTCCGTTCATAAATCCACCTCATTAAACACTATATTAATATCATTGTAAACTTAAAAACTCAAAAATTCAATAGATAATGAGGATTTTTGTTACTTTCTATTAAAAAACGCTACAACATTTGCTATAGCGCTCATTTTCCATTCTTCTACATCTCCATATCTGCCGCTAGGAAGAGTGATACTAGGCTCATGACTCAGTAATGGCGGCAAGCCATCTGACTTCTTTCGACTGAAGACTTGCACTAACACCAGAAGAAAATGAGCTTGTTGTAGCTGTTCTAGACTGATTTGATGAACACCCACTTGTCCACGCTCCTCTTCAATTTTTTCGCAAAAAGTGAGGCATTAAGGGTTCCACGACCAACTGTATACAGCTCGGTTTCATCATCTATCTAGTTTTCGATATGTCAGTCTGTTTTGAGCTTTTAGAAGTCTACATCCATCAGTTAGAACAACAAAAAGAAAAAATCATAATCGAGTGAGACAAATTTTTGAAACTTTTGGGGCAGATTTTGGGCGTAGACACTAAAAG
>NZ_KQ968976.1:175718-184253 GCF_001578725.1 Streptococcus sp. DD04
GATGGTCTTGTGGTAAAATGCAAGCAAGTTCTAGTGGTAAAGTCGTTTGATTTGTGTTATAGTGAATGTGCATGGGATAGCCTCTCTAAATGGTTTATTGGGCAATTCTATTTTAGCAAGACTATCGCAATCATGCAAAAAGCAACGGCAAATCCGTTGCTTTTTTTGTAGCAAAGGGACTATTGTCCCAGACTCTTAAGTATTGTTTAATGTCCCCTGCCGGAATCGAACCAGCAACTACTCCTTAGGAGGGAGTTGTTATATCCATTGAACTAAGGGGACTAGAGAAAAACTCTGCCAAGTGACAGAGTCATTTCTAAGATTAGCGACGGATTTCTTTGATACGCGCTGCTTTACCTTGCAATGCACGAAGGTAGTACAATTTAGCACGACGAACTTTACCGTAACGAACGACTTCAATCTTATCAACACGTGGTGTGTGGATTGGGAAAGTACGTTCAACACCTACACCGTTAGAAATCTTACGAACTGTGTAGTTTTCTGAGATGCCAGCACCTTTACGAGAGATAACCACACCTTCAAAGATCTGGATACGTTCGCGAGTTCCTTCGACAACTTTCGCGTGAACGCGGACAGTGTCACCAGGGCGAAATGCAGGGATATCAGTACGAAGTTGACCTTCAGTCAAGCTTTGGATTAATGGATTCATTTTTCTACTCCTATCTTACTAATCTTAAGGTTCTGGACCGCAGCGGATTAGCCGTTTTTTTGTGCTTCCATTAGGCACAAAGTATATTATATCAAAATTTTAAAAAATGTAAAGAATTTTAGATGAAAATTCCTAAAAGAATCGCTAAAAATCCTAAAAGGTAGGTCAGCATCAGATAGAGGGTAAATTTCTTCTTATCTGAAAATAGCTCTGTTAATTCAGCATTAAAGGTGGAAAGAGTTGTTAAACCGCCACAGAAACCTGTTGCCAAAATGGTATACAGTTGCTTATCTTGGATATGATTATAAAAATATCCAATCAAAAAGGCTCCCAATACATTAGCCATCAAGGTACCTACTGGCAGAGCAGCCCTGCTATTGACCTTAGAAAAAAAGTAACGGACAAGAGCTCCTAGACCGCAAGTAATGAGCAAAAACCAAATCATGCGGCCACCTTCCTTCCAGCCCATAAAGCAATGCAAAGGCTACCGCCGATACTCAAGGCTAGATATAAGAGTAACTCAAGATAATGGCCTAAACCCAGTAATTTGAGTGAGTCTAAAAGAAGACCCGAAAAAGTCGTCAAGCCGCCACAAAATCCTGTCGACAAAGCTAGGAGCAAACGTTTGGTAACCTGCTTGCTTGTTAAATAACCTTTAATCAAATAGATTAGTAGGACGGTTCCTAAATAGTTGACTAAAAGCGTGGCCAGTGGAAAATGCCCTGTAAATGTAATCAATAAAGAAGCCTGATATCGAAGCCAACCGCCTAGCATGGCTGCCAAGAAAATAGCCAGAGAGTTTTTTATTTCTTTCATCTGATTTGCTGCTTCTGAAAGGTACGAGAATGTTTCAGAATATCTGAAAAGGTCGCAACGATAGCTGCTTGATAGTCCTTATTTTCCACTTTATCCGCAACCCTAGAAATAATCACTTCTTCGCGCTTATTATCCAAAACAGCCTTTCCAGTCGATTTTTTAAAATCCACTACTTGTCCAACTAGATTCATGCGCTTTTCCAGCAAGGCAACTAGGGCATCGTCCACTCGGTCAATTTCCTGTCTAATTTCTTCTAAATTCATCAGCTTCCTCCTTGTGTTCTATCTATCATATCAAAAATTAGGAAAATGTTCTAGCATTACTCCAAATAAACAGCAAGGTCAAATAATTGAAAATTCCTATTATCTCACTTGATTTTGCCTCCCATACGCAACCTAAAACAGTCCCCCGGACCTTAGATTAAGGGGAACTCGCAAAGGCGAGTCCTTATCTACAGATTAAAAAGGTTCCCCGAACCTTATTAAAGAGCACTCGCTTAACCGAGTGCTTATCCACAACCTAAAACAGTCCCCCAGACTGTTTTAGCCAACTGAGCCTTCCATACTCATGTTGATGAGTTGGTTGAGTTCGACGGCGTATTCCATTGGAAGTTCTTTGGTAATGGGTTCCATAAATCCGTTGATAATCATAGCCGTGGCTTCTTCTTCACTGATACCTCGGCTCATCAGGTAATAGAGCTGATCTTCCGACACTTTGGAGACTTTGGCTTCATGTTCTAAAGTAACATTGGAATTATGGATTTCATTAAAAGGAATGGTGTCAGAGCTGGACTCGCCGTCCATGAGAATGGTATCACACTCGATATGAGATTTGGAGCCAGCACTATTCTTACCAAAGCGAACCTGGCCACGATAGTCTGTCTTGCCGCCATCTTTGGCCACCGATTTGGAAATCAAGGTACTGGATGTCTTAGGAGCATTGTGAAAGACCTTGCAGCCCGCATCCAAATGCTGACCGTAGTTTGCAAAAGACATGGAAAGGACAGAAGTCCTTGCATTTCGACCATTGAGAATACTGCAAGGATATTTCATATTGACCTTACTGCCCAGATTACCATCAATCCACTCCAAGGTACCGCCTTCTTCGACAATGCCCCGCTCCGTGACCAGATTATAGACATTGTCCGACCAGTTTTGAATGGTCGTATAACGGAAAAAAGCGTCCTTTTTGACAATGATTTCGACTGTCGCAGCGTGCAGACTGTTTGTCGTATAAGTCGGTGCTGTACAACCCTCGATATACTGGATAGATGCCCCCTCCTCAATAATCATCAAGGAGCGTTCAAATTGACCAGCATTTTCACCATTAATCCGGAAATAAGTCTGAACAGGAATTTGGCACTGGACATTCTTGGGCACATAGATAAAGGTGCCGCCCGACCAAACAGCTCCATTTAAAGCAGCAAACTTATGTTCTGCATTTGAAACCACTGTCCCGAAATATTGCTTGACCAAGTCTGGATATTCCTGAACAGCTGTATCCGTATCGGTGAAGATAATGCCCTGTTTGGCAAACTCCTCCTTCATATTGTGGTAAACCACTTCCGACTCATACTGGGCCACTGCACCAGATAGGAACTCCCTTTCAGCCTGAGGAATGCCTAAACGTTCAAAGGTTTTCTTAATCTCATCTGGCACTTCATCCCAGCTGCGAGCTCTCTCTCCGGTCAGCTTTTGATAATAGATAATGTCATCAAAACGAATACCTGACAAATCCGGGCCAAAGTCGGGCATGGGCAGCTTATGAAAGAGTTCCAAGGAGTGCAGACGATAGTCCAGCATCCACTGAGGTTCATTCTTGATTTCTGAGATTTCTCGAACCACTTCTTCGGTCAGACCTTTACCAGTTGAAAAGAGCGGCTTAACATCATCATGAAAGCCAAAGGCATAGTCGCGTTCTTTCATAGATGGTCCTCCTTTGTACTATGGATAGCGCTTACCTATATTATACTCCTAATCATGAGAATTGTCAGAAAATAAGAGTTGTGCAAAACAAAAACGGCCGTAGCCGTTTCCCATATTTATCATTCTAAACTTTATTAACCAACTCTTCCGCAAAAGCTTCTAGACGCTCAATATCTTCGTCCTCAGCTGACAAATCCACTTTGACACTTTCCGCGCCTTTTTCAGCACCTGTGCCAGCAAAAACTGCTTCAAAATCATCTACAGCTTTACAGAATTCATCATAGAAAGTATCTCCAGAACCAACTACTCCATAGACCTTACCAGACAAATCTAGTCCAGACAAGTCTTCATAGAAGTCCATCATCTCATCAGGCAGCTCGCCATCTCCATAAGTATAGGTCGCTACAATCGTAATATCTGCTTCCAAGAAATCTTCTGCATCGACAGTGGTACACTCATCCACTTCAACTTCTACATCCAGTTCTCTTAGCTTATCCGCCACAATATCGGCAATTTCTTCGGTGTTTCCAGTCATGCTGGCAAATACAATTTTCGCTAAGGTCATAGTTTCCTCCAAATTATAATCTTCATTCATTATAACACATCTTTTTTATTTTAAAAATAAAAACTCTTATGCTATAATAAATAGAGAAAGTCTACGAGGTTAGCTATGAATACCTACAACAAAATTTTGAAAAAAATCAAGGAATACGATAAAATCGTCATCCATCGTCATGTTAGACCCGATCCAGACGCTATTGGCAGTCAGGTCGGCCTGCAAAAACTCCTCCAGCTCAACTTCCCAGAAAAATCTATCAAAGTAGCTGGTTACGACGAGCCAACCCTTACTTGGCTGGCCAAGATGGACCAAGTGACAGATGCTGACTATGAACAGGCCCTTGTAATCGTTTGTGATACGGCTAACACGCCCCGTATTGATGATCAACGCTACAATAAGGGGGACTTCTTGATTAAAATTGACCATCACCCCAACGATGATGCTTACGGAGATCTTCGTCTGGTCGATACAGCTTCCAGCAGCGCCAGTGAGATCATCGCTCTTTTCGCCTTTGAAAACCGTTTAGAGGTAAATGACTACATAGCCAAGCTCCTCTATGCTGGAATTATCGGCGACACAGGACGTTTCCTTTATCCGACCACCAGCTCCCGCACATTTGAAGTAGCTGCAAAACTCCGCCAATATCCCTTTAATTTTTCCGAACTCTCCCGTAAAATGGATTCCATCACTTATCGAGTTGCTAAACTACAAGGCTATGTTTATGATAATCTGGAAATTGATGAAAATGGTGCTGCGCGAATTATCCTATCACAGCAACTACTACAAGACAATCACCTGACAGATGCAGATACCTCAGCTATCGTAGCTGCACCTGGACGCATCGAAGATGTCCGGATGTGGGCAATCTTTGTCGAGCAATCGGATGGACATTACCGTGTCCGCATGCGCAGTAAGTTCACCCCAATCAATGAAATTGCTAAGCAACACCACGGCGGTGGCCACCCACTTGCTAGCGGCGCCAAGGCCTTTTCAAAAGACGAAGTAGAATTGATTTACCAAAAATTAAAGGAAACTGCAAAAAAGTAAGAAAATCATCCAAAAGGCTTGTCAAATGGAGCATAATTTGATAAACTATCAAAGTAACGAATCTATGGCTCGCAAAGAGACCATGGCAGAAAGGATTTTTTAAAAATGAGAAAAGACATTCACCCAGAATACCGCCCAGTTGTATTCATGGACACTACTACTGGCTACAAGTTCCTTAGCGGTTCAACTAAGCGTTCTAACGAAACTGTTGAATTCGAAGGCGAAACTTACCCATTGATCCGTGTCGAAATTTCATCAGACTCACACCCATTCTATACTGGACGTCAAAAGTTCACTCAAGCAGATGGACGTGTGGATCGTTTCAACAAAAAATACGGTCTCAAATAAGAACCGTATTGACATTACAAAGAATGTTGATCCAAAGCCATTTCCGAGAAATCGGGATGGCTTTTTTGCGGTTTGATTTTTGCTAGCTAAGACTGATTTCCCTCACTGTCACCCGATATAGTTGACAAAAAGCCTAAAAAAGCTTAGAACCCTTACAAACGGTTCTAAGCTTTTTTTTCTTATAGATAATCAACTGTGGAATCAGTTCGCTGAAGCACCCGAGGTTTTTAATCTACGTAATTTCCACCTGTAAAGCCGTAATACTCTTCCAATGATAGACCAGACTCCGCTATTTCCTTGGCTTCTTTCCCAATATAACGCAAATGCCAACTTTCTGGCATATAGCCTGTAGAAGATTCCTTCCCGACTTGATAACGCACGACAAAGCCATATTTATGAGCATTATCCAAGAGCCACTGGCTTGCTCCAGCTTCTTGCACTAGATTTCCACTGCTATCAATCAAATCAAAGGCCAGGCCTGACTGGTGCTCACTATAACCAGGTCTTGCTGAATATCGGTCTGCCGCTGCCTGACCATCTTGATTGACATAGCTTTGATAGAGACCGACTTGTGTCTCATAACTACGAAAACCACTGTACTGATCACTGATGGCGTAGCCCTGAGCCCGCATGGCAGCAATTAATTTTAATAATTCTGATTTTGCTGTGGCATCTTCCCCAGGATTATAGTTGGGAGACAAAGGATAATGTTTATTAACAATAACAATTTCATCATACTTCCCTTTTATACTATAGTAACTTCCATTGTAAGAAACACCTTTATCTATGGTCTTAACTTGACCAGAATGAGCCTTTTCTGCCTCATTCTCTCCTGATTTATCTGTACTATTAGAGCTAATTTGAGATTCATTAGAAGACTCACTCACTTTAGTAGAGAGCTCTTTACTAGTTTCACCGCTGTCTTCAGTTTTTTTATGAGAAGAACAAGCTCCTAGAGTTAGTATCGTTAAACTGAGTAACATTAATTTTGTATATTTGCTCATCATCTTCTACTCCTCTGATACTTGTATATCATAAATAACAAAGCTATTTCCTACTGGCTTGAGGTAGTAAACCTTGTTCTTACGATTGACGCTGTTTGGTGTGTTATCAATATAATACACTGTAAAATCTTCATAGGTCGTGACAATATAGGAACCCTTTTCTTCTCTGACTTCTCGAATTTCAAGAGCTCCCGGCTTGTAGTAATCGATCTTCGCCTTCTGGACTCCACCACCGGTAGTCCAGTTAACCATTTCTTTATAGGCAGCACTAGAGGTATCATAATATTTAGAGAAATAGTTAGAGCGACTGGAAACTGAGTCGAATACTGCGCTCCGATAATCACTAAGAAAAATAGAAATCTGAGCTTTTTTCTCTTCCTGTTTCCGTTTTTCCTCTTCTTTAGCTTTTTGACTTGCTTCCACTTCCTTGATACGTTTGACAACATCGTTAGATACTGTAAGAACAACTTCAATTCTATCATCTTTTGCTACTACTTTTTCCTTATTTGTAGTGAAACTGACATCATTAATAAAAAAATTAGCATAAACTTCTAATTCCTGATCAGGGATGACCTGAACTTCAGGAGACAGACTGTCGCCAGCTTCCTTGCCATTGACGATAATCTTATATGCTGTCGCTGTTGAAGTTTCCTTCGGCATAGTGATATTGAGCTGTTTCTTTTCAGATTTGAGGCTGAGATCCAGCTGATTGTCCTTAGCCTTGTCCAAATCTAGCTTTATCTTGGTTTCAACATTGCCAATCTCCGTTTTTCCTTTGAGAAGAAAGTCCTGCTCGGTAAAATGGAAATCACCTATTTCAATCTGCGTATCCTTTTTCAAGTTAATTGTTTCTTTATCGCCGGGTTTGATAGTCGCCCCATCAAGATTCGTCGTGATACGGACCTTGACCGAATAGACAAGCATTCGATACTCTTGAAAGATTCCGAACTTTTTGCTTGTTTTAGCAACACCGAGGATTTGATTGTCATTTTCATCAGTGAAACTAGACTCACCATTGGATTTTTCAATATTGCTCAACTCAGTCTCGATATTAATATCTTTCCGGTTCAGATAAGAGATCAGATTCTTGGCTTCTGCCCGAGTCCATCTATCACTATCTGTGGAGAGCAGACTAGCTACTTGGTCATAATTCTTATTCTTGATTGCCATGGCAAATTTATCCGTCACCGCTTTAACTCCAGTAACCGAGCTAAGGTAAAAGAAGGATCCTATCAGGGAAATCAAGATCAGTAAGCCCAAGCCGGATAAGACCACTTTTTTCTTAAAAATCTGCTTTTTGTCCTTTTTAATATCCAGCTGGCTTGAATTGTTTTTTTCAGTCAATTTCGAATGAATTGGAATTGACGAGAAACCTTGACTTTGAGCCATCTGAAACTCTTCTGGACTAGGCTGTCGCTTAAAAGCCTCTTGAAAGGCTGTCAGCCAGATTTCCTGAGGGGCAGCTACCTGCTCAGAAGTTTGCTTGAGAGTAGACTCCTGAGCTGGCTCAAATGCTGCATGTTCATCAACTTTCTCCTTGTCAGGAATGTCTTCTGGAGTTATTTCACTATTTGTTGGCTGTTCACTGCTTTTCTGTGAGCGGCCAGCAATGGATTGAATGCTTTTCAAGTCGAAGTCTACCGCCTTAGCAGCCATAAATTCCTCAGGGCTAGGTTTGCGACCAATAACCCCTTCAAAAAGTTCCACCCATTTTTCTTTTGTTGCCATCATATTCTCCCTTGTTTAGTCTCTTTTATAGTCCGCTAAGCATTACCATAGAAATTAAGCCACAGATAAAGACAATCACTCCATTTACCACAATAGCTAGCAGGTATTTGTAGAATGGATCTAAATTAGAATTGTTCTTAGAGAAAATAAGAGCAAAGGTGGCGCCGATACCTACTAAAAGAATAGCAGCAGCATTCAGTAAGATACCCAAAGCCAGCGCTTCTAAAAGATTCATCAATACCGCTAGTGTGATGATTGGTAAAACAATTGCATAAAGACGGCCATACCAGTCAAAAGCTTTGTTAAAGGTAAAGCTATCATCTCTGTAAATCAAGCGTTTCACGACAAAACCGCCTAGGATAATGGAGAAAATAGAAAAAGCTGCTGATAAAACGGACAGGAAGAAATGCTTGAAATCAAACGACGCACTGCCAGCTA
>NZ_KQ968976.1:184793-205748 GCF_001578725.1 Streptococcus sp. DD04
GCTCAGCATACTGCGCTTCTTGCTTAGGCATTGCTTGGTTAAATGCTGGCGATCTAAAAGGTTGCTCAGCAACAGTTTGTGAGACTACTGTCTCTGATGCCAGAGCAGAAGCATTTACCTGAGGACGGCCCTGTTCAGCTCCAACTGTGGGATTCGTCTGAGATACTGTAAATTCGGGAGTTTGAACGGATTCAGATGACACCTGAAATTCCCCTGCTACTAAAGCTTGGGCAATTTCTTCTTCAGTCGCTGAACGACCATTAATAGCTTCAAAATAATCTAACCAATCTTCTTTTTGCATAAAAAACCTCGCTATAATTTTTATATAACTATTATTATATAAAAAGACTGCTTAAATTTCAATGTCTCTTGTCTTCTTCCGTGTTTATCCTTTGTCAATTTGTCATTTTTTCTCAAATTTCTCTCTGCTCCTTTCTCTACATTGATGGATTGAAAAACTTGCTGGTTAGGGGATTGTCAAGTATGCACAAATCTACTGCCCCAGCAAGAAGTAGCAATCCTAGGTTTTAGCATCACTCAGTCCATCAAACCTAACTGTCTCTTAGTTTGCTGAATTGATTAACGAAAAAGCAGGTAAGCGTCAGCACGAATCTAAAAATCATGTCTTCTTTCATACCTTCCCTCATAAAGCTTGTGGGCCTTTTGAGTGTACTGTCTAATGAAGTCCCTTTTAGCTTCCGTATAAGCATCACGATTGTGCTCGTACTTTTTCCATAAGATTAATTTCAACTGCTCGTAGTCTTTGGCGACAGCTGGATGGTCTTGCAGATAGTCTCGGAAATAAAGTTCATCATGGTCTCCATAGTAGCGCAGATGTAAGTGAAAAACGCGCTCAGCAAAGCCTTGAAGTGTATAACCCTTGTTAAAAGACATGCGGCCTTCTGACTCTGACATAAGTAGGTAGCCTTGCTCCAGCAATTCTCTCTTGATGTTCTCCATATCTGCATTTTGAGGAATTTCTAAAAGAATATCAATAATCGGCTTGGCCCATATCTCATCAACGGATGTGGAACCAATATGATGTAATTTATACGACTGATTTGCTGGCAAAAAACTTTGTATTCTTCTGCTTTCCTCCACATACCAAGTTGCCCAGTCCTTATCATGCTCCTCTAAGAAAATTGGGAACAACTGCCATAATTCTTCTAAAGACATATCTTCTAGTTTTTTGGCCATGTGGCTTCTCCTTTCTTTATAGAAAATAAGAATGAAAGTAAAGACTGAGAATCCTATCCCAGCCTCAATTTTTTATTACCAATAAAGCAAGCCATAAGTCAGTAAAACGCTGATCATGCTAAAGAGTGAACCAATCAGATAGTATTCTGCAAAGGACTGGCTTTCAGAAATTTTATTATAGCGAGCGATAGATTTGGCCGTGAAGACCAATCCAATCGCTGTAAACTGCCCAAAAATAAGGGAAAGCCCCATAATCAAGCGCTCTAAAATCCCAATCATAGCACCGGCTCCTGCGATAGTCTCTCCACTGTCTTCCCCTGCCTGATACTTGCTGAAGAAGAGTTTAAAGAGGATATTGACCGGCTTACCAGTAAGGGCGAAGTAAAAGAAAGCCTGCAACATAAGATAGTGTTCGGACAGCCAGCGAGGAGCCGAAATTTGCTGCTGCCCTAAGAGAAAATAAAGAGCAAAAATACTCATCAGATGCAAGAGCTGATCCAGTAAAAAGGCTGACTTTTGAGCATGATGGCGGACAATCAAAGGATTCAGCTTATACTTTAGAAAATCAATTAAAGCGTGGCTGAGCCAGACCAAGGCGAAATATAGCAGATAATTAGGTAAGATGAGCCCCAAGAGCAACAGGGGCAAGAGAACAATTCCCAAGTGGAGAATCAAAAAATTCAACCGCCGGCTTTTAAGGTCGGCCATTTTCTGACTTTGAAGCTGAAAATCAGCTAGTACATGAGCCAGCAAAGTCAATACAAGAATCGGATTCTGCATGAAAAATTCTGAAAATCCCATAAAATTTGTCATTCTTCAGCCTCCTTTGCTGCCTGTAAAATCATTCTCATAGCTAAACGGCGGTTTCTCAGATAGATCTTCAGTCCAGATGACTTCAGCCGCTTACTAAGCGCACTGGGACTAATCTGCAGCAGCTCTGCTATTTCCCCATGAGAAAAATTCTCGTCATAGATATATTCCATGAGCATCCGCTCCAGAACCTCTCTCTGACTGCTATTCCACTTACTCTGGATAAATGAAGTAGCTGCCAGCACTGTATTGACCGCCTGACTGAGCTCTTCATCTCCCAAGGATACAGCTATACGGCTGCTGCCGTAGTCGTTCTTCTCATGAATAACATCAATGGCCGCGCGTGCCCTCCAGTAGGCTGGACCGTCCGAACCAATACTTTGCTCGCGATTGATCTCGGTCACAATCTCACCCAGACCAAGGCCAAAGCGAATCGGGTGGGGAAATCCTAATACAATCTGATCAATGAGTCGCATGAGTTCGGGATTGGGTCGCAACAAAGCCTGAAATTCATCTCCCGTCGTAATGGTAAAAGGCGACACCAAATAATCCTGATAATCCTGATTCAAGATTTCCATCATATCCTGCAAGTCTTTTTGCGCCTGCTTGCGGTTTTTTAGCTGTTTGGATTCGATCAAATCTCCAATAAGAGCAATATAAAGCATAGCTGATCAAACCTCCTTTAAGTCTATTATAACAGAAAATTTTAAAAATGTCTATTAGAACGGAAAGTTTTAGAAATATCCATTAAAACAGAAAGACTATTTTTTCTTTTTAGGTGCTGGTAAGGCAGGGTAGGCTGCTTCAATCAGATTACAGAGAATGGCAGCATCTTCTACTTCTTCTATATGAAGCATTGGCTTTGCACCTGGATAAGGAGGCTCATAAACCGGATTTTCAAAAAAATCCAGAGCTGGCTGGACCGGCTTGACCATCAGGCGATTGTCATAAATCCCACCGAATAAGAGCCCCCGATAATAGAGCAAATATTCTCCCATCATCTTTCGAAAGCTAATTTCTTGGCCTAAGCCCTGCAGCTGCTTCAGAATAAAATCCAAATATTCTTGACTAGATGCCATCGAAACACCTCCATGAATTGATACTTTATTATACCAAAAATGAATGAAGATTTCCTGACTAAGAGATCAACTCATCTCCTTCCATCCTTAGTCTGTCTATCCACAAGTAAGCAAAAAAGCTAGACCTTACAAGTCTAACTCTTTTACTTCTTATTTTTTTAAAAGTCCTTCCTTGACCAGATAATCACGCGCGATATTTTCGGCCTTTTTACCTTCAATGCCAACTTGATAATTCATCTGGCTCATCTGGCTTTCCGTAATTTTACCAGCCAACTTATTGAGAATACCTTCCAATTCAGGGTGTTTTTCGAGCAATTCAGCCTTCAGGAGAGGGGCACCTTGATAAGGAGGGAAAAGGTGCTTATCGTCTTCTAAAACTTGTAAATCATAACGCGCAAGTTCTGCGTCAGTCGAATAGGCATCCGTGATTTGAATATCACCCGACTGAATAGCTTGGTAGCGAAGGGCTGGCTCCATGGTCGCTACATTAAGATTAAGGCCATATAGAGATTGCAAACCCTTGTTTCCATCTTCACGGTCGTTAAATTCCAAGGTAAACCCTGCCTTGAGCTTGTCTTGGACTGCTTTAAGATCAGAGATGGTTTTAAGATTATATTCTTTGGCGATAGCCTTTGGAACTGCAATTGCATAGGTATTCTGATAGGCCATGTGATTGAGCAAGACTAGATTGTCCTGTTTTCTGATTCCATCACGCGCTGCTTCAAAAACTTCTTCAGCATCATTGCTAACCTTTGGAGCAGGCTGCAAGAGAGTTCCAGTAATCGTACCGGTAAACTCAGGATAGATATCAACATCACCTTTTTTCAGAGCTTGATAAAGGAAGTCTGTCTTACCAAAGTTCGGCTTGACCGTTACAGTCATATCCGTATTTTCCTCGATGAGAAGTTTATACATATTCATAAGAATTTCTGGCTCTGGACCCAATTTCCCAGCAATAACCAGATGTTCCTTCTCCTGCTTGGGAAAGAGACTCGGTGTATAAGAAGCACCGAGGCCGAGGATTAAAACCGCAAAAGCTGTAAATACTGTCCGAAGCTTAGCCTTTTCCATCCATTTAAGGAGACTATTGAAAAGAATTGCCAAAACTGCGGAGGAAATTGCTCCAATCAAGATTAGACTGGCATTGCGACGATCAATTCCTAGAAGGATAAAAGAACCTAGTCCACCAGCTCCGACAAGCGCTGCTAGAGTTGCTGTCCCGATAATCATTACCGTTGCCGTCCGAATTCCAGAAACGATGACGGGCATAGCTAGAGGTAGTTCAAACTTTTTAAGTCGCTCCCACTTGGTCATCCCAAAGGCGATTCCAGCTTCTTCTAAACTAGGATCAATCCCATTCAAAGCCGTGACAGTATTTTCTAAAATCGGGAAAATAGCGTAAATCACCAGAGCAGTCAGTGCCGGCAGTGTACCAATCCCCATGAGGGGGATAAAAAGTCCCAACAAAGCCATTGAAGGAATGGTTTGAAAGATTCCTGCAATTTGCAGCACCCAATTGGCTGCTTTTTTATGACCATGAAGATAGATAGCGAGCGGAATGGTCAGGAAGATGGCCACTAGTAAGGTCAGAAGAGATAGCTGGAGATGTTGCCCTAAGGCTGCCAACCATTCGCCAAAGCGATCCTGAAAGGTAGAAATCAAATTAGCCATGTTGAACACCTCCAAATAAATCTGCTACGAAGCTGGTCGCAGGTGCAGATAAGATTTCCTCAGGTGTTGCCACTTGACGAATCTCCCCGTCCTGCAGAACAGCAATCCGATTGCCCAATTTCAAGGCCTCATCCGTATCATGGGTCACAAAGATTGTTGTCATCCCAAATTGGTCATGAATACTCTTGGTCAAGCTCTGCAATTGCTTACGCGAGATGGCATCAAGAGCTGAAAAAGGCTCGTCCATCAGTAGGATTTTGGGTTGGGCGATAATGGCACGGACAATACCCACCCGTTGCTGCTCACCGCCAGACAGCTCACTCGGCATACGCTGGGCATAATCTTCAGCAGGCAAGCCTACTAGCTCCAGCAATTCATCGGTCTTCTGCTGAATATCTGCCTTGCTCCATCCTTTCATTTCAGGAATGAGAGCAATATTTTCAGCCACCGTTAGATTTGGAAAGAGGGCAATCGCTTGTAAGACATAGCCTGTGGAAAGGCGCAACTCACGCTCATCATAGTCCTTGATGCGCTTGCTATCCATATAGATATTGCCATCTGTTGGCTCTAAGAGGCGGTTAATCATCTTGAGCATGGTTGTCTTACCGGACCCAGAAGGACCCACTAAAACCATGAACTCTCCATCCTCAATCTGTAAATTGACATCTCTCAAGACATCTTTTTCTGTATAGCGTAGCGCTACATTTTTGTATTCAATCATTGTTTGTCCTCAATTTTTACGATAACCTTGCCAAAAGACTGGCTGCTTTCCAGATAAGCATGAGCGTCCTGGATTTGCTCAATAGAAAATACTTTTTCAGGTCGCACATCCACCTGATAACGCTCCACAAAGTCCACTAAAGCTTGTAGTTTATCTCGAGATACATTGCCAGAAGCAAAGGTAGTCAAATAGAGATTGCGGTAAAGCATTTCAATAGGGTCAAAGTCTGGAATAGTCCACTGACCGCCCAGCAAGCCACAAGAACAGATCATACCACCATCTGCCGTCCGAGCAAATGTATCGAGAATATCGCTCGGACCGACAAGATCCAAGACCTTGTCAAACCGCTCTTCCGTCTGCAAGACCCCATCCTTGTCCAAAATCACCTGGTCAAATCCTACTTCCTTTAGTCGTTCTTCCTTGGCTAGACTACGGCTACTTCCCGCTAGATAGACATTTGGAAATTGTCCTTTGAGAAGTTTCGCAAAAGCAAGCCCAACACCACTAGTCGCTGCCCGAACCAGAACTCGGTCTCCCTCCTCAATCTTGAGATTGATATAAGAGCCAAATGCTGTGTAGTAGGTTTCAGGCAGTGCGATTAAACTTTCCAAAGCAAGCTCTGTCCTCACAAGATAAACCTGTTCATCTGGTAGCAAAACATACTCAGCATAACCACCATCAAAAGCACGCCCCATTTCTCCCATGATGGAGATGACTTGCTGTCCGACCTGCAAATCGGGATGATTGGTCTCCTCTACAAGTCCCACACATTCAATGCCTAAAATCCGTGGAAATTGAACGGACGGCGATAGTCCTTGACGAGTAAAAATCTCGCTATGGTTGATTCCAAATCCTTGTACCTTGACCAATGTCCAACCTTCTTTAACAGCCGGTTTTGGAACTTCCACAACCTGCAAAACTTCTGGTCCTCCAGCTTCCTTGACAAGCACAGCTTTCATCTTAATATCTCCTTTTAAAACTTCCCTCGATTGGTCAAGGCTTCTACCTTAGGTATGACTTCTTTATTGTCCCAATGCTCAACAATCAAGCCATTCTCCAAACGGAAGATGTCATACTGGGCATAAGCCACCCCATCGATCTGAGTCTGCCCATAGCTAACCACGTAGTTTCCTTGTCCTAAAAGCTGGAAAACAAAGTCAAAAGTAACCCCGTGCTCTGCAACATAGTCTTTATAAGCCTGACTTCCTTGGCCAATCTCATGATTATGCTGAATCAAATCTTCTGCCACATAGTCACTCCACTGCTCTAGTTCGCCATTTTGGAAAATTTCTGTCAGGAAACGACGAACGGTTTTTTTATTTGCTACTGTCTTGTCCAAATCCGTGATTTCAAAATCTCCAAAGATCTGGTCTAACTGTCCATTTTCTGGAGCACGATAGTAGTCAATGACATCCCAATGCTCTACGATACGACCATTCTCATCCGCACGGAAAGTATCCGTCGTCACCCATTGAGCTTCCCCGCCATTGAGATATTGGTGAACATGGACGAAGACTAGATTGCCGTCTTCAATGGTGCGAACAATTTTCATCTCACGCTCGGGATAGCGCTCAAAGAAATTTGCAAAAAAAGCCGCAAAGCCTTCTTTCCCATCAGGCACACCTGTCGAGTGTTGGATATAAGTATCTCCTACAGATTGGGCTTGAGCCTCAGCAACACACCCGTCTTGAATGGCATGAATATATAGATTTTGTGCATTTTTAACTTGTTTTGACATGATTTATCCCTCTTTTTCTTTAAGGTTCGCTAAAATACGTTCCTGATAACTTTCAAACTGGCGAATTTCTTCCTCTGAGAAGCCTTTATAAAAAATCGCATCCAACTTTTGACTGATACGATGGCCAACTTCTTTTTGAGACCAACCATGCTCCGTCAATTTAACATATTTTTTTCGCTTGTCTAAACCACACTGACTAAAGGTCACCAAATCCTGCTCTTCCAACTTTTTCAGCATAGTTGTCAGCGTATTATTGGCAAGTCCCGTCGCCAGCGCAATATCTGTGGCCGTCGCGCAGCCTGTTTCACTATTCCATAAAACGGTGAGAATCTTGCCCTGCTCACTCCGGTAAAGGGCTTCAGGATCTTGGCTCAGTAACTTTTGAAAAATCCGCCCATTCAACAAACGAATATGATAGGCTACTAAATGACTGTCTTTCATACTTCCTCCAATTTATTTCTATGCCGAATCATTTTTATAAATTGTAACACCAAATGTTACATCTGTCAAGAATTTTGTTCTATTTGGAAATAATTTTAAACTGGGTAAAGAAAAAAAGCAGGTTCAACCTGCTTTAAAATCTAAAATTTATTTTTTCCGATTGATGTATCTGTTGAACAAAATGGTCATAATTTTCAGCTTCTTGAGGAATAAGAATAGACCACTTTTTCAAGAGCGCCCCGTAACCTGATAATTTACCTATGTCGTTATCAACAACCTTCCCCACGCTTGGGAAAATAAGACCGGCTGTTTTAGCTTCTAAAATGTATGTATAGGAAATCAGTTGATATAAATCCTCACGATTGATTCCTTTTTCAGTAAATTCTAGCTTTTTATATTTGGCATCTAGTACGATTTTTAAATCTTTATAATAGAAGTCTGGATAAATTTTTCGACCATGACTGCTAAATACAGAAATGCCATCTGTCTTTTCTTTATTTCGTGGATGGATGAATCCTTTTGGCAACAAGGTGTAAACATACTCTTCCCAAAGCCAAGCAACATCAAAGAGAATGCCATGCACCCTTTGGATTTGTGGCCCAAGACCATGCTTTTCGCTACTCAGAATCAACAGACAGAGTTCCTGTAATTTTCTATATTCTCGAAAATAGGCATGACGGACAGGTTTAGTTTGATTTAGTCTGATAATCTTAACACGATCAGCTAGTTTATAAGACGGAGTCACACGAATAATTTCTGTTACATTTTCACGATTAGCATCAAATACTCCACTCCCAATTATTTTCTGATTCTTAATATACTCAATGGTGTGTCGAATCAGCTGCATCAATGGATTATCATAAGCAAACTCTCTAGTAGTGTAGGAAATATTTCCTATAAAAGGAACATTTTTCTTAAGATGATTTCCTACATCAATCGCTCCCTTTACATGGCTATCATTATGGAAAAAACTCTGGTATTGCTTATAAAGTCCTTTTCTCAAAGCCGCTTGCAGATATTTTGGAAAGAGGTAAACCAATAGTTGATAGAGTTTATCTTCGCTAGATAAACCAACATCCAAATTAGTGAGATTGATATTGAGGACCTTCTGCAAGAGATAATGTAAAAAATAGTCGTTATTAGCATTTGAAAAACGAGAGGAAATCGTTAATCTTTCCTGACCGCAACCCAGAAAACCAATCACATTACCTGTCTTAATGTTCTGATTTACAGTTTCAAAAATTTTCTGTTCCTTGTCCAAGTCAGAAGTATTTTTCAAGTCATTTGGAAAAATGAAAATACCATCCTCTTGAGAAAGACTTTCTAAAGTTCTATCTAAAAGTACCTGACTAATTTTTGGATAGATTTCAACAAAATCCTCTTTTTTTATCAGCTGCTGATTATCTGTTATCCGTATCGTCATTTCCATCGCTTTCATTGTCACCAGTTATTGACTGATTGGTTCGCTCGTTGCTTATCTTATCAAATGCCTTTTTCAAAGTTTCCAAAGTTTCAACTTCTTCATAAGAACCTCGCAAGTAGTCTTCTAGGAGCGGCTTAATATAATCAGACCAGAGCAACTCATAGTCAAAGTCTACTTCCTGCAACTTGAGGAAATAACTTGGTCCAACATGGTAATGACTATTGAGCTCTTCTACTTTTTCTATGGCAGCATTCAAGTTTCTTAGACGTACTTTCGCTTCTTCTGCTCCATCTCCAAGAGGTTCATCAAGCATTCCCAGCTGACTTTCAGCCGTGATTTCTACAAAACGGAAACGACGGCGCATGGCAAAATCAAAGGTATCCACTGAACGGTCAATATCATTCATTGTTCCAATTATGTAGACATTTTCAGGGATATAAAACTTCTCAATAGTTTCATGTAAATTAGCATATTGGGTCGAAACCTCTCCATCCTTCCCACGATAGCCCGGATCAATGGAGAAAAAAAGCTCTCCAAAAATCTTAGAAATCTCACCACGATTAATTTCATCGATGATGAAGACGAAGTTTTTAATACTTGATATTTCAGCTGCTTCTTTATAAGTTTTTAATGCAAACCTTTCTTTCAAGACTTTTAGAACTGTTTTCCCGCCACCTTTATAATATCTTTGTTTATCATAATTCTTATTTTTATATAATTCATAAACATAATGTCGAGGCAATGTCCAACCAGATGCTCCACTATCATAATTGACAGATAAATTTTGCCTGCTATTAACTGACAAGTAAGATGTCTTTGTTAAATACTCCTTCTCTTCAGTGGTATTTATAAACTCCAAATAAGATTCCCAGGCTTCCTCAAAATTATCCTGACCGCCTGTCTTTTGCGCTAATTTAGCTCTTTCGCAAAATTTCTTAAAAATTCCATCTTGTAAGCCGAAGCTAATCTGCCCATCATCACTTGGAAGCGGCCGCAATCCCTCTACAAAATCTGTATAGTCATAAGAGGGATGGAATTGAACAAAATCGATTTGTTCCTCATTTCCTCCAGTCAATTCGCTTGCAATTTGTCTAGCAAGATAGGTTTTACCTGTACCAGGAGCTCCACGGAGAATAATATTTTTGGATGAAAGCAAAATATTTTTATATTTATCAATATTTTCTGGCATTTTTATCTCCTTAGATCCCTCACCTTTAATAAATAAATACGATTTGTTTATATAGGGTAAAATTTCATTAAATTCTTTTTCACTATTGATAATATGGCACACATCAATCGGTCCTTTGTATGTTTTTGACTTCTTCTTAAATAGTGACAACTCTGATTCATCAAGACTTTTTGACAATATAGCAATCTTAATTTCTTTTTTCAAAAAATAAATTTCTATAAAATTTTGTAATTCCCCTTTTAAGTTCTTTACCTCAAAAGATGTATAATTCTTTGTCTCATTCTTCTCAGCATCTGGAAATTCTTTCTTCATTCTTTTTAGAAACTCTTCTTTTGTCATCATATAGACTGTATTTCCTTTTCTTTAACGTTATAGCCATAAGACGATTTAACTATTAATATATTCTATATCATAGCATAATTATAGGAAAAATAAAAGAAATTATAAACTAAAAAGCCCAGCGTAAAGAGGTTATATCCTCCCACACTGAGCTTCTTTTTTATCTTAGTAATATTCACCTTGACGGTAATCCCATGAGTTGAAAGTATCGGACAGGTGCATCATGATTTTGTCGATGTCCAAGCCTTTGCGGATGACCACTGGTGCTGGTGAGATGGAACGTTGGCCACCTTGTTCTGGAATTAGTTTTCCATCTTTATCCACCATAGAGACCATAACGCCTTGCTCGTAGCGAGTTTCAATGGTCTTGTCTGGCTGGATAGAGGCTACATAGTCATCTGCTTCAATAACCAAATCAACAGCATTTTCGATGCGCTCTCCAATTCCTTCTACCTTGCCGCGGTTTCCTTTACCGGATGGGTTGGCTGAGGAAGCATAAACCATCTTGCCTTCTTCCCAAAGCTTAGCTGCCAGCTGCTCGCCCGCCTTACCAAACTTAATAACAAAACAGCTAGTGCCACGAACATCTGTCATCAGCTCTTCCCGACCGTCACCATAGGCTTTGAGCTTTTCAAAAGCTTCTGGCTTCCATGGAAGGATACAACCCAAGAGGATATCTTCATCCCAATGCTTTTGATAAAAAGCTTCAATTTCCGGATTTAGCTGCGCTAAAGCACGAAGCTCATTCATACTGCCACAAAGAACCACACCTGGTTTGTTACGGTTACGAGCTTTAGCTTCGAACTTACGCTCCAATCCTGCCTTATCGCTGGTCATAATGATGTACCCCACCTTGGTTGGGCAAACGATACAACCACCATCACCTTTGAGAATATCATAGCCTTCTTGTGAAAGCTGTCCGTTCCATTGAATGTGTTTTGTCATAAGTTTCTTCCTTTTCTATTAAATTAAGATTTATTTTACCATATAAATTTAGTGAAAACAAGGATTTTTCAGAATTTTCTCAATATAGCAAAGATAAGGTTACTGCCAATAGGATGGCCGATTTTTTTCGTATTCTGTAATCAAATCTTCATGCTGCAACGTAATGCCGATGTCATCCAGACCATTGAGGAGCTTGTGCTTCCATTCACCATCAATGTCAAAGGAGAATTCTCCCACTGGTGAAACAATCTTCTGTTGCTCCAAATCCACCGTCACTTCATCCGTCGGCTTCAGATTAGCCAAGGCTTGCCGCACTTCAAGCGGCTGGACGATAGGCAGCATACCGTTATTAAGCTCGTTATTGTAGTGAATATCGCCAAAAGATCCAGCAATGACTACCTTGAAGCCATAGTCAGCCAAGGCCCAGGCAGCGTGCTCGCGAGAGGAACCCGCTCCGAAATTGTCCCCTGTAATCAGAACAGTCGCCTTGCGGTACTCCGGTCTATTAAAGACGAAATCAGGATCTTCGGTGTACTGGTTGTCCAGATAGCGCCAAGCATACATGAGGTACTTACCAAAGCCTTTTTTATCAATCAACTTGAGAAACTGCTTAGGTAAAATTTGGTCTGTATCGATATTATCGTTCATGAGGGGTACCGTCGTCCCCGTGTAGATTGTAAATTTTTCCATAAAACTTCCTTACTGGACCTCCGGTAGCTGGCGGACGTCTACGAAGTGCCCGGCAATAGCTGCCGCTGCTGCCATGGCTGGACTGCAAAGATGGGTCTTAGCGCCAAATCCCTGACGATCCTCAAAGTTCCGATTACTGGTCGATGCACAATGAACACCGTCCGGCACCTTATCTGGATTCATTCCCAGACACATAGAGCAGCCCGGATCGCGCCACTCAAAGCCCGCTTCCATAAAAATCTTATCCAGCCCCATCTTTTCAGCAGCCCGCTTGACCGGACGAGAGCCTGGTACGACGATAGCTGTCAGATTGGGAGCGATATGCTTGCCAGCGACAAACTTAGCTGCCAACTGCAAATCGCTGAGTCTGGCATTGGTACAGGAGCCGATAAAGATATAACCTAGATCAATATCTTCTGCTTTCTTACCCGGGGAGAGGTCCATGTAATTGTAGGCCCGCTCGTCGTTCATATCACGGATTTCAGGGAAAGCCGCGCCGAACTCTACTCCCATAGAAGGATTGGTTCCCCAAGTCACCATAGGTGCCAGCTGGGAGACATCAATCTCAATGACCTTATCATAGACAGCATCGGGATCACTGACCAGAGTCTTCCAATCAGCCACTGCCGCCTCAAAGTCCTTAGGTGCTCCCGGCCGTCCTTGAACGTAATCATAGGTCTTCTGGTCAGGATTCATAATGCCCATCTTGGAGCCAAACTCAATGGACATATTGCAGATGGTCATGCGCTCTTCCATGGTCAAATGATCAATGGCATCACCGGCATACTCGACCACATAGCCAACACCCGCAGCTACACCGTATTTGGCAATCAGAGCAAGGATGAAGTCCTTGGAATAAACACCTTTAGGTGGCACTCCGGTAAATTTGACCAACATTTTCTTAGGCTTGACCTGCCAAATGGTCTGCGTTGCAAAAACGTGCTCCACCTCCGAAGTACCGATTCCAAAAGCAATAGCACCGAAAGCCCCGTGAGTAGCCGTGTGACTGTCGCCACAGACGATAAATTTGCCCGGCTGAGTCTTGCCCGTTTCCGGTCCAACCATATGGACAATCCCCTGCAGTTCCGATCCGTGAGCTGCATGCTCGATGCCAAAATCCTTGACATTCTCAGAGAGCTTATCAATCTGAGCCTTGGAAATCACATCCCGAATATCATAGATATTGACCGTAGGAACATTATGGTCAAAGGTTCCAAAGGTCAAATCCGGCCGTCTAACCTTGCGCCCTGCATCTCGAAGGCCTTGAAAAGCCTGAGGGCTGGTTACTTCATGAATATAATGCTGATCCACATACATAAGCTGGGGTTGCCCTTCTTGGCCTGTTATGACATGCCTGTCCCAAAGCTTATCAAAAATTGATTTTCCAGCCATACTAGCTTCTCCATATGTAATATAAAATTCCAATTTCCACTATTATTCCGCCAATCCAAGCCAGCCAAAAATACCATTTTCTGGTCTTGTGATGAAAGAGACGACCGCCTAATAAAGCGCCCAAACCTCCGGCTGCCAAAGCTGACAAGAGCAAGGTCTTCTCGGGAATGCGGTAGTGATTTTTTTTAGCCTTTCGCTTATCCCAGCCATAAAGCAGGAAAACGACAAGGTTCCATAGCAGGCAAATACCCGTTACTATCCATTTCATAAGTTCTTAATAATTGCCTCCGTCATTTGAGCTGTCCCTGCCTGACCGCCAAGATCTCGGGTTAAAATCCCCTGAGCCAAAGTCTTTTCAACCGCTGCTTCAATCACCTCTGCCACTTCAAGCTCTGCAAAACTACCCCGCAGCATCATGGCCACAGAAAGGATCATACTGATAGGGTTGGCAATGCCTTGCCCTGCAATATCTGGAGCAGAACCATGGATAGGCTCGTAAAGACTTGGTCCAGCTGCCGAATGACTGGCCGATGGCATAACTCCCAGCGTTCCTGACAGGACACTGGACTCGTCTGATAGAATATCCCCGAAGAGATTTTCCGTTACTACAACGTCAAACTTAGCAGGATTGGTAATCATGAGCATCGCAGCACTGTCCACCAGCTGGTGCTCTAAGGTCACATCTGGATAATCCTTGGCCACCTCATCGGCTACTCTGCGCCAGAGTTTGGATGTTGCTAGTACATTTTGCTTGTCAATACTGGTCACGCGCTTTCTGCGACCACGCGCAATATCAAAGGCTTTACGGACAATTCGCTCCACCTCTTCATAGCTGTAGTCATTGATATCACGCGCAGATTTGTCCTCCAAAATATGCTGACCAAAATAAATCCCACCAGTCAGCTCGCGCACGACCACAAAGTCCACGCCAGCAATACGCTCTGCCTTCAAAGGCGACAAATGCTTAAGAGCATCGAAAATCTTAACTGGACGGATATTGGCATAGAGTTCAAGCTCCTTACGCAGAGCGAGCAAGCCTTGCTCCGGTCGAACTGGTGCATTATCATACTGGGGACTACCAATAGCTGCTAGGAGAATAGCATCCGCCTCCTTGGCCGCTTCTAGAGTTGACTGAGGCAGAGGATGCCCTTCCGCATCAATACCAGCACCCCCAAAAGCCTTCTCCGTAACATGATAAGTAAAGCCGAACTTGTCCGCAACAGCAGCCAGCACTTGGAGACCGGCTTCCATGATTTCTGGTCCGATACCGTCACCCGCCAGAGCTACAATTTCTTTTGTCATAGTCGCTTCCTTCTAATTATTTGCAGGCAGATCGCGGTAAGATACCTGATGGCCGATTTCACCAGCATTTTCCTTTTGCACAAAGGTGTTGGCATGGATATAGGCAATGGCGCTGGCCTTAAGAACATCAAAGTCAATACCAGAAGAGTTGAAAATCGTATCAGTGTCGGTATTTTCAACAGCTACCAAGACGCGAGCCTGAGAGTCGATACCATCCGTCACCGCTTCAATATTATAAGACAAAAGCTGGACAGACTGGTTAAAGAATTGGTCAATAGCATTAAAGATGGCTTCGACGCTTCCCTTACCTTCTGCCACACAGCTAATTGTCTCACCATCGCCATTAACCAGCTGCACATCCGCTGTGATGGTATGGTCGTCATTGGTCGTCAACTGCAGATCATCAAAGTGGAAGCCTTCAGGATTTTCGACCGTTGTTCCGGCAATCAGCGCTCGAATATCAGCATCCGTGACTTCATTTTTCTTATCAGCCAAGACCTTAAACTTAGCAAAGAGATCATTAATTTCAGATTCTGCAAAGTCCAGAGCCAGTTCTTTGAGTTTTTCGACAAAGGCATGGCGGCCAGACAGCTTGCCAAGCGGTAGTGAATTGCTCTTGACTCCAACCAGCTCAGGCGTGATGATTTCATAGGTCAGTGGATTCTTAAGGACACCATCCTGATGGATACCGGACTCATGAGAGAAGGCATTGCCACCAACGACCGCCTTGTTCTTAGGCACTGGAATACCTGAGAAGCGGGACACCAGCTCAGAAGTGTTGATGGTTTCATTAAGGACGATATCCGACTCAACCTGATAATAGTCTTGACGAATTTCTAAAGCAACTGCTACTTCTTCCAGCGCAGCATTACCAGCACGCTCACCGATACCGTTGATAGTGCCTTCCACCCGCCTAGCTCCGTATTTGACCGCAGACAAGCTGTTGGCTACTGCCATTCCCAAATCATCGTGACAGTGAGGACTGTAGATAATCTCACGATCCGTTTGGACATTATCAATCAAATACTTGAAGATATTGCCAAACTCTTCAGGTGTAGTAAAACCAACTGTATCTGGAATGTTAATGTAGCTAGCACCCGCATCAACTGCTGTCTGGACAACTTGGAGCAGAAAGTCCAGCTCGGTACGTGTCGCGTCCTCAGGTGAAAACTCTACAATCTCAAACTTGGAACGAGCATAGGAAACGTGCTCCTTAATGGCTTCTAAAATCTCTTCCTTAGACTTTTTCAGCTTAAACTCTCTGTGAATGGGACTGGTCGCAATGAAAACATGCACTTGCGGATACTTGGCATCCTTGAGCGCCTCGTAGCAAGCATCGATATCCGACTTAACCGAACGAGCCAGACCAGTAACGGAAGCTTTAGTGATGACTTTAGCAATCTCTTGCACCGCCGCAAATGAATCTGGGCTAGCAGCTGGAAAACCAGCCTCAATAGCAGAAATGCCCCATTTTTCAAGTTGCTTAGCAATGGCAACCTTTTCCTTAACAGAAAAATTCACTCCCGGTGTCTGCTCACCATCCCGAAGGCTGGTATCAAGAAACTCAACTTTGCGCATAAACATCCCTCTTTCTTTATCGTTTAAAACAGCTAGAGAAAATCATTGTCGCTAAGAGATGAAACCGTAAACTGAACTTTTGGCTAGTTTTAGCAAAGCACATCCTAACAAAGATTTTCGAGGAGAATAAAACAAAAACATCTCGCTTGAAGCCAAGCGAGATGTTGATTTACTCCCGCTTGGTAAGCCAAACAGGACTAATGCTTTCGCACTAGCCCGAGTAACGCAACAACAAAGCAAAGTTTGAATATTGGGTTGACTTCATGTTTGACTGACTCCTTTTGAAATGTTATTGCTAGTATTTTAACACAGTATCATTGGGCTGTCAACAAATAACCTAGCATTTTCAGAATATTTTTTCAGTATAGAAAATTCTCAACTATTGAAGATAAAATAAACCAGCAGAGCGACACTCGTACTGGTGAAATGTTTAGCGACTCCTTCTCACATACTGAGTGAGCCTGAACATCATGAAAGCAAAAAGAATCACTGCAACAATCCAAATCGTTCGCAAAGCGTAAAATTGGATGAGGTAAGTAGAAATAATAGCTCCGGTGATGAAGCTTCCTAACAAAGCAACGAAAAAGATACCTTCTTTCAGATACGGCTTTTCGCTAGTTCGGACAAAATTTCCAAAAGCTACCATCGTTTTCTTGATATTTCCTGTCATAAAAGAATTATTATAGACAATGCCATCTACTTCGCCAAAGGCTGTCGCAACGACTCCCATACAAAAAGCGATTGGAGGAACGATAAACATATTTGGCACCGTATTGGGCATAGAACCTACCAAGGTACAGATAAGCACCAGAGGTGAGATACTGGTTACCCGCCATAATGACTGCTCGAAAATGGGGCGGAAAACGGTTATCAGGAAAATACCCAGCATGAAAGCCAGCATGGTAGCCAGTTTCACTTCAATTTCTCCAGTTTTATGGTGAATCAGCTCAACGGACAAAAAGACGACATTCCCTGTTTGTCCAGCGACCAAGGTACCCCCACGCTCCATAAAAGTGTAGGCATCCACAAAGCCTGCGCAAAAGGTCAGTAAACAGGCAAAAAACTTCGATCGCGAATGAAATTCTCTTTTGACTAACTTTTTCATCATTGACCCAAAAAGTCCAGTGTAACACCAGACTTCCTTTCTATCCTTCTCTTGCTTCCTCCAAAATCTTTTCAATCTTGGTGGTAATCAAATCAATCGCAACTTTGTTAGAAGCGCCTTCTGGAATAATGACATCCGCATAGCGCTTGGTCGGCTCGATAAACTGGTGATACATGGGCTTAACGACACCAAGATACTGCTCAATGACACTATCCAGACTGCGGCCGCGCTCTTCCATATCTCGCTTAATCCGGCGGATAATCCGTACATCATCATCAGTATCGACGAAAATCTTGATGTCCATCAAATCGCGTAGACGTTGTTCTTCCAAGACCAAAATTCCCTCCACAATGAAGACATCCTGCGGTTCTTGACGATAGGTTTTGCTGCTGCGAGTGTGCTCCGTATAATCATAGGTCGGAATGTCCACTGGACGACCAGCCAAAAGTTCCTTGATTTGCTCAATCATGAGGTCTGTATCAAAAGCAAAAGGATGGTCATAGTTGGTCTTAACTCGCTCCTCAAAAGTCAGATGGGACTGATCTTTGTAGTAGGAATCGTGTTCAATCATGGCAATCTTTTCATTAGGGAAATTAGAAAGAATCGCTCGAGAAACACTGGTTTTCCCGCCACCTGAGCCACCTGTAACACCGATAATAATAGGTCTGTTTTGCATTGTTCTCTCCATTACTTGTTATCCTATCTATTTTACCGCAATTCATGATATAATGAAAGGGTGAATCAAGAAAAAATTAGGAAAATCATTATAAAAGGAGAAAGCATGTTAAGACTCGGTATCATTGGCACGGGATTTATTTCCCATGAGTTTATCAAGGCAGCTCAACTGAGTGGTGAGTATGAGTTAGCAGCTGTCTATTCACGGACACTTAGTTCAGCGGAGCGTTTTGCAGAAGCCTATGAAAATGTCGCCCTCTACACCGATATGATTAAATTCTTATCTACCGACCTAGATGTGGTTTACATCGCCAGTCCCAATAGCCTCCACTTCAACCATGCCAAGGTAGCCATTTTGGCTCGAAAACATGTCATCGTTGAAAAGCCGGCTGTATCAAGACCTGAAGAATGGCAAGAATTGGTCAAGCTGGCAGCTGAACATCAGGTTTATATCTTTGAAGCAGCCAGAAACTACCACGAAGCAGCTTTTGCAGTCATTCGTAACTTCCTTAAAGACAAGAAAATATGGGGAGCCAACTTCACCTATGCCAAATACTCCTCCAAAATGGGAGCCTTGCTGAGTGGACAAGAACCCAATGTTTTTTCTGCTAAATTCTCAGGCGGTGCTCTGATGGACCTGGGGGTCTATACGATTTATGCTGCTGTCCGGCTGTTTGGTGCTCCACAAAGCGTCTGCTACACAGTTCAGCAACTGCCAAATAGTGTTGATCTCAATGGTTCAGGCAGCCTGATTTATCCTGATTTTCAAGTCCGCATTCAGGCTGGAAAAATATCAACAGCCACCTGCCAGCTGAAATCTACACAGACCAAGGCACCCTGACCTTAGATGGTATCGAATATATCCGCTCTGCTATTTTCCTAAAGCTCAATGGAGAGACGGAAAGTCTAGCTATCCGCCAAGCAGACCACCAAATGCTGGAAGAGGCTCAGGCTTTTGCTCAGGTGCTTAAAGGTGGCCAAGAAGAGCTTTACAGCGACTATTTGCAGGCTGCTGCTGCCGTTCATGATTGCATTTTTGCCATGAGAAAAGACGCTGGCATTAGATTTGAGGTTGACCATGATTAAAGAAACATTCCCAACAGTCTGGCAGGACCAGCTAAATCAGCTGGGTTTTGCTGAACTGACTGCTATCCAAGAAAAAATATTCCAGCCCATTTCTCAGGGACAGACGGTGCTAGGCATCAGTCCGACCGGTACGGGCAAGACATTGGCTTATCTCTTTCCTAGCTTGTTGAAATTGAAGCCTAAAAAAGCGCAGCAGCTTTTGATTTTAGCTCCAAATACAGAGCTGGCGGGACAGATTTTTGATGTCTGCAAGGCTTGGGCTGAACCTCTGGGCTTGAGCTGTCAACTCCTGCTCTCTGGTAACAGCCAGAAAAGGCAAATCGAACGTCTTAAGAAAGGTCCGGAAATCCTCATTGGTACACCGGGTCGGATTTTTGAGCTCACCAAGCTAAAGAAAATCAAGATGATGAATGTCGATACTATTATCCTAGATGAATTTGACCAGCTTCTCAGTGATTCCCAGTATGCGTTTGTTGATAAGATTCTGCATTATGCACCGCGTGACCACCAGCTGATTTACATGAGTGCTACGGCAAAGTTCGATCAAGATAAGATTGCCGAAAATACTCTACGTATCAGCATTGACGACCAGACTCTGGACAATATCCAGCACTTCTATATGCAGGTGGAGAAACGTGACAAGGTCGAACTCTTGCGCAAACTATCCAATGTAGAAGAATTTCGTGGATTAGTCTTTTTCAATAGTCTGTCAGATTTAGGCAGCGCCGAAGAAAAGCTTCAGTACCGAGGGGCTAGTGCGGTCTCCCTAGCCAGCGATGTCAATGTAAAATTCCGCAAGGTCATTCTGGAGAAATTTAAGGATTACGATATCACGCTCTTGCTGGCGACGGACTTGGTTGCCCGTGGCATTGATATTGATTCTCTAGAATGCGTGGTCAATTACGAAGTGCCGCGCGATCTGGAAACTTATACTCACCGTTCTGGTCGAACGGGTCGCATGGGCAAGGAAGGCTATGTCATCACCTTCATCAGCCACCCGGAAGAACTAAAAGCTCTCAAAAAATATGCCTCTGTTCGAGAAATTATCCTGAAAGAACAAGAACTGTATGTGCAGCCTTGAGTGAGAATCACAGTAAACGATAGTTTTATCTGATGATAGCCAAGCAAAAAGCATTGGAAATTCAAGATTTCCAATGCTTTTCTTAATTTCTGCTATAGTAAATCTGATGTGGTTGAAGCTGATTTTCTAGTAGCTCATCAACTGTCACTAGTGTATAACCATTATTCTTTAGATACTCAAGAACACTCGGTAAAGCATCAATGGTCGTCTGATGAATATCGTGCATGAGGATAATGGAACCTGGCTGGGTTTTGGCCACTTCCTGCATGATAGCGCTGGTATTACGATTTTTCCAATCCAGACTGTCCACATTCCACATGATAAAGGACTGATCTACTGCGTTTTGCACTGCGGCATTAACCGCTCCATAAGGCGGCCGTGTAATCAAAGGCCGAATGCCTGTTGCTTGATAAATAGCCTCCTGCGTGTCTGTGATTTCCTTTTTGGCTTGGTCCAGAGGCAGCTTGGTCAGGACTGGATGGCTCCAAGTATG
>NZ_KQ968976.1:205768-219820 GCF_001578725.1 Streptococcus sp. DD04
ACACGTTTGGCCAACTCTGGATTGGCTGCAACATTTTGTCCCACCATAAAGAAGGTCGCTTTAGCATTGTAGCGTTTCAGAATTTCCAAGGCCTGAGGGGTGGTCTTACTGTCTGGGCCATCGTCAAAGGTCAGAGCCACCATTTTCTCATGCCGTTTGATTTCGTATTGATGATAAGCCTCCAAATCATCGCCCTGCAGATATTCAGAATGGATTTGGTCGTAGAAATTTGAGAGTGGCACCATCAAGCTCGTCACCCCGTGAATTTCTTTGGGCAAACGAATAGAGAACAAGCCAGCCTCATAATGAAAGTTCCACTGACTCATATCCATTTCTCGAAGGGCATTCAAAGCTGCTGTTTGCTCTGTTTCATTAACCTGCCGAAAGGTCAACTGGCTGGTCAGCTCATTTATAAAGATTTCCTTGGTGGCTTCTGGATTTTGAAACAGCTTGTCCAAAGTGACTGCTGCACCTTCTTGATTGATATACGTCGAGGCTACTTCTCTTGCCTCCTCAGACTTGATGGTTCTCTTTATGATGTCGTAATCTTTCCTTTGAATAACAATTTCTTTTGTATTTGCCAGACTAGATGACCTTTCTTCTGTGTAGTAAAAGGTCAAGGCAGTCATATTTCCAGCCTGTTTCTTGTCATCTGTAATGCTCTGACTATCTTGCAATATTTGCTCTTTAGCGTTTTGAAAAGGCTGGCCATTCATAAGAGGATAAAAAGCTGCCACATAATGGCTGCCAATCCTACCAGCCTGCTTTTCGGCATTGGCAGCATGCTCTTTTTCTTCCTTTGCAATCACTTCTGCGACCTTTTGCTGGAAATCCCTTTCCTGAAACATTTCATAGATTCGCAGTCCACCAAAAATAAGAAGTCCTAAGAAAAACACATTCAGGAGACTGAGAAAAAATCTCCTTTTTTGAGTATGCTTCCTTTTATCTTGTCTTTTCATCTATTTTCCCCTAAGTTATTTGTCACAAAATGATTCTGATGTTAAAAAACTTGTATCTTACAAGTGCTAAAATACAAGTTTAATTATTTTTAAAGACTTTTCTCTCGAATCACTTCAACTTTGTAGCCGTCAGGGTCTTTGACAAAGTAGTAATTTGGCGGGTTGCCCGGTAGACCTTTTGGTTCAGTCACTTCATAGCCCTTGGCAGCATGCTCGGCGTGCAGACCTTCCAAATCAGGTGTGCTAAGTGCGATATGTGCAAAACCATCTCCAATCACATAAGGCCCGTGATCATAATTATAGGTCAGCTCCAGCTCATAGTCATCGCCTTCCAAACCTAGATAAACAATGGTAAAAGCGTATTCTGGAAAATCTTTACGGCGCAGTTCCTTGAAACCGAATGCCTCTTTATAAAAGGCAATAGAAGCCTCCAAATTTTCTACCCGTAAACAAGTGTGTAACATTTTTGCTGTCATCGTCTTCACCTCTTTATTTTCTTCCCTCTATTATACCGCAGAATCTGTCAAAATTGTAAATTAAATGAAAATTTTTTCAGCCTTTGCTGATTCGCTTTCTGATATCCGACTTTAGAGGCACTTTGATTTCAAAAATTGTTCCGCGTGGTTTATTGTCTTTGACTGTGATAGTCCCTTTCAGGGCATCTACGATTTGTTTTGCTAGAGATAGTCCCAGTCCAAAGCCGCCTTTCTGACGAGTTCGAGCCTTGTCTACCCGATAAAAACGATCAAAAACTTTTTTCTTATCGTCCCCGGCAATCCCTGGCCCATTATCAGAGATTCGCAAAATCAGACTTCGGTCACTGGCCAAAGCCATAAAATGAATCTCTCCATCTTCTTCGGTGTACTTGATGGCATTATCAAAAAGGATGGTCATGAGCTGCTTGAGCAAGACCTTATCAGTCGTGATTGATTTTGTCACTAGATTTTCAAATCGAAAGACCTTGTCACTTTCCTCAGCGATGATCGCATAGTTAGAAAAGGTCGTCGTGAAAAAGTCGGGCGTAACTACACCATATTCTGGCTTGATTCCATCGTCTCGTCGAGCTAGATTGAGCAAGTTGGTCGTGAGTAGACGCATATTCCGGACTTCCTCTAGACTGGAAGCAATATTCTCACTGGAGTCCATGATTGTGGCTTCGGGCTTACGGAAGAGAGATTCCAGACGATTTTGCAACACGGCCAAAGGCGTTCTCAGTTCGTGGCTGGCATTCTCAACAAAAGACTTCTGCTTCTGCATGCTGTCCAAGAGAGGCTTGACGCTCATCCGTGCTAGGTAAATACTGGCAATCAATGAAATACCCCAAAAGCTAATCATGACAATCGCAATCAGCTTCTCATGCTTTTCGCTAGTCTGCTCCAGCTGGCTGATACTAGTCATGACCACTGCGTATTTGACATGTTCAATTTCATCATCTGGGTCAATGTCAAACAGATAGGCTCGGTAACTTTCGACCTGTCCATAACTATTGGTCAGCTGAATTTGCTTGATTTGATTAAGAAAACGCTTGTTAAATTTGACCGAATCAAAGTTCAAAAAACCGTTCTGCGCCGTCAAATTGTGGTAATCATCATCCAAAAGAATGGCAAACGTGTTGGCACTGACATTTGCCCTGCCCGGTTCCTCAATCTTGATATCAGGAGCTTGGTCATGATCTAGGTTCTTTGGCTCCTGCTCTTGCTGGCCTGTTGTCCGATAAGCCAAACTCGCGACAGAAGCCGGACTTTGACTTAAACTTTTAAGATTATCATCAACGGTCGTATAGAGACTGGAGCGCATGACTTGGATAATAATCAGAGTCATAGCTGAGAAAATCAGGGTGAATACACCAAAATAGCGAATGAAATAAGAAAAATCATCCGCATAAAAGGTTTTTTTAAGTTTATTCAGCATTCTTTAAAATGTAACCGACGCTGCGAAGAGTCTGGAGATTATTCGCAAAAGTCGTTCCTTTCAATTTTTTCCGAATCTTGGATACATAGACTTCCACCACAGAAATCGTCGTATCGCTGTCAAAGCCCCATAAACGGTCAAATATTTGAGTCTTAGGCAAAATGACATTTTGATTCTGAAGGAAGTAGACCAACAGATCAAACTCTTTGCCCAGCAGTTCCACTTCTTTTCCGTCTACCAAGGTCGAGTTGGTCGAAAGATTGACCACTACATCGCCATAGGACAGGGTATTTTCATTAAACTTACCAGAACGTTTGAGCAAGGCCTGAATCCGCATTTTAAGCTCTTCCAGATAAAAAGGCTTAGTCAGGTAATCGTCGGCACCGAGTTCAAAACCATGGCCTTTATCATCGATACTTTCCTTGGCAGTCATGATGAGGACAGGAGTGGTGACCCCTTTTTCACGCAATTCTTTAAGCACTTGGAAGCCGTCCTTTTCAGGCAACATCAAGTCCAGCAAAATCAGGTCATACACGCCACTTTCTGCCTCGTATAAACCTTCTTCACCGTCAAAGACCTGCATAACATCTGCAAAATCATCTAAAAAATCAAATACTGAGTTTGACAGACCGAGGTCATCCTCTACTAATAAAATCTTAATCATCCTGTTCCTCCCTTTTTAGAAAAAGCTTATGTCGTTTCGTTTAATAGAGACATGACAAGCACTTCTCATCTTATCTTAACCTATCTTTTTCTATTATATCATGACTTATTGAAAATACTTTAAGAATTTGTTGTTTTCGAATTATTTTCTATTGTCTCACTGCTCTTGTCATCTTTTGTTGTACCGTCAGCATTTGATGGCTTCTTTTTTGATTTATTTTCTTGCTGCGAGTCACCCTGCTGACCGTTTTCTTGAGGGAGCTGACCTCCGGGACCGTTTTGTCCACCCATCTGAGGCGGCATGCCATTTTCATTTCCTTGCCCCTGACCTTGAGGAGGCTGGCCGCCTTGACCTGGCATCTTGCCCTCTTGGTTGTTTTGCTGCGGCATGGTAGCCTGCACCGAGCTTTGCTGCGGACTTCTCTGAGTCAAAGCAGCAATCCCATAGCCACCAACCGCTCCGACGGCTAAGGATGCACTAGCTACTACGGTCATCCACCATTTGGTACTCTTCTTAACTACAATCATTTTTTCCATATCCATTTTAAAGTTTTCTTCTTTCTAAATTTTATATTTTCATGGATTTTAACATGATGAAGTAATATAAATCTTAAGTACACAAGCTCACATCCCTTCACCATGCTAGGATTATTATAGGGACGCTTGCTTAAACGGGACTGAATTTTTTCTTAAAGAAGGCTGAAATTATGGAGTGATAAATACACTAGAAAGAGCTCCAACTAAATAGTAGGTTTCGCTAGAAGGGAAACTAATAGGAATAATCGCTAGCGCATTGGCAAGAGAACGAAAAAGACGAATTGCATCAGCAATCGTCTTTTTTATTCAAACAAGAACCAGTCATGGATAGCTCACGACTACCTAAGATCAGTTTATTGTAGCTAGTTATCTCGACTAACAACCCCCGTTTCAGGATATGGAGCCAAAATTTCTCGAATATAGACTTTTCCTAAGTTCTTACCTTTATTGTTAGCAAACCATTCGTAAATTGGTCCGTTTTCCTCAAGCCTTGGATAGTCAATGGTGTCATTAATCACTTTCATATAGCTAGAAAGATGCTTCATGATAGCCTTCTGTTCGTCGGAGTAGCTTATTCCTTCATAATCCGACTTAATGTTTCTTTTTAACTTATGATTCTCATCTAAGCTATAAGTGATTTCGTCCAACCCTTCAACAATTATCTTAACCTTCCCCATACCGAATGGTTTACCACGCCCAATCCTATGGAAGCAATCGGAATCAGGTTCAAGTCTTATACACCAGAGTAAGAGCTTCAGCTCTTCTTCGGTCACATCCTCAAAAAAAATATCAAATTCACAATTCCCTTTTGTTAAACAACGAACCTTATTGCGCATTTTGTAATTGTTTTTATTATCTTTGTCCTTGGCATGTGTATCCTGACCGAGCCAATAAACCTTACGTCCCGCTAAGCGAGGAGTATAGCTTTCCCGATCCGCATGCGAAATATTGGTATCCGCTGTACGACCTTTGATGTGGTAGTCATAATTCCAAAAACGTGTATTCCCATCTTTAGGAGGTTGTAAATAAAATTCGGTCGCAGAATAGTGGGGCTCACCAAGTATCGGTAAAACCAAGGGGGCTTCAAATTCCGCTTCCCTGATAGGCTCGCTATCACAAAAACGCAAACGTGAAGCCAGAGCATGCCCTTCTCCATCTTGCCCTATCTTACCAAACAGACAACAGGCAGGACACCACTGATCGCCAGCTCCATCACAAGGCTGGTGCCCAGAATGATTGTCTCGGAGTATCTCCGAAATCGTATGATTAAAAACTTCACGCGTGATACAAGCAGGGGACATATATAGGACACCATCTACTTGAGTATAAAATACTGGTAGTATCGGATTCTTATCTACATTGAAATATGCTTCTGCATAATCTCTATGCGCATTCTTTTTCCCATATTCTTCCAATACCTTTTCAAATCTTACAATATCATTCGGCTGTATAAGAAAGCATGCATCAGTGCTATCTTTTGGGATGCTTTCTATTTCCTGATAAGTAGCCTCATACAAATTTATTTCTTGTTCATTATGCTTAAACTTCTGATAAATTTCTTTCGGGTAGAAAAGTGATTCTGATTTCTTTTTATTTTTAGAAAAGTATTCTCCAACTATCACATGACCTACTTTATAGGAGTTACCATAACAAATTCTTTCTCCACTCTTATAGTATCTGCTTTTGATTTCTGCTTTTGAAATCTTTCTTCTCTCGCAGCCAATTAAAGTATTCTCTTTTCTATTCCATAATCCTGGCTCCTTGGATAAGCTGATCCGCATATGGGTCAGATTTTTTTCATCAATAACTGATAGACACGAATTGGTTAATTGTTCGTAGACATTGCGAATCATGCCCCGAATTTCACTCCCTGGAATCCGGGGGTCTTCTGGAACATTTGAAGGAAATTGACTTTCTTTGCTCAAGTCTTGGTAAGAAAAGAAATCTTGCCCTTTTAAAGTATCCTTGTCGAATTTTTCTTCAAAAGTCTTACTGGTATTAGGGATAAAAGTCGGAGACTCTATGCTTAGTTTACAGTGAATCCTTCCTGATAGGGAGCCTTTTCGCAGATTGGTTCGATTAGGAGCTTCATCTTTGATAGGCAAGAAAGTATAGGGATTGATAAATTTATATGTATTGTCAGCCATCATTTTCTCCTTTAACTTCTGATAGGTAAGGAGTTGCTTCTTTTGTACTAAAAGCAACAAAACGCCAGTCGACTGACTGTAAGTCTCCATCAGCGGTATTGAAATAATTCCGTACAGTGATAAAGGCAGTCTCTCCTTTGTCAACAGGAATAGGCAGAGTAACTTCAATGCCACGGTCTTCTTTTAGAGTGGTACTACCATTTTCGCTACAGTTTTTCTCTGGATCTCCCCAAATCTTATGTTCTTCATCGAAAATAAGAATATCATCCCCTGTCTCATCGAAAATAAGAATATCATCCCCTGTCTCATCTTGTCTGATACGACCTTGATAAGCATGTTCACCATCTTCCACTCGGATAAGATAGAGTTCTTGATTTTCATTAAAAGCACGCAGCTCTAGAAGATAGGCTCCCGTTCTACTCGTTTCGAGCTTGTTCTCCGAAGAGCATTCCTTTATTTCGACTCCATCACTCCAATAATAGACAGCATAAGTATAGTCTGATAGGGATAGGCTATCAAACTGGGGTAAAGGCGTTATCTTACTCTTTATCGTTTGAAACTTCGTCATCTTTCACCTCTCCTTTTCTAAAAATTCCCCCTCCGACTGCAGTTTGACCACCAACAGCTAGATATCCCTCCTGTAAATCCTCAAAACAGACATCAAGTAAGGATTTTACAAAATCATACTGTTTTTGTTCATCTTTCAACTCTTTCGATAGGCCAACCTCTAAATAGCAACTAGACCTATCCCCCTGAGTATATGCTAGTTTGTTATTAAATAACAAACCTTTTGAAGCTCCACCAGTAAAGCGATCTATAGCTGTTCGGGTCCTTAAGATTTCTGAAACGTTTCCCTTTTCAAAATGACTCTCTTTGAAAAAAATATGCGAAGCCTGACTATTAGAAACCTGAGGCCCGTCATTCTTATCACTTTTTTTCTCATGAACATAGCCAAATAAATAGTCTATAAGCGCTTTAGGCCAAGATTCTTTATTGATGTCACATTTAGGAAAAATGTCACCAATTCTTTTTATTGAATCAGTATCTAACTGATTTAAAATTCGCTCCATATGATGTCGGAAGACTCCTGCCCAAGTTGTACCTGGAATCACTACTTCGTCTTTACTGTTTTTAAGAGGGACTGCATCAATTGTCCCCTCATCATATTGCTCATTGTGAGCGTAATCACGAATGAAAAGAAAACTATGCAACTGAAGAGGTGTTAATATAAAGTTATTGGATTTATTTTGTTCGTCTAAAGATAATTCTGTAGAATAATTTGCCCCTGACCAATCCCAGTCAATGTAGTCTGTTAATTCACGTAAATCTGTCAAATCAAAATATTTGCTTTGTACTCCCGCTGTATCTGAATCTAGAGAGGGAAGGAGTTTAAAATAGCCATATCCTCGATTGCTTTTTCCACCGATTCGAATCTCTCCATGATGAAAACCTGCAATCAATGCCCTTACAAGGTTCTCTACTTCATTCTTTTTTTTCTTATCTACTTTAAATTCTAGTCGGAAGGAAAAGGCAGCTCCTGCTTCAACAATTTCAAAATCAAACTTACTTTCATCAACTGCTACTTTATTTTCCAACTTTACAGAGTCACGAATACGAGTGGTTAGTTTCTCAGTTTCTTCTAACTGTCCATCGTAGACAATCACTCGGCTCTGCCTATCTGTTGTTGCTTCTTTTCCTTGCTTACCTTGCCCAAAATAGTAAGCAATCCCACCTTTGAAAGTGTCATCTTTTTCTAAGTAAGCTCTACAAACTCCTGCTAAAGCCGTGCCAGGTATAAAAGGTTCTTTTTTATGATTCCTAAGCAAATCCATATCAGAATAAGTATCGTCACCATTACCAATCATAAAAGGAGTTTCAGCTTTCAAGATCCCCTTAAACAAATAGATACTATCGCCCATATTAGTTCTCCCTCCCCTTATTATTTTTATACCAGAACTTGATAGCTGTTAGAATATATTGCAAATAGTGTAGAGAAGCTCTGACCTTTTTGTCTGTGTCAACAATGTCATCCATTTTAAACTCTTTAAACCTTTTAAGAATTGCCTCACAAATCTTCTGTTCGTTGTTATTTTTATCATTGCTGTTTTTAAAAACAGAGCCTAAAACTTCAAGTGTAGCTTCACCACCCTCTCTATTTAAGTTTTGATAGACGGCATTGAGTCGCATGAGTGACGAACTACTCGTTTTTTTCAAAAGAGAGGACTGTGTTTCTATTATCTCATAGGCTGACTTTTCCAGCTCTTTAAGCAGATGATGGAAATCAATCTGCTCTTTTAAGCCTTTACCAGCTAAAGTGAGTTCAAATCCAACTTCACCTTCTGCATTTTTTTTCTTGGTTTTCAGACTTTTTAAATCCTATAATGAACAACTCAGGATTAATTTTTTGTATACGGTACTGTCCGTAGCCTTCTGCTTGAAGTAAACCCATAAAGCCTTCAGAACGCTTGGGCTCAATCTTTGATTCAATACATATTTGTGTTCCCATTGAAAAGGCACTAAACCGACGGCGTGGCATCTTCCATTTACCATTATAGCCTCCTGTCGTTGTTGTGCCTGTATAGATGTCACCAATGATTGGTTTCTCACTTTTATTAGATTCAGTTCCCTCATCTATATTAAACAATTTTTCAACGGATCTTTTTAGAACATCTAGCGAGACAGAATTTAAGCCATATTCATCACAGAGAATGGTATCTGATAAGAGATTGACAATATAAACGTGTGTTTCTTCGCCTGATGGGCTAGCATCCTTACTAGTGTTAGAATTCAAGTCACCTTCCATATTCCTGTTAGGTACAAGCGTCAAAACACATTTTCCAAACTGAATATTAGCTGAGCCTCCCAGACGGATTTCCCCATTATATTTGGTAAGAATCTCTTTCAGTTTATTTAATATGCTCTGATCGCCTTCAATAAAGCCTGCAAAAGACTGTCCAGCCTTCAATAAAGGAAGAGTGAAAAGGTCATTATCTCCTTTTGTTGTAACATGGTAACTAATGCTCTTTTGCATTTCATAAGAATTATAAGACAGAATATTCGTACCCTCTTTGGACTTTTCATAACCAAAATAAGCAAAACCTGTTTTTTTGGTGTATTGCTTCCCTTCACATCTTCTATAACCATCTGCTTGAGAGTAAATTTCCTCTTCATTCTTCACATTGATATAACTTAAAGGCATTGGGTAAAAAAACTTGTCATCTATGCAAGGATAAGCGTTACTAAATTTTACTTTAGTAAGTAACTCTTGAATATTTTTCTGTTCAATTCTACCAGCAAACCAGCCTTGCAAAGCTGTACCCGTAATATAATCTTTCTCTGAGACTAAATCTGTCTCCAAGCTAATATTGTAACGAAAAATAGTAGATGTTTGACGTCCTCCATGTGAATCATTGGTATATTCCTTCAAACCATTTTCCTGTTCCTCTAAAGTACAAACGGCTTCCCCATAACCTCTTGTACGATTGAGTCCGATGTGCCGAAGAAGCTTGGCACATTTTCTCAAAAATTCTACTTTTTCACTACTTGAACTATCATCTAAGTATAGTGTCGCTTCAAATATTGTGCCACTTGGTACGGCTCCAATTGTTCGTAAAGATTTGGGTTTAGCAACACCATTTTTCATTTGAGTAGCGTGTCTAGCTACTGTATAATACTCAGCAACCGCGGACGGATTATATAAGGACGGCTGACTCTTAAAAAGCTTATCTAAATCCTCTTTTAGATTGCTCACATTTTTAATCTCTGCGTTATTGACGATGAGAGCACCAGCCTGTTCACCTTTTCCAAACAATATTTCAACAAAATTCTTATTTTCAGGATCACAAGCTATCAGAAATTCTGCTTGTTCTCGCAGCAACCCCTTCAGACGTTTAGCTGGAATGTAGGGCAATCCATAATCATTATAAGCAGAAACTGTATCAAATTGGACACCATCACCTGTACCTGTACCACAGCACATGTCAGATTTTAACTCAATCGTCAGTTGTAAGATTTTCATCTATTTGCCCCCCTTTTAAATAATCCCAAACATCTAAGATATCAAAATATGTCGCTTTATTTCCCATCCAAGGTTGCAACTCACACTTTTTCCTAGCCTTAATCATTTGTATCACATAATCAATTTCCATCTCACTCGTTGCGTAGGCGTGTTGCAAAGCTTTAAGTTTATTATTAGCAATTCCGAGATTGACTAATTCCTCATAGGTATCTATAAAATTTGTATAAGTATATTCTTTAGGAACATTTTCTTTTATATACAAATATGGTCTTCTTAATAAGCATTTGGGCTCTTGATTATTTTTTTCCAAATAGTAATTAGAGGCACGGAAATTTTTTATGTCTGTAGTCATGCCACTTTTGATAATTTGAAAATCCATGCTCGAATGAGTAACATCTATATTATTTTTACTAAACGGATATTCTAATCCTCGTTTTTTAGCATTCTTACATAGCTGTTCTGCTATGTCATAAGCCGTGCTGAAAGGGAATTTATCGTGAACAAAGGCAATACCTATCCCAACAGAAATATGAAAATCTTTGAGATGAGAATAGTTTCCACCTTCTTTTTCCTTTTCTAATGTTTTCACAAATAAATCACAAAATTGTAAGGCCTTATTTGATTTGATAATGACAGTAATATCGTCTCCATCTGAGATGATTTCTCGATATGGTATACTCTTAGTCAATTCCTGAGCTTCCCTGTAAGCTTTTTCAGTGTCAATTTCTTTTTTGAATATCTCATTAACTGTGTTATCTAAAGTATCTCTGTATATTTTGCTAATTTCTTTAGAGAGCTCACGCATTGCTTTCAGTTGTTCAAATAATGTCTCTTCTTCTTCTTGATTTTTATTTGCAAAATCAATTATCTGTTTTCCCATTGTGTTTCCATCAATGTGGATCACAGCAACAAAACTTTTTTCCTCCTCGTCTCGAAACTGCTCAAAATTATCCGCATAATATTGGCTAATTCCCTCGCTATATTGGCTAATTCCCTCACTGCTTTTGTCTTCATCTCTCGTTGAATAAAATATTTTATTTTTTTTAAATCGACCATAACTAGCATACTTGCAAGAACTGTCTTTCGATGTTGGAACTGATACTATCGGCTCTTTAGTTTCATTATCCTGAGCACCAAATGCAAAACCGCGAGCAGTCTGAATTGGAGCTGTGTTTTGTTTGTAGGTTGTTAGAGCTTGCATTAATGGTTTTTGAATTTTTTCTACAAAGCTTCCCTTTTGATCTAAATAGTCTATTTCAATTTTGGCATGGCAAAGACGGATACCTCCACCAGAAAGTTCAAAAACTTCTTTTTGTAATTCAATAGTTACTGATTGATAACTTTTTTCATTCTCGTACAGTACAAGAGCATTACCACCACCAATGTAAATAACATTTCCAGAACGTACTTGAGGGATTTCTTTTGAAAAATCTTCATTTTCCCAATTATCGTTATCATATCCTAATTTTTTAGGTAGTAGTTCAAACAGTATCTTGTGTACAATTTTCGATCCGCCTACCATTTCACGTAGCTTATTTGTCGAGAATATGAAGCTCTGAATACCACTAATATCATAAATTGCAATACACTGTGTCATACTACTCTCCTTTTACATTGTTTAAAGTACTATCTACTACTTCAAGATAATCTGTACAAATAAAATTTTCTAATTCAGGATAAACAAAACTCTGATCAATCCCCATGTAGCGTAACTGCTCTAAAAATTCCTGACGAGATACTTCGGAAGCTCTATCATCTTCATTTTCCAAATCTATTATCCACACGGTATCTATGTATTTCTCTGGTACATTATTATTGTTTGATCTATCTAGAGCATTTAATAGCAAAAATCCCCCATTTTGATTTTTAATGCGATCATTCGAAAAATGAGGACGAATAATGTAATCATTATCTAAATCTTCAAATTTTATCTTTTGATCAAATCCGGGATTATAATACTTGGTTTTATTAGCTAGATTTTTCATAACATCATAATTCTCAATAACAGAATTTAGGACATCTATGAGGATTAAATCCCACGCTTCTTTATTTAATGTTTTAGCATTAAAGGCCGCTTGCATATTTTTATAATTATTAATATAAGGAATTGGATCTATATTATTTCTTTTGCTGTTTATAAAGTTCATCAAATTCGTATAAGTGCTTGGTTTGATTGATGAATTACCCTCTACAAATTTTTGAAGCTCTTTCTTCATAGCTTCATAGTTATTTTTTAAATTTTTAATTTCATCCTGTTCTGCTGTAGATAATCTTGATAATGCAGCTATAACAGCAACGGTATTGTCAAAAGCACTTTTTTGAGCATCCCAGCCTTTATTCTGTCTTGCTCCCAGCTTAGATTCAGATTTATTATTCTCTTCATTAATCTTTTCTGTATCAATAACATAGACATAGTGTTCCTTTATGCTGGAGTCCCCAGACAAGGCAAAAAATAAAGCGATATAGGGATTAAAACTAATATCTAAGAGTCTTGTTGGCAAACCATAGTGTTGCATGAGGAGTAAAATTTCTAGATTACTTTTACATTCTTTAAAAATATTTGGATAGCGACTTATAACAGCATCAATTAGATCACTTTCCCGATAAATTTGTTTATCTCCGCAACTATCTTTCATCTGACGAAAAATCTTGGGGGTGAGCTTCCATTTTTCAAAGCCAGTATATTTTCCTTCTCCACGAAAAACATATCGATGACGATAGGTATCCGCTTCTAGCTTTTGAACTTTTTCGACAAAATCTCTGAAGTTTGTAATTCTAATTTCATTTGGCATTTCTTAATCCTCTCAATCATCTCTAGAAGTAAAATTTAGTGCTTCAAAAAAAACTTTAGATTTCGAAAACAGATTTGCTAGACGCTTTTTAATATCAGCTACAAGATTTTTAACAGATTCATCGTTGCTTAGTAGCTTCTCAATCTCTTCTTGAAGCTTAATTAAATAACTCTCTTGCTGTGTTATTTTTCCCTGTAAATTGTCTATATCTCCAGATATGTTGAAATTACAATGAGAAAAGGTATTGCGGATTTCTGTTCTAACACGTGCTTCAGCTTTTTTTATCGGTTTATAAGTTTTGGAATCCATAGTTCCTATGACAGTATTCTTAAAATAATTTCTAAACTCATATTTAAATAAATCATCTTCTTTGATATCATTATTTACTAACCACATTAATAGTGTTACTAAAGCTTCTTGTGTTGTCACAGCTGCTTGGCCAATACGTCCTTGTCTGGCGTACCATTTTCCTAGTTCAAATTGAAAGTAGGCAAGGCGTTTCATTTTTTCTTCATCTTTTGAAATAGATAAAGATTCCTTGAAATGCACTCCTAAATCTTTCGCAATTTCATCCCTTATAAATGTTACTGCTGGATCCCCAATTCCTTGTAAAAGACTAGTATCTTTCGCCAAGCGTGTAATTGATTGGTGTAAATGGTAAAGATCATTACGATTTGTTCCATACTCAAACTGGTTGAAGGTTTCTCTTAGGTTTTCGTAGTTCGGATCATTAGCCCTTTTATCTAATAGTTCCAGAAGAGTTTTGACACTTGCATAGGAACGAAATTCATTAGCTGCATTGATCCATGCCATTAGATTATCTACGCTATTAAGATTGACGATCGGTGTCTTGCCTGGGTATGTTTTATCCTCAAACATACCATAAAACACTTCAAACTCTGCCTTCCAATTCAAGACCTTAGATACATAGTTTGACAACATATAGGTAAAGATAGGAAACGAACGAAATCCATTTGTAATATCACAAATAATTTTGTTTTTTTGCTTATTATCGAAAAGATTAG
>NZ_KQ968976.1:219840-220989 GCF_001578725.1 Streptococcus sp. DD04
AGTTGCCTCCGTAACTAACTTTGTTTTAATATCTTCAAATGTTTGGTTTAACTCTTGATTAGTTGAACCAAGAGTTATTATAAGAGGATGAAATGTGACTGAGTTACCTCTTAACTTTGTGAAATAGTCAGTTGCTGGTTTAATAGCTTTTTTTAGTAAATCTTTCTTTAGACTGACTTTATTGGTGTCGGAGAACTCATTTCGAAAATCCTGATAATCCTTCATTGAAAAAGATCCATTTTTTATAGCAAAATGTCTATATATCTCTTCCCAAGAAGATGTAGCAGTTCCAACCAACAAAACCTTACTGACATTGATTTCAGTCCGCTCTGTGAGATAGTATTCATAAGTAAATTTTGATGTCACTTCTTTTTTTGAGATAGGGTCATAATAATTCGTTTTAGTGTAACCGAACTTATTGTCTTTAATAGAGTCTTCATCTTTAATTTGATCTTCTGTGGGTCTAATCGCACCTAAAAAAGCAACTAAAATTCCCTCTGTCATTTCATTTCCTCCATTCTAAATATTCCAAAATCTCGAGAATTCTTTTCACCAAGACTGATATTATAAAGCAAGTGCATAGGTTCAGGACTGGCAAACAGGTGAATATTTCTCATATAAGCCTTGATAGAAGTTTTCTTATACAATTAGTTTATTCTTTTAATTCTTAGGAAATAGTGATATATAACTTGCATAAAGCTTATAACCTCAATTGTTGTCTAATCTTATTTTGACTGATCTTACAGGAGCCAACCCTCCTTCTATAAACTCAGCTGACATGTAAAGCTTTCTTCATAAAAGAGAATACCATATAGTAAACTCTTCCTAAGAGTATATCTCAATCACTCATTGGGATTAGAAACGTAAAATATAAGTTTCAAAAAATTATAATCTGACTTGAACTATGGATACTAAAATATCCCAATAAACAACTGAAGATGAAGCATAAAACTTCCTAATACCTGCTATCTAACGATATGCTTCCTTAACTACATTTCTAAAATTTAGTCTTACTAATATTAAAGTAGGAATTGGAACTTGGCACTCCATGTAACATCTACTCTAAAGCTCCTTCCGATATTATTATACAAATAAATTAAATGATTTTTAGTTATATTATAGCATAAAGTGTTAGCGTTTCCAATTTGT
>NZ_KQ968976.1:221346-223224 GCF_001578725.1 Streptococcus sp. DD04
CATAAAGTGTTAGCGTTTCCAATTTGTATACGTTATGAAAAATAAGAAAAAAGACGAACATATACTACTCAAAATGAGCATACATTCGTCTTTCATAACTCTATATAATTATTTATAAACCTTCCTGAATTGCTTTCTCAACCGCTGCTTTTTCACGGGCAATCAAGTCAACACGCGCTGCGATTTCCTTGATTCCCATGCTGATGTTACGGCTGATAGCCATATCGTCTAGCTGTGGCTCAAAGAAGGCCTTGTATTCTGCCAGCGCTTCTGCTGTCTTGAAGGCATTCGCTGGATAAATAACGAATTTATCAAAGCTCATGTCGCCACCCAGAGCAGCCTTAATCCAGTCCCAATCATCACGCGCCCAAGTCCAGACAGTGGCTTGAGTGAACTGGTGATTCAAGAGAGGGAAATACCAGCTCATAGCTAAATCTTGTGGTTTCACGATATCCTTGTTTTTCAAAGATTCCAAGATACGAGCAAGAGTTTCTGCGTCCTTAGTGTAAGCCAAAGCGGATGCCAACTGACGTTTGAAGCTGCCGTCAACTGTTGAAACATAATCATTCAAGTATTGGTCAGCCAATTCTTTGCTCTCATCATGCTTGATTTGGTTGATGAGAATATGCAAGCGAATAGCCGCAGGCAATTTCTCCAAGTCCTCTTGATGAGCAGCAAAAATACGGCTTGCTTCTTGACTTGCTGTTTGATCATCAGCGGCAATCAGATTTCCAATGACAATCTGACGAACCAACTCATCCTCATCACTTTCGCCTTCTTTTGCTTCAAAGCCTAGACGGTCAAAGTTGAATTTGCTAAGTTTAACCACCAATTCATGATAGGCTTTCTCGCATTCGCTTCCTTCGTCCACAAATAGCTTAAGACCATTCAAAACGGCTTTAACTCCTGAGACAACCAAATAGGAGGTTTCTTCTGTCAGTTTTTCAATAACTGGAACCAAATCAGCAAATGAAATGCTGCCTGCTTCAGCCAAGAGACGGCGCTCTTGCACCACTTGAAGCTTGCTGGTGCTATCCAAGTCTGTAATGGCATCTAAAATATGATCAAGCAAGATGCCTTGATAGTCTGTGATATAGTGGGCTGTATTTTCAGTATTGAAGCGCAGGGCACCTTGGTTTTGAGTAGCCAAGGCAGAATAATTTGGAATTTCCAGCGTTTCTGTCTCCAGCGTATCTGGTAAACCTTTCCAGTTGCTATTTAAAGGCAAGACCCAAGTGCGTTTCTTATCTTCATGCTCGCCGATAAAGAATTGTTTTTGAGAGAGTTTGAGCGTATCATTTTCTACTGTAGCAGTCAAGACAGGGTAGCCTGGCTGCTCCAGCCAAGAATCCATAAAAGCTGCTACATCACGGCCAGAAGCAACCCCCAAGGCATTCCAAAGGTCACGACCGATAGTATTTCCATACTGATGTTTAGCAAAGTAAGCATTCAAGCCTTTGGCAAAGGCCTCATCTCCCAACCAACGACGAAGCATGTGCATGAGGCGGCTTCCCTTGGCGTAAACGATAGCCGGATCAAACAAAGTATTGATTTCGTCGGGGTGCTTCACCTCTACATGGACAGACTGAACTCCGTCTGTCGCATCTCGTTTGAGCGCCAAAGGAACACCTGTGGTTTGGAAATTCTCAAAAATATTCCAGCTTGGTTCAATCGCATTAACACAGACGTATTCCATCATGTTGGCAAAGCTTTCATTGAGCCAAAGGTCATCCCACCACTTCATAGTAACCAAGTTACCAAACCATTGGTGAGCCAACTCATGAGCGATGACAAGTGCCACATCTTGACGGCTGGATACAGTAGAATTTTCATCTACCAAAAGGTAAATCTCGCGGTAGGTAACCAGACCCCAGTTTT
>NZ_KQ968976.1:223838-227066 GCF_001578725.1 Streptococcus sp. DD04
AATTTCTTTTTTCACTCCATCTACTGTATAGTAAGATGGGTAAATCCCTGTCATATTATCTGTAATCTTACCTGTATAGGTCAAGGTTACTTCCACAGGACCTGCTGATGTCAATTCAATATAAAGAGCTTCATTATCATTATCAAGAGTGAAGGGACGAGCTTGTCCAGCGACTTCTACGGCCTCAATCGTCAAATCCTTTTGGTGTAGGGAAATTTTCTCAGCTTTAGCTTCACCGGTAATGGTAACTTTTCCTGAGAAAGTCTTATCCGCACGATTTAAATCCAAAAAGAGATCATAGTGCTCTGGAACAAAAGTATCAATAAAATGTGCAACTGCTTGCATGTTTTTCTCCTCATCTAATTGAAGGGGCTGGTATTGAACCAACCTCCATTCAAAATTCATCTGTTACTATTTTACCATAATTAGTGACTTTATACTCTCCCCAACTAATTCAAAATTGATTTTTGATTTTAAAACATAAAGCAATCCTTTTAAACTCACCTCGTCTTTCTTTTTCTCCTCCCAAAAACAAAAAAAAGACAAGCTTAGCCTGCCTGATAGATTCGTCTCAAAGGAAAAGTGAAGTTCATGTTTGCTTTGTTTCTTTGTTCAGTACGTCCAATTTTTTATTGTACAAGCGATTTTCTTCTTGACAGACTTCATTCAGTCGATCTTCGTAACGCCTCATTTTCCGCTCAAAAGCTTCTCGATTTTCCTCGATTTGATTTAATATATAAGATGAATCAACAGGCGAACTGTCACGACAAAATGATATAACCCAATTACTCATTTCTTCCGAAAAATTTCTAGCCTCCCGTTTCATATCGTGATAATCCCATTCCAATTCACTGGCTTTTCTTCGAAATGCTATATGTTCATCGTCTAATTGTGCCATCCGTTTTTTTGTATCCATAAAACCTCCTATAGAATTGGGCTCATCAAATGAGGTGTTGAGATTTCAGTTAAAACATTCTTAATCGATTCGGCTGCTAATCCGGAAAAAGCACCTTCCAAATCGGCAGGAACTTGAACTGATGAGAATGATTTCATCGTCTCAGCCTGATTGGTAAGCCATTCTTGCAATAGACGACTTTCTTCAAGGAGAGTGGCTCTTTTGGCTGAGATTAATCCTTGAATAGCCAGACGTTCCTGTATCCTCAGATACTCTTTTTTGATACGCTCTGCTTCTGCTCGATCTTCTATAATTGGTTCAATCATACGCTTCCTCCTATAATTCCCCAAAAATCTGGCTGCCTTTTTGGTCAATTTCTACGATTCTATCAGCTGCCTTGTTTAATTTACCTGATATACTTGTCATTTTCGTCTGATATGAGTTGGCCGAAGAAAGAGTTGCTGCTTCTATTTCAGCATTCCAAGCTATCTCAAAGCTCAGCTCGGATAGTAAATCCTCTATCTCTCCACCAGAAAGGTTATGAGCCAGCGTATACGCTGCCGATCGTAGTTCTGTTATGTGCTGAGAGACACTTTCCTTAGCATTTGCAAGTTTATCTTTGATCGCCTGCTCATATTCCTCAGCTTGTAGCTGAGCAGTTTGCGCGCTTGTTCGAACAAGCTCCTCTCTCAAACTAATCGTTTGACTGCCTGAACTAGTCTTCAAGGAAGCGTGCAGTTCACCAATGCGTTGTCTATTTAAAGTGAGTAGTTCTTGCTTAGAAGGTTCTGGAGCAAAAGGTCCGTATTCTAATTCATAGCGTCTAATCAATTCAGATCTAGCTATTGTTTTATAAGCACTATCAATACTAGATTTACTTAATCTTTTATCAACAATTTTTTCTACTTGGCTCTTTGTCATCCCTGAACAAAAAAGACCATTTTTTTCATACCACTCAAAATCTGGACTATTACCCTTAATCTTGGGTAAGCTGGCATTGTGATGTTTACCTTCGACAGTAAAGACTTTCCCATATGGAATAGCCCCGCCATGACCATCCATGCTTGTTAAATCTTTCCCCTTGTCACTGTATGAGTGCAAGTGCTTATTAAGATATTCTAATTCTTCATTACTAATCCCCTTATAATCGGCCGAATTCTTGTACAAAGAAGCCCACGCACCCCAGTCCATGAAATTTGTAATCTTCTGGACTTTCATTTCCGCAGCTACTTTAGCAACTGCTGGTCCCGCTTGACTAAATCCCGACATATTACTAATATCGACTTCTTGTCCTGTTCCAGCCATTTTTTTAGCCTTAGATAATGATTGATTATAAAACTCCCGAACGTCCTTTGTCTGTTCTGTTAATTGAACTCTTGCTGTTACTGCATTGAATCCAGATTCTAAAACATGATTATTAATGTCTCCACCAGGAGCTTGAGTTCCAGCAACAACAATAGTAGTTTGACTGTAATCAACTTTATTTCTACCTACGATAGGGGCCACTGCTATTGCTTGGGTTGTTTCATTTGTTTCTTTAATGATTTTGTATTTTATGCCTGAATTAGTTTCATAAACTCCTCCCTCATCTTTTGCTTTTATAATTTTTAAAACATTTACTTGTAATTCTTGAATATTTTCATCAGTTAACGCCATTCTCTCTCATCCCCTTTTTTTATTTCATCGTTATAGACTACATCTGAATCTGCGCTTCCTTTTGCATCCTTTTTTATTCCTTCAATTTGTTTATCTTGAATCAATGCTTCAAGATTTTCATCTACTTTATCGCTTACTTTAAGTTTAGCCTCTGGTGGTAAATGCTGAAAATCAGATACATCAATTAACTTTTTATCGCTAGTTCTTAATTCAATGATTTCTTCATCCCAGCCATTAAAATCCATTCTTACGTCCCAAACATTGTCATAAGTTGGATAAGTAATATCTCCTATTGTTCCACCAACATATGCCTTATTTTGATTCTTATCATAAATAGAAAAAACAATATTAGCGCTGAACATGGCTTGCCCATCCCCACCTTGAACAAAAATTGGTGAAAACTCAATTTTACTAACTCCTGAATAGTGTTCTTTAATGTAAGTCGCTAGTTGTTCTTCCAACAAACGAAATCCGCGTTTGTAAAGTTTTACTCCTTTATCGTCTAAAACGTCACTAACATTATACGGCGAGTTTTGGTGCTCAATCCATTTTGTCATACAGTATCCCCCTCCTGAAATTAAGATAATTAATAAAGCTATAATTGTAAGTTTTTTTTTCTTCATTAACTGTCACCTCTATATCTAAATGAAAACGAATCCATTTTTTCTGTTTATAGT
>NZ_KQ968976.1:227373-240028 GCF_001578725.1 Streptococcus sp. DD04
GGACTGCCTTCTTCACTTTTAACCACGTCCTTCAGCTGTCCATCTTTAACAAGCGCTTCAATGTTTTCATCCATTGAGGGGTTGATTGTTAATTTAGCTTTTGGAAGCAAACTTTTGTAATTCGTTATGTCAAGAAATTTACCATCTACATCAATTTCAATCACTTCCTCATCAAAACCATTGAAATCTAACCGTAGATCTCCTAAAAGACTGTAGCTTGCATATCCATGCTTACCAACTTTTCGCCCTAAATAAGCCTTATTCCCATGATTGTCATAAATTACGGGAACGATATTAGCATCGAACATAGTCTGCCCATCCCCACCTTGAACAAAAATTGGTGAAAACTCAATTTTACTGACTCCTGAATAGTGCTCCTTGATATAAGTAGCCAGTTGCTCTTCCAACAAATGAAATCCGCGTTTGTAAAGTTTTACTCCTTTATCGTCTAAAACGTCACTAACATTATACGGCGAGTTTTGATGTTCAGTCCATTTTGTCATACAGTAGCCTCCTCCTGAAACTAGAAAGAATAAAATTGTCAGACTGACAACAACCTTTTTCTTCATAACCATACCTCCATTATAGTATCCTATAAAACAACGCTTTCAGTCATCGCTTTTCCACATTGTAGCATAATTTTTTAGTATTGTCCCCTATCGTCTTTTTCTATCGTTTCAATCAAAGGTGGCTTCCTCAATCATCTCGGTAAAATACACTGGTTTATTTTAGGTTTTTAGCCCTTTGAAATCCCAATTCGTCCATTATCTACCTAAAGGCTAGGCATCTATCCTTTTAAGCTCGTTTTACCGTTTTCTTCATTAAAACACAAAAAGACAAGCTTAGCCTGTCTTTTTACTATCTATTATAATTCAATAATCTTACCTGTTTCGAAGTAAACTACCCACTCGCAGATGTTTTTAGCGTAGTCTCCGATGCGCTCCAGATAAGAGATGACTTGGAAGTAATCGCGGCCAGTCACAATCAGTTCTGGATTATGTTTGATTTCTTCAGTTGCTAAATCACGAATATCATCAAAATGTTGGTTAATTTTTTCATCCATAGCTGCGATAGCATAGGCCTGATCCACATTGCCATTCAGATAAACATTGAGGGTTTCTTCTACGAAATCCTTGACGTCGCGGCCCATTTTCTTAATCTCTTCTTCAACAGACTGGATGCGTACTTCGCCTTTCATCCGAATGGTAGCTTGGGCGATAGACACAGCGTGGTCTCCCATCCGTTCCAAGTCGCTGCTGGCCTTCAGCACTGTGATAACTGTCCGCAAGTCCTGAGAAACGGGCTGCTGCAAGGCAATAATTTCTAGAGATTTTTTCTCCAACTTCACTTCGTATTCATTGACTTCTGCATCATCTTCAATGACCTGCCGAGCCAAATCACGGTCATGGGTTACAAAAGCTCGAACTGTGCGATTAATCTGCGACAGCACTTCATTTCCCATAGCATAGAATTGATTATGGAGTTTTTGTAAATCTTCTTCAAATTGTACTCTAAGCATAATTTTCCTTTCATAAGCTTTTTCTGATTCCTTTTGATAGAATCAAATTTTTAACCAAATTTACCAGTAATATAGTCTTCAGTTTCTTTATTAGCTGGGTTCATAAACATTTCTTTCGTCTCATTAAACTCAATCAAATCACCGCCCAAGAAGAAGCCTGTTTTATCCGAAAGCCGAGAAGCCTGCTGCATGGAACGGGTCACTAAGAGCATGGTATAGGTGTCTTTGAGTCCATACAGAGTTTCTTCAATCTTACCAGCAGAGATTGGATCCAGCGCTGACGTTGGCTCATCCAAGAGTATAATTTTCGGACGAGTAGCCAATACACGCGCTACACAGACCCGCTGCTGCTGACCTCCGGAGAGACCGATAGCCGAATCATGTAAACGGTCTTTCACCTCATCCCAGATAGAAGCCCCTATCAAGGAGCGCTCTACCGCTTCATCTAAGATTTGTTTATCCTTGACACCGTTGATCCGCAGGCCGTAGACAACATTTTCATAAATGGTCATCGGGAAAGGATTGGGCTGCTGGAAAACCATGCCAATCTCCTTGCGCAACTCCACCGTATCTGTCCGAGGACTGTAGATATTGTGTCCGTTATAGATGACCGTGCCTGTCGTTGTTACTTCTGGATTCAAATCACCCATGCGGTTGATAGCCTTGAGCAAGGTAGATTTCCCTGAACCTGATGGTCCAATCAAGGCAGTGATTTCATTAGGCATAAAGTCCAAGGAGACACTATTGAGTGCTTTCTTTTTATTATAATAAACCGACAAGTCCTTGACTTGCAAAATAGGTTCTGTCATAAGTTCATTCCTTTAGTTTCTTCACCTTTAACCAAAATGACCAGATACATAGTCATTGGTCGACTGCAGTTTGGCATTTTGGAAAATATTGGCAGTCTTGTCGTACTCAATCAAATCTCCCAGATAAAAGAAGCCGGTGTAATCACTGGCACGGGCAGCCTGCTGCATATTGTGAGTTACGATGATAATCGTATAGTCCTTTTTGAGCTCAAACATGGTCTCTTCCAGCTGCATGGTCGCAATCGGATCCAGCGCAGAAGCCGGCTCGTCCATGAGCAAGATATCTGGCTTGACCGAGATAGCTCGGGCAATACAGAGGCGTTGCTGCTGGCCGCCTGACAAGGTCAAGGCCGATTTATGAAGATCATCCTTTACTTGGTCCCAAAGCGCGGCTTGCTTGAGCGAAGTTTCAACAATCTCATCCAAAACTTTCTTATCTTTCACACCAGCCCGCTCATGGGCAAAAGTGATATTGTGATAAATGGACTTGGCAAATGGATTGGGCCGTTGAAAGACCATGCCGATGTGCTTACGCATTTCGTAAACATTAATATCACGACGATTGATGTCAATTCCTTCATACCAAATTTCACCAGTCACATTGGCAATATCAATCGTGTCATTCATACGATTGAGACTGCGGAGATAGGTCGATTTCCCTGATCCAGAAGGACCGATGAGAGCCGTAATTTTATTCTTTTCAAACTGCATATCAATGCCCTTGATAGATTCTTTTTTACCGTAGTAAACATGCAAATTCTTAGTCGAAAGGGCTATCTTTTCTTCAGGAAAAGTAATGATATGTTTTTCATTCCAATTATATTCTGTCATTGCTTCTCCTTTTATGCAGAGGTTAATTTCTTGTGCAAGTAGGCACCGAGTTTGCGGGCTCCAAAGTTGAAAATCAAGATGAAAATCAGAAGCACTGCTGCTGATCCAGCTGACACCACTGTCCCATCAGGAATGGTTCCTTCACTATTGACCTTCCAGATATGGACGGCCAGCGTCTCCGCCTGCCGGAAAATCGAAATCGGACTGGTAATGCTGAAAATATTCCAGTTAGACCAATCCAGAGCCGGCGCAGATTGACCTGCAGTGTAAATCAAGGCAGCTGCTTCGCCGAAAATCCGACCAGAAGCAAGAACAATCCCTGTCACAATTCCTGGCAAAGCTTCGGGAATGACAACATGTAGGACTGTCTCCCAACGGGAAATTCCCAGAGCCAGCCCTGCTTCACGCTGTGTATGGTGAACGTGGCGTAAGCTATCCTCGACATTCCGAGTCATCTGAGGCAGATTGAATACAGTTAGAGCCAAAGCACCAGAGATGATAGAAAAGCCATACTCAAACTGGACAACGAAGATCAAATAGCCAAAGAGTCCGACTACCACGGATGGCAGAGAGGACAGGATTTCAATACAGGTACGAACAAAGTTGGTCACAGGACCTTTTTTAGCATACTCAGCCAAATAGACTCCCGCTCCCATTGAAAGGGGAACAGAGATAATCAGAGTAATCACCAGCAGGAAGAAGGAATTATAAAGCTGAATCCCAATACCACCACCAGCTTGATAGGAAGAAGATTTACCCGTCAGAAAAGACCAAGAGATATGCGGCAATCCTCTTACCAGGATATAAAGAATCAGGGAGGCAAGGATAGCAACAATGATACCAGCTATCGTGTAGAGAATACCAGTCGCCAATTTATCTAATTTCTTAGCGTGCATAGTTTTTCTTACCTCTTTCTTTTGTAATCAATTTAATCACACTGTTAAAGGCCAGACTCATCAACAGCAAGACCAGAGCCAAGGACCAGAGGACATTATTGTCAACGGTTCCCATAACAGTATTTCCAATTCCCATAGTCAGGACAGAGGTCAGAGTCGCCGCAGGTGTTGTCAAAGAGGTTGGAATCACCGCAGAGTTACCAACGACCATTTGGATAGCCAAGGCTTCACCGAAGGCACGCGCCATTCCAAAGACCACCGCTGTAAAAATACCTGAGCGAGCAGCCTTGAGCGTTACTCGCCAAATAGTTTGCCAGCGCGTAGCCCCCATAGCCAGGCTAGCTTCACGATAGTGACGCGGCACAGCACGAAGACTGTCTGTTGTCATAAAGGTAACGGTCGGCAAAATCATGACAAAAAGTACGAAAATACCAGACAAAATCCCAAATCCGGTACCACCAAAAACAGTCCGAACAAAGGGAACAACAACCTGCAAGCCGATAAATCCGTAAACAACAGACGGAATGCCAACCAAGAGCTCGATTGCAGGCTGAAGAATCTTGGCCCCTTTAGGCGACACTTCAGTCATAAAGACAGCTGCTCCAATAGCAAATGGCGTTGCAATCAATGCTGACAAAATCGTAACAATGAAAGACCCTAAGATCATGGGCAGAGCACCGAATTCCTTACCTGACGGATTCCAAGTGGAGCCAAATAAAAATTCAAACACATTGACTCCGTTGACAAAGAAGGTCGATAAGCCCTTTTGTGCTACGAAGATTAAAATCATGGCTACAATCAGTACGATTAAAGACAGGCAGGCAAAGGTGATATATTTACCAAATTTTTCCAGACGAGAGTTTTTCGAAGGGGATAGTAATTTTTTTGCTAATTCTTCATTTCTCATTTGCTATCTCCTTTTAAGCTCGTAACATTTCCATCAGCATCTTTGCTAACCTGCATTTCCTTGATGGAAATATAGCCCATTCCTGAGACGATTCCATCCTGAACTTCATCTGACAACATGTAGTCCAAAAACTCTGCTGCCAGACCAGTCGGCTTGCCCAATGTATACATATGCTCATAAGACCATAGTGGCCAAGCATTGGTCGCAACATTCTTAGCCGTTGGCTCGTAGCCATTGAGCTTCAAAGTCTTGACAGAATCATCCACGTAAGCAAAGGCCAGATAAGAAATAGCTCCAGGAGTTTGGGAAACAATGGACTTAACCATCCCATTTGAGTCTTGCTCCTGACTTTGAACGGCGGATTTACCGTCCATGATGACACTGTCAAACGTAGCCCGAGAACCAGAACTTGCCGCACGGTTGATGATGGAAATCTCTAGATTTTTCCCACCCAGCTGCTTCCAGTTGGTCACTTCACCTGTAAAAATCTTCTGCAGCTGCTCCGCCGTTAAATTATCGACAGGTACTTCTTTATTGACAATCACGGCAATTCCAGCAACTGCTACTTTGTGGTCAACAAGGGCTGAAGCATCAATCCCTTCTTTTTCCTCAGCAAAGACATCTGAGTTGCCAATTTCAACCGCACCAGACTGAACCTGAGACAAGCCAGTACCTGATCCGCCACCTTGAACATTGACTGTTTTTCCAATATTGGCCGAAGCAAACTCATCCGCTGCAGCTTCAACGAGCGGCTGAAGAGCTGTCGAACCAACGGCAGTCATGGACTCCCCTCGGTCAATCCAGCTGGAACAGGCTGATAGGCTGACTGCAAATAGCACTAGAACCGCTGACAAAATCAGCTTATATTTTTTCTTCACCATTTTTTTCCTCGAAATCTTGAGAATGATAGTGGAATGTCTATTTGAAAGAAACTGAAAATCCCACTATGTCCACTATAACATAGAAAGAGGGCTTTGCCTAGTCTTTTGAACGAAAGCGAAGCCCCTTTGGGAAATAATTTTTTAAGGTATTGCCAGTAATTTTTGCGAAACCTAAACCATTGCCTTGGACAAGCACTTGATACCAGCCATTTGGATAGTTTTGTGAGAGTTGAACCGTCTCGCCCGCTACATATTTGCAAAAGGCCTCATCATCAATCTCAAGGAATGAGACGACTTCACTAGGTCTCAAGGCTAAACCTAAGGCAAAGCTCGGTTCAAAGCGATTTTTCTTAAATTCACCCAGATGCAGGCCATTGCGAGCAATTTTCAGCTTGGACATATCTGGCAGTCCAGCTGGTAGCAGATAAAGATTGTTGCCAAAGATATCTAAATGTCCTTCTAGCTCAATGTTTAGATGCTTTTTCTGGAAATCTTGCCAGAGTTTTCTTTGCTCAGCTGTCAATTTATTTTTGGCTGCCTTGATTTTTTTAGCAGATTGACTTCCTGTAAAGCGAAATTTCGCTACAAATTGCCCTTCTCCTTTGAAATGGTGGGGATACATACGAGCTGTTTCTGGAAAATCAATCCCCGCAACCATGCCATTGACTTTTGGTATTTCAAGCAATTCCAAAGGAAAATTCTCTAAAAGCCAAGCGACAATTTCTTCATTTTCTTCTGGTGCCCAAGTGCAGGTCGAATAGACCAGCTGCCCGCCTGTCGCCAACATCTTGACAGCATCCTCTAGAATTTCTCGCTGGAGACGCGCACACTGAGCCGGATATTCCGGACCCCAATACTGGGTGGCATCCGGCTGCTTGCGAAACATCCCTTCGCCAGAGCAAGGAGCATCCAGAACAATGAGGTCAAAATAGCCCTGATAAACCTTAGCCAATCTATCCGCAGATTCGTTGGTGACAAGGACATTTCGCGCTCCAAAACGCTCAATGTTTTCTACCAAAATTTTACTGCGTTTGGTATTGATTTCGTTAGAAACCAGCACACCTGTATTTCCCAGATAAGAGAGTAAATGAGTAGATTTTCCGCCTGGTGCAGCCGCTAAGTCCAAAACTTTCATACCCTTTTGCGGTGCTGCAACTTGAGCAACCATTTGGGCAGCCGGCTCCTGAGAATAAACCAGCCCCGTGACGTGTTCTACCGACTTACCAGATATTTTTCCATAATAGCCCCAGTCTGTGTTTGGGATAACATCCGCAAATTCTTTCTGAGTTTCTTTTAAAGGATTGCTGCGAAAGGCTGAAATCGGATCTTGATCAAAAGTCGCAAAAAAAGCCTCTGCTTCCTGACCCAAGAGCTTCTCATACTTTTCCTTAAAACCTACTGGAAAGTCCATACTAGCCTTTTCCCTTTCTTAAATACTCTTGTAGTTCGCCCAATTTACACTTTGGAGCAATCATGATGGGCTCTTTGGTCTGGAAATTCGGCTGGCCACCATCTAAAGTCTGAATGACAAACCCCAATTTGTCAGCCATCACGTAGGCCGCTGCATAGTCCCAAGGCCAATTATAAGAGAAATAGGCCGCCAAACCACCAGAAAGGGTCTTTCCAAAACTAATCCCAGCACTGCCATACACACGCACGCCTAAGCAAGCACGAGACAAGTCAGCCAGCCCCCAGTGATTATGCTCCAGCATACTGGCATTTGAAGCGATGAGATATGCTTGCAAGGGTTTATCGATAAAAGCAGACAACTTTCGCTCATTGCAGTAAACATCAAAAGCCCCGCCTCCATGAAAAAGCTGGTCCCGCGTCACATCATAAATCAATCCGAACTGGCCCTGCCCATTTTCAAAATAAGCCAACATAATAGCAAAATCAGCCTGCTGGGTAATGAAATTATTGGTCCCATCAATGGGATCAATCACCCAGACATTCCCATCTGAGATATCATGTCGCAGGTCATTTTCCTCTGCCAAAATCGCATCGTCAGGATAACGAGCCAATATTTTCTCAACCAAATCATCCTGAATTTTTTGATCCATTTGGGTCACCAAGTCAGTCGGACTGCTCTTTTGCACGACATCTAAATCATCATGCAAATGCTCCTTTAAAAAAACACCTGCCTGACAAACTATTTCTTTCGCAAAATGAAATTTATTTTCCAAGAGAAATGCTCCCTTTCCCTTTTCTTTTAGCTTCCTGAACAGCACGATAAAGCGAATAGCCACTGACAGTCTCAAATTCACGGCCTATTCGCTTCTCCTCCCCTTTGCTGGGAACAATTTTTTTGAAGACTGCATAAGACTGGAGCAGTTGTTCCGCTTGAATCTTCTGTTCGTAGGCTTGCTCTACATCATTAAAAAAAGAAAGCACTGAAGCAAGCTCTTCAGTGCTCCACGATAAGTCTAGTGGGTAACTATAATTTTTGTCCATATTTTAAATATCAGCACGCATGGTTGCGGCTCTTAACTCTTCCTTCCGATAACCTCGAGGTAAGAAAGCACGTATTTCATCTTCATTGAAACCAATTTGCATTCGTTTGCCATCAAGGATAATTGGACGACGCAAAAGACTAGGGTTTTCCTCAATCAACTTAATCAGCGTTAAAATCGATAAATCCTCTACATCTAAGTCCAGTTTTTGAAAAATTTTTGAACGAGTTGAAATGATGTCATCTGTGCCGTTTTCTGTCAATGAAAGAATATGCTGCAATTCTGAGGCAGACAGAGGGCTTGTCATGATATTATGCTCCGTAAATGGAACTTCATGATTAATCAACCAAGCACGCGCCTTGCGGCAGGAAGTACAACTCGGCGATAAAAATAGTGTAATCATGCTTTTCTCTTCTTATTTTATATAATAACTAACTCTATTATACTAAATTTAATTTGGATTGACTATATTTTTTTGAAAATTACTGCCGAATGTCATGAAATTATAAATTTTTCAACTATTTCGATAAGCAGTCCAACTTTTAGCCACCTGCTCATCACTCTGCAGCTGAGCAACGAGAGTATCGATCCCATCAAATTTGACCATCTCCCGAATCTTATCCAACCAAATAATTCGAATGGTATCGCCATAAATTTCCTCAGAAAAGCCAAAAATATTGACTTCAAAACGGAGCTCATCACCTTCAAAGGTCACGTTCTTGCCGACACTAGCCATGCCTCGATAAAGCTTGCCATTGTGCTCAACTTCCACAATATAAACACCATCTGCTGGTAGGATCACTCGGTCCAGCGGCGCCAAATTAGCCGTAGGATAGCCAATCGTACGGCCTCTGGCATTGCCATGGACCACGATTCCGCGAGTAGACAAAGGATAACCCAGCAACTGATGTGCCTTGGAGACATCACCACTCTGCACAGCTTGACGGATACGAGTAGAGGATATTTTTTCATCATCCTGGTTGACCGATGAAATGATAAACACCTGACCATCAAAATAATCTGCTAGCTCATCTGCCTTTCGCTTGTCAGAACCGAAATGATAGTCAAATCCCGCTACAACTGCCTTTGCTTTGAGCGCAGAGACATACTTATCAAAAAATTCTTGGGCTGTGTTCTTAGAAAAATGGCTGGTAAAATCAATCAGATAAAGATAGTCCACACCTAAATTCTCTAGGTGAGCAGCGCGTTCTTCGGGATGATTCAAATGCAACATCAACTCTGGCTGATAGCGGACGAAAGCCAGCTTAGGTGACTCTGGAAAAGTCAGCACCGCAATTTTCAGCCCTTGCTCAGCCGCAATTCTCTGAGCTTGCTTAAAAAGTGTTTGATGACCCTTGTGCAAGCCGTCAAAATAACCTAGAACTAGGACAGTGTCTTCTTTCTGGATAATATCTTTTTCATTTTTAATTTTAATCGTTTTCATCATTTTTCTATTTTATCACAAAATATCAGAGAAAGACCTTTTTAGGCTTATAAGACTGGTCTTTTTTTCTAATATTGCGACTAACTTACCCTCATAAAAGGCAGCTAATTCCAGTCCAGCATCTTCTAGGGTAATAAAACGGCCATAACGCACCTCTTCCAATTGGTCTGCTGTCAGTTCTAGCTTAGGTAGGTCACCGGTCCCCAGCTCCAAGGGTTGGAGAAAGGAGAAATCCTCCACTGCTACTCGCTCTGCTATTTCATCCAAGGTCAAGGCATCATCTAAACTCATACCCGCTGAAGAAGTCCGTGTCAGCTGGGACATGTGACTGGCAAAGCCAAGCTTGGCTCCCAAATCAACAGACAGGGTTCGGACATAGGTCCCCTTGCTGCACTTGACTCGAAAACGAAAGCGGGCTTGCTCATCTTCGTAGGAAATCGGACTGGTGCGCTCGAAACTATAGATGGTCACCTGCCGCTCTGGCCGCTCCACTTCTTGACCCGCTCTTGCATACTCATAAAGCTTGCGGCCATTGACCTTGACTGCTGAGTACATGGGCGGAATCTGGCGAATCTCACCGGTCATGGACTCCATGGCTTCATCAATGAGAGCTTCTTCTAAAAGCTCCGTCACTGGCATCCGCTCTAGGATGTCTCCGCTGGCATCCTCTGTCGTCGTTGAGCATCCCAGCGTAATTTCACCTTCGTAAACTTTGCCCTCCTCCTGCATGAACTCAACCAAGCGCGTCGCCTTGCCTACAGCAATCGGAAGCACCCCGACTACATCTGGATCCAAGGTGCCCCCGTGACCAATTTTCTTCGTTCCTAAAATCTTGCGCAGCTTAAATACCGCATCATGCGAAGTCATTCCCGCTTCTTTTCTTAAGTTGATAATTCCGTTCATTGGTTAACTTTCTAAAAATACTAAAACTCTCTTTTGGAAATCCTTATGCTTTTCATAGAGTGCATGGCCACAGTCTGGAAAAATAGTGAGCTGGCTATCTTTGATATGTTGATGTAATTCGAGCGAAGCTTCTACGCTTAGAACATCATCTTCTTCTGCTCCAATGATTAGCGTAGGACAGTTGATCTTTTCCAGAACTGCCAGACTAGCATGTCTTAAGCAAGATATGGCCTGAATAGCAATCCGCTGGTTATCTTTAATGCGACCAAAGATTTCCATTATTCGATAAAAATATTTGAATTTTCCAAAGGATTTAGCCGTATAAGAGTGATTTGCAATATCCAACATCAGTTCCTTATAGGATCCCGTCTGACTCAACTCAAGCCAGTGAGTAATCCGCTCCCTACCAAGATTATTCAGTTTCGCAGTTGTAACTGTCAAAATCAATTTTTCAACTCTTTCCGGGAAATCTGCTGCCAACCACTGAGCAATCATACCGCCTTGGGAAATTCCTAGAACAGCTTCCGCTTTCAGCCCCAAGACCTCCATAGCTTCAGCTATATCAGTCGCCATATCTCGTGTTGTATAATTTTCTGGCAACTCATTGATTCTGCTAAAAACATACACTTGGTAAGCTGTTGCGAATTCCCTATAAGATAGGGCAAGCATTTGCGCCATTCCCTTAAGAGTCGCCAAACCATCCCCTAGACCTGGAATAATGAGCAGAGGTTTCTTACCTTTTCCAAAGGTCACATAGTCCATGCTCTTATTGTTAAAATGCAGGACATAATTTTTTGCACGATAGACCATATTCAGAAGCCTCCCGAAATCTTACTTACAAGAATAGTTCAAGGCCTGTTATTACTTTTTCAAAGCTTCAAACTTAGCTTTCATAGTAGGATTTTTGCGTGTCAGTTTTTTGACAGAGACGTCGTCCAATTTGTTGTTTGCCAAGCGCAGCTGGTTTTCAGAGGTTGTCAAGAATTTTTTGATTTCTTCCATCCGGCGGATGGCCTTGTCAATCTCCTCGATGGCCTTGCCAAAGTTGGTTGAAGCAGACTGATAGTTCTTGGCGAAAGCTACTTTAAAGGCATCCAAATCTTCCTCAAAATGCGTAATATCAATATTCTGCTCCCGCACCAAGGCCAGTTCCTGCTTGTACTGGAGTGAGTTGAGCGCAGCATTGCGTAAGAGGGTAATCATGGGCAGGAAAAACTGAGGCCGGATAACATACATCTTCTCATAGGCATAGGACACATCGACAATACCCGAATTGTAGAGCTCGCTATCAGCCTCAAGAAGTGTCACCAGAATGGCATACTCACAGCCTTTCTCCCGCCGATCCTTATCCAGCTCTTTGAAGAAATGCTCGTTTTTCTTCTTGGTCGCTGTCTCGTCGCCTTCATTTTTCATCTCAAACATAATAGAGAGGATTTCTACACCATTTTCATCTACCTCTCGATAAATGTAGTCACCCTTGCTGCCAGTTCTGGCATCATTGTCCTTGCCAAACTCCGCTCGTGGAAACATAGCCATACGATTCTTGTTAAACTCGTACTCGCAGTGCTGCTCTAGGCTTTCACCAATCATCTTAGTAGACTGCTTGGCTTTGAAATCCTTGTAAAACTCTATGGTCTCATCTTTCTGCCGCAACTCTACCTCATAGCGCTCTTTGAGCGAGGTCTGAGCCAGCGCTGCTTCCTTTTCTTGCAAAACTAGCTGATTCTTTACCTCGTCCCGCTCTTTTTCCAGCTCAGACAAGGTCTTTTGTAGTTGATTTTCATGCTCCAATTGCAGAGTTTTCAGCTGACTTTCCAATTGCTGAACTTCCTTATCCTTCTCCTGCAATTGAAGACTAGCTGCCTGCTCCGCCTCTTTCTTAGCCAACTCCTGCTGGGTCTCAAACTGAGCAATCCGACTTTGAAGTTCTACGATAACTTGATTTTGGTCTGCTATACGCTTATCGTAGTTTTTTCAACTTCTTGCTTTACTAACTCTCTCTCTGTCTCAAAATG
>NZ_KQ968976.1:240048-244160 GCF_001578725.1 Streptococcus sp. DD04
CGCAAGCTCCTGCTGACTATCAAATTGAGAAATTTGATTACGAAGCTCCGTGATAGTCTGATCCTTGTCAACTATAGATTTGTCATACTCTTTCTCAACTTCCTTTTTGACTAACTCTTTTTCAGTTTCAAACTGATCAATTTGGTGCTTTAGTCGACTGATTTCTTGATCTTTTTGAGCGCTGAGAGTCTGCTGTGCATTCTGCGATTTTTGCTCTGCTAAAGCCAGTTCCTGCTCAATCCGAGCATGAATCTCCTTGTCAAACTCTGCTGTCCGAACCTGCGACAAAAGCTCACTGTACTGGCTCTCATTGACTGTAAAAACCTCCCCGCAATTGGGGCATTTGATTTCGTTCATGGCTACCTCATTCAAGATTTTTCTCTACTTCATTATACCATTCTTCCCTTTAAATGAAAAACAGCAAGCTAAATAGCTTGCTGTATCAGTTTATCACTCCCCCATCTCAATCCGCCAGCTAGCAGCTGTTTTTCTTTCTTGGATAAACTTACTGTAAATACCTTGTTTGGCTAGTAAGTCTTGATGTTTTCCTTGCTCGACAATACGGCCTTGATCCAGCACCAGAATCTGGTCTGCATGTTCAACCGTCTTGAGTCGGTGAGCAATCATGATAATGGTCTTATCACGAGTCAGAGCCTGAATAGCCTGCATGAGGGCTTCTTCATTTTCTGGGTCAACATTGGCTGTTGCTTCATCCAGAATGATAATAGGCGCATCCTTGATAATAGCCCGAGCGATGGAAATACGCTGACGCTCACCTCCAGAAAGACTGGCACCTCCTTCACCAATCTTGGTGTCATAGCCATCAGGCAGCGAGAGGATAAAGTCATGACAGGCCGCTTTCTTGGCAGCCTCTATCACTTCTTCCAGACTAGCCTCTGGCTTACCAAAGCGGATGTTATTGGCAATGGTGTCCTCAAAGAGATAGACGCTTTGGAAGACAAAGCTGAAATTGCGAATCAGGCTGTCATAGCTGTAATCCCTGACATCACGCCCGTCCAGGCTGATATTTCCCTGCTCCACATCCCAGAAGCGGGCAATGAGATTGCAGAGCGTTGTCTTGCCAGAGCCAGAAGGTCCGACCAAGGCAGTTGTCGTTTTTTCTGGAATAGAGAGAGAGACATGGTCAATAATCCTTTTATTTCCATAAGAGAAACTGACATCTCTCAGCTCAATACGGCTGCTCTTGGGCTCTATATCCTGACCGCTGATGTCCATCGGCTGGATAGCCAAGACTTGATTGACCATATCAACCGACAGATCAACAATGCGTAAGAGCGCTGAAAAACTGCCTACACCATCCAGATTTTCATAGACCATAAAACCACTGATAATCATCATGATAGCCACTAGCAACTCCATGCTACCATTCAGATAAAAGTAGATTGAGAAGAGCCCCATAAAGAGTCCAGTCAGCTTGGTAATCATACCTTGAAGGGCAATATAAGGCGAAGTGACTAGGGCCAGCTTGGTATCTAGTCGGCTCTTTGCATCAATCGTCCGCGATAGTTTCTTGCTAGATCGGCTAGCTAGATTGTAGTTCTTGACTTCAGCAATACCTTGGCTGTACTCGAGAACCACTTCGACTAGGTTCATATCTGCCCTATGCTTGATATCCGATACCTTACCCGCCTGCCAGCGCATGAGGCTATTGGGCAAGAGAAAAAGAATCAGCCCCACCAGCAGAACCAAACCGATCCGCCAGTCATAAAGAAAGACTAGAATCGTAATCAAAGCACAGGAGAGAAAGCCCTGGACTGTCATCATGACCACCCGCGTCGCCACGTCGGATAAGGCTTCCAGTGTATTGGTTGTGACACTGGTGATTTTTCCTAAACTAGTTTGATTGAAATATCCCATGGGCAGATAGCGCATGTGCTGGGCAATCTCAATCCGTTTCTGAGCACAGGTATGATAGCCAGCTTCTGTCTGCAACATGGTAATTTTCAGAGTAATCCAGACATTAAGCAGAACAGAAACAGCCATAATAATCAAGGACAGCCAAAAAGTTTGCATGGACAGATTTTTCTCAATCAACCCCATGATTACTAGACCAATGGCTGGAATACGCAGGGCGATAATGAAGGATTTGATTACCCCCAGATAGATGGATAGATAAAATTTTCTGCAATCTTCTGGCTGGCAAAATTCAAAGAATTTTTTCAGTATACTAAGCATGAGCTACCCCTCCTTCCAGCTGGTCTCCATCCTTAACCGCTATATGAGCCTGCCACATGGAAGCATAAATCGGACAGGTCTCTAACAGTTCCTCATGACGCCCTTGAGCCTCAAGTCGACCGGCATTAAGGACTAGAATTTGTTCTGCCGTCTTAATGGTTGACAGACGATGGGCAATAACAATCAGCGTTCGACCCTCAATCAGCTTAGCCAGGCTGGACTGGATACGAGCTTCATTTTCCGGATCAGTATAGGCTGTCGCCTCATCTAAGATAATGATCGGTGCATCCTTAAGCATGGCACGGGCAATAGCAATCCGCTGACGCTCACCACCAGACAAATGACTGCCACCAACACCAACGCGAGTCTGGAAACCTTCTTCCAGCTGCAGGATAAAGTCATAACAGCCACACTTTCGAGTAATTTCCATAACTTCTTCATCCGAGGCTGCAGGATTTCCCATGCGGATATTGTCCATAATACTTTCATCAAAAAGGTAATTGTCCTGAGTAACATAGGCAATCTGCTGACTGTAATAATCCAGCGGCAACTGGCGGATATCAACTCCGCCGTAAGTAATCTGACCAGAGGAAACATCCCAGAAGGAAGCCAAGAGTTTGGCAATGGTGGACTTACCTGACCCCGAAGGACCGACCAATGCATTGATACTGCCTTCTTTGATAACAAAGGAAATCCCATGCAAGACCTCTTTTTCTACAGAGTAGCCAAAAGAAACATCTTTCATAACCAAATCACACCCCTGAGGTTTTTCTGCCAGAGCAATCGGCCTTTCCAAATTTTCCTTTTCCAAAATAGCAATAACTTCTCCAAAGATAGATCCTACCTTGCGCAATTCGTCCATATAGCTAGCCACCAAAATCAAAGGTGTCAGCAGGCTGAGTGACAAGATAATCATAAGGATGAAATTGCCTGCACTGACGCTTCCTCGCAGATAAAAATAAGTTCCAGCCGGTAGCAGAAAGAGTAAGCCAGAAGGTAGAAAAGCTGTCACAATAGCCATTTCCAGATTGAATTTGCGCATCCATTCGATAAAACAGTCCGCTCCTTCTTTAGCAGCTTTGACAAATTTATCGTAGGAGAATTTCTCCTTGCCAAAAATCTTGATGACCTCAATCCCATTGATATATTCAACAGCCGTATCGTTGAGTTTCTTGGTCTTAACAATGGTATTCTGATAATCAGCTTCGCTGTTAGCCGCCATCCGAATATATGCTAGAACAGCGATAGGTAGACTTAAAAGCGAAAACAGAGCCAGCCGCCAGTCAATGACAAACATGGCTACCAAGATCAACAAAGGGCTAAAAAGACCAGATGTAAACTCAGGAATCAGATGGGCCAAGGTGGTCTCGGTCGCATCCACCCGCTCCACAATAATGTTCTTGTAGCTGCCAGAAGACTGATCTAAGACCGTTCCTAGAGGCAAGAGTCGCAATTTCTCGGTCAGACGGTAGCGCATCTCCGCCAGAATCTTAAAGGTTGCTGTATGGGAAAGCAGGGTAGAAATGCCATGAAACCCCCAATAAGCTATCCAGAAAAGACCGACCCAAACAGACTGGACCAGATAGAAATTCCAATCCCGGTTGCCAGCCAAGAGCTGATTAATCATATTTCCCACCAAAAAGTAGGGTAGAAAACCAGCTAGCACAGAAGCAAAGGCAAAAGTCAAACTGAGAATAAAATAGAGTTTGTGATGGGAAACAAATTCCCAAATCCAAGCAAAGACAGATTTTTTCTTCATATCAAATCCTTCTTTCATCAATAAACAGGGAGTTTTATGAACCACCAGTTTCTTTTTATTATAAATTCTGACAATTCTAATGTCAAGAGAATTAAAGAGACAGAGAAATATTTTTATCAATCCTTATGCTTAATGCTTTTTCCACTTGTAAAATAGG
>NZ_KQ968976.1:245654-257004 GCF_001578725.1 Streptococcus sp. DD04
GTAAAATATTACAAAAGGAGCTTATGGACAAGCCCCTTTTGTAATATTTTACTTTTTATCAGGTGCATAAATCATGCCAGTACAGTCGAAATCTTCCTGCCGATGAAAGCCGTTCCCTTGATAAAAAGCTAGATTTTTGTCTGACTGCTCCGTTGCCAGCTGAATTTGATAAACATCTTCAAATTTTTCTAGTGTTTGCTGAAGAAGACTCCGGCCAATCCCCTGACGTTGGTAGCTTGGATGCACCAGCAAATCCTGAATAAACACAATAGAGACGCCGTCTCCGACCGCTCGAATCAAACCTACCAGCTCCTCATCGTCATAGGCCGCCATCACAAACAAAGACTGATGGAATGCCTGCTCCAAATGCTGAGGATGATTGGTATAGTTGCTCCAACCAACTGAAACATAAAGGTCTAAAATAGCCGTAAAAGGTAGTTGAGAATTTGTCTTATAATGAATCATAGTCCTCTCCTTGTTTTGTCGCTTGTACTGACACCTTAAACTACCTTCTTAGATTTCCACTTCACTAGTCCGAGAAATTGTTTGAGGTTTACTGAAAAAACTTGTTTTAGGTTCGCTTTTCTTACTCTTCCTTCTTCTCTAGCTTTTCTCGCTCAAGGCGAAGTTTGCGATTTGGATTTAGCCGGTTGAAGAGTTCTTCCAGCTTTTTGGCATTCCAAACATCTGCTGCTGAGACAAAGTTGCCATTTTCATCTCGGAAAGATATTGGTTTATCACCCATTACATATCCCCTTAGTCAACAAATTCAAACTCAAACTTACCGATGCGCACCAAATCTCCGTCCTTGGCACCACGCGCACGAAGTGCTTCGTCAACGCCCATACCGCGCAACTGACGAGAGAATTTCATGATGGACTCATCTCGGTCAAAGTTGGTCATTGTAAAGAGTTTTTCTAGTTTATCACCTGAAAGCACCCATGTAGCATCATCATCACGGGAGATTTCGAAGGCTGGCGCTTCTTCGTCAAAGCCATAATAAGCCTCGTCTTCCATATCAGATTCTTCATAAAGCAGAAACTCAGGTGTCTTATCCAGCAGCTCAGCTGTCGCATCCAAGAGCGTGGCAAGCCCCTGCTTGGTCAGACTAGAAATAGGGAAAATCTGCGGTAACTCTTCAAATTCATCATAGTTAGCAGCCAATTTTTTCTTAAATTCTTTCAAATTTTCTGCACTGTCAGGCATATCCATCTTGTTAGCTACAATAATCTGTGGCCGCTCCATCAAGCGCAAATTATAGGACTCCAGCTCTTTATTGATCGCAAGATAATCCTCATAAGGGTCGCGTCCCTCACTAGCTGACATATCAATGACATGCAGGATAACCCGTGTCCGCTCAATATGACGAAGAAACTGGGTGCCTAGGCCTACTCCCTGACTGGCTCCTTCGATCAATCCTGGCAGATCGGCTACAGCAAAAGACTCGCCAGACTGAGTCCGAACCATGCCCAGATTAGGAACAATCGTGGTAAAGTGATAGGCTCCGATTTTGGGCTTGGCTGATGTAATCACACTCAGAAGGGTTGACTTGCCAACCGAAGGAAATCCAACCAGACCAACATCGGCCAGCACTTTTAGCTCCAGCAGCAATTCTCTTTCCTGACCTGGCTCCCCATTTTCAGAAATTTCCGGAGCAGGATTTTTAGGTGTAGCAAAGCGAATATTGCCACGACCGCCACGACCGCCATGCGCTACGATAAATCGTTGACCGTGCTCTATCAAATCTGTAATCACCTTACCGGTCTCAGCATCACGCACGGTCGTCCCCTGCGGTACACGGACAATCAAATCCTCCGCTCCTCGACCATGCATTCCCTTGGTCATCCCTTTTTCGCCAGATTGAGCCTTAAAATGACGATTGTAACGAAAGTCCATCAAGGTACGCAAACCTTCGTCTACAACAAAAATCACGTTACCACCACGACCGCCATCGCCGCCCCAAGGTCCGCCATTGGGTACATATTTTTCTCGACGAAAGGCCACCATGCCATCGCCGCCCTTGCCAGCCTTGACCTGAATCTTGGCTGTATCTAAAAACATACTCATATAAATTCTCGCTTCTTTTTTACTCTAAAAAAACGCCTTGCAGCGTTTAGGATTAGAAGATTGCGCCGATAGCTGATGCAAAAATTGCACCGACTGTTACAAGTAACATGATTACCACGACCAGCATTGTCAATTTTTCAAATCCAGTTTTTTTACGTTGTCCATTGTCTCCAAAAGCCACTTTATTACCTCTTTTATAAATTACTTCTTTTATTTTAACATGAAAAAGCAGGTTTTTCAAATGGTAAGTGGAAGAAATGTCCAGAAGTCCCTTTCAAACCTGTCAATTGCAGACCCTTTCAACTAAGCAGCCAAATGCTAAGAGGAAAGCTAGTCTTCCTTTTTTACAAAGGAAAAATTTCGCACTTTACCGACCTCAAATTCAGATTCCCGACAGCTTTGATAGCTTGCATTGAGAATAGCTCCGATAATCAATAGTTTAGCAATGATGATAAACCACACCATAATCACTACTACGATAATGGAACTGAAAAAGCGAACGTCAACCAGATGATTGACATACTTGTCCATGTAAGCTGAAAACAGATTCAGCAAGGCCATGATAGCGAATACAACAAAAGCGCTGCCCGGCAGAACATAGCGGATTTTGTTAATTTTCACATTGGGCAGAAAATAATAAAGCAAAGCTACAGTAACCAGCAGCAAGAAGTAAATCAATGGCTGAGTCAGATTTTGCAGATACAGATAGGTTCTTTCATCAATTTCCCAAAAATTGCGGATAAAGATCATCGACATATGCCCGAACATAGTCAAAAAAAGGGCAAAAGCAAAGAGCAGCTGGAGCCCCAAGCTGACTACTAGACTGAGCAGACGATGGGAAATGACTCCTCGACTTTTAGCAACTCCGTAAGCCTTATTAAAGGCCTTTTGCAAAAAGTTCATAGACTGCGAAAAAGTCCATAAGGCTGAAAGAATGGAGAAACTCAGCAAACCAGAAGAAGGCTGAGTCAAAACATCTCTGACAATTTTTGCTACTACCTCATAAAAAGTTTCTGGAAGCACATCTTCAATCACTTCCAAAAAGTCGGCTACTGGAATCTGAAAGTAGGGCAGGATGTTAACGAGAATCAAAAGCAGTGGAAAGACCGAGATCAGTGAATAATAAGCCACTGCAATACTCGTAATATCCGTCTCAGCTGATTGATAAAACCCAAAAAAAGCTCCTAAAAACTGATTCTTCCGAACCTTTTCAATCCATTTCTTCACTCCTAGCCTCCTTCAAAAAAGAAGGATTGAGAAATGCTTTCTCAACCCTTGCTGTTTTTAATAAGTTCCTTCTTCACCCTGACTAGTCAAGATGCGAGGACCGTCTTTAGTAATCACAAACTGATGCTCATATTGGCAAGAAAGTCCGCCATCAAGGGTTTTATGAGCCCAACCTGTTTCATAATCCGTATCAATCTCCCAAGTTCCAGTTGAAATCATCGGCTCGATCGTTAAGACCATCCCTTCCCGCAGACGCAGGCCGCGACCAGCTCGGCCGTAATGAGGAACCATTGGCTCTTCGTGCATGGTTGGGCCAACCCCGTGGCCAACTAGATCTCGCACGACACCGTAGCCATGACTTTCAGCGTATTCTTGAATTGCTGCGCCAATATCTCCAATACGATTGCCAACTTTTGCTGCCTCAATCCCCCGATAAAGGCATTCTTTGGTCACATCCATCAGCTTTTGCGCCTCTGGACTGACTTGACCAACTGCGTAAGCCCAGCAAGAATCAGCTACACCGCCCCGAAATTCCACTGTGTGTTTTTTCATTTCAGCGACATTGTTAAAATCTAACTTAGAGACATCCAATTCAGCTTTCTCCACCAAACCAACAACCATGTCAACCTTGATCACATCACCTTCTACCAATCTCTGATGCCGAGGAAAGGCATGGGCAACTTCATCATTAAGCGAGCAGCAAGTCGCATAAGGATAGTCCATGACGCTTCCTTCCACCCCAATCTGCAGGGGCAGAGCATTATCCTCTTTACAACGTCTGCGAACATATTCTTCAATTTCCCACATATCAAGACCTGGCTTAATTAAATCTCGCAAACCAATATGGATAGAAGCCAGAAAGTCTCCGCTCTTGTCCATCAAGTCAATTTCACGTTGTGATTTTAACGTTATCATTCTATCTCCTGTCTGTAAGTTCTATTTTAAATCTTTTTTCGAATACAAATCTAAATGCTTTAGTTAATCTTTACAGTAATGGTAGCCTTGGAAACCAGATTAGTCCCCAGAAGCATATCAAAATCAATAATAGCCGCTCGCCGAGTCTGACGAATAATTTGTGGCTGAACATGCAGGAGATCATCAATCTGCACCGCCTGAAAGAAATACATCATCATCTGATCAATGATTAAACTGCGCCCTCTATTTGACATCATCTGTTGCGTAATTCGAGTGATAATCTCCGTCAAAACTCCATTAGCCAGAACACCATTTTGATCCAACATAAAAGGCTCAACGGTAAAGGAAAAAACATCATCCTGACGGCTGATTTTCTGCCCAACCTGCTCACTGAAAGTTGGTAAGCTAGAAATCTGTGCCCGACTCATCTTTTCCATAATATCACGCCGGGTAATCACGCCCAACAAGGTCTGATTGCTACGCACAACTGGAATCATTTCAAAATCTTCTGCAATCATACGCTGGCTGATATTAGCAATATTGGCAGAAAGCCCCGTCATAAAGACTCTTCGAGTCATCACCTTATCTAGAGTTGTCAAAGGCGATTTGTCACCGGCATCCCGCATTGTGACGACACCCACGACCATTTGGTGCTGATTAATAACCGGAAAGCGACTGGTTCGGTTGCGACGAACCAAATCCAAGTAATCCCTCACCGTATCCGTATCGTGCAGAAAACCATATTCATGACTGGCCCGATAAACCTGTTCCACTGTCAGAATATCTGTTTTGATCTGGATATTGGATAAGGCTCTGTTAATCATGGTCGCCACTGTATAAGTATCGTGCTTGGTTCTAAAAACTGGAATCTCTTTACGATTGGCCAATTTTAAAACTTCTGGATCGACTTCAAAACCACCCGTCACCAGCACCGCATTCTCATTTTCAAGCGCCAGCATCTGAATCTGGGTTCGGTCTCCGACAATCAAGAGGCCTCCTTCTGTCAGATAACGCAGAATGTTCTGTTCCGTCATAGCACCAATGGAGAATTTATTAAATTCTTTCTCCAAACCATTTTCTCCGGCCAGCACTTCCGAGCCAGTAATATCTACGATCTCCTTATAAGTCAGATGTTCTAAAACAACTTTTTTTGACTTAACCCGAACGGTTCCGCTCCTAGGTCTGGTCTCAACAATTCCTTGATTTTCTGCCTCTTTAATCGCCCGATAAGCCGTTCCGTCGCTGACTCCTAAATAATTTGAAATACTGCGAACACTGACCCTTTTTCCGATTGGAAGATTTTCAAGATAGGCTAAAATTTCCTGATGCTTACTCATTAAAATCTCCTCTCTCATAGCGATATTCAATATAATCTCGCATTCTTCTTGTGTAGCGATCGCTTCCCTTAAACTGACGAAAGAGCTTAAAACCAGCTTTCTGCGCAACTTTCTGACTCGCTATATTTTCTGCATGCGTGACAATGCTCAGGCGCTTAAAACCAAATTTTGTAAAGGAAAGGAAAACTAGCTCACGGACAATTTCGGTCATCAACCCCTGTCCCCAATAGTCCTTCCTCAAAAAATAGCCTAATTCAGCTTCTTTTTTTATCTCATCCATTCTTTCAAATTTAATAGATCCGATCATTTCGTTTGTTTCCTTATCACAAATAGCCCATATTCCCAAAGGATTTTTCATAAAATAATTGGCGATAAGATATTCACTTCCCTGCAGACTGCTTTCAGTCGGAAAAATAAACTCGGTGTTTTCTGGATTTGAAGCTATTTTATAAAGAGCTTTTGCATCTTCAAAAATAATCGGACGCAAAAACAAATGCTCCATTTCAATAAATGAAAAAGCTGCTAAATTTGTCCACAAATTCATATGCTTCCTCTATAAAAAATAAGCGATTATCGCTTATTCTTCGATGAGCTGGATATCTGCACCCAAGCTCCTTAATTTTTTAATAATATTGGAATAACCACGCAAGATAAATTCCACATTGGTAATTTCGGTCTGGCCTTCAGCCATCAGACCAGCAATAACAAGCGCTGCACCTGCACGGAGATCTGTTGCCTTTACAGATGCCCCATGTAGCTGATTTGGGCCTTCATAAACAATTTGATTGCTGGCTGTAGAAATTCTACCTGACATTTTTGCCAACTCAGCGACATGATTTACTCGTTTTTCATAAATCGTATCAATGATTTTTCCATGACCACGCGCCGTCAGCAATAGTGGAGTAATCGGCTGTTGTAAATCAGTTGCAAAGCCTGGATAAGGAGAGGTTTTAATACTGATTGCTCTTAAATCAGTCTGTTTCTCGACAAAAACACTGTCCTCAGAAATCGTCATCCGAACGCCCATTTCTTCTAACTTAGCAATGAAGCTTTCCAAATGCTCATAGAGGACGTTGTTAATCTGGATTCCTTCTCCAATAGCAGCTGCTAAAGCGATATAAGTTCCCGCCTCAATCCGATCAGGAATGACTTGATGGCGGGTTCCGTGAAGTCTTTCCACACCTTCAATGATAATAATGTCTGTACCTGCCCCACGAATATGAGCTCCCATATTGTTTAGCAAGGTAGCCACATCAATAATCTCTGGTTCACGTGCTGCATTTTCGATAATAGTCCGCCCCTTAGCCTTAACCGCAGCCAGAATTGTATTGATGGTGGCACCCACACTGACCGTATCCATATAAATACTTGCCCCGACTAGCTGTTTGCCACCCGTTGACAGATTCATATAATTTCCATCCATGGTCATCTTTGCTCCCATGGCTTCAAAAGCCTTAAGGTGTAGGTCAATCGGGCGGGGACCAAGATCACAGCCACCAGGCAGACCAACTGTTGCTTCACCATAACGTCCTAGCAAACTGCCATAAAAGTAATAGGATGCTCGCAAACTATTGATTTTACCAAAGGGCATCGGCATATTTTTAATGCCGCGTGGATCAATTTCTAAACTATCCTCTACCCGCTTAATACTTGCCCCCATTGCTTCCATGATATCAATCAAGCTATCAACGTCAGAAATATTGGGTACTCCATCAAGAATCACCGTATCATCCGCCAAAATCACTGCCGGAATCAATGCTACGACACTGTTCTTGGCACCATTAATGATCACCTCTCCTTTTAAGGGGCGACCACCATTAATCACAATTTTTTTCATATTTTAAAATAGGTTCTTTCAAATATTCATTTATAATCTATCTTTTCCCATTATACCATAACAGTTTGATTTTTCCTACATCAATATTTTACAATTTAGCTATGAAAGACATTTTTAGAGGAGAAACCCACATTTTGTCGCTGTTAGATTGGTTTTGCCGTTATAAAATATACTCTTAGTTTCTATATTTCTCTCTGATAGATAAGAAAAATCTGAATGAAACATTCAGATTTTAGTTCTATTATACAATAAAAAGTGAATCTCAGTCTTTCCAAAGATTCATAGCACTTAGAAAGTCGTCTGAAATGGTGATATTTTGAGGGCTGGTTGCCTCACGCTCTGCCCGCTTGGCTTCAACCTGAGCCAGACTAGTAATGCCCTCCCGACGCCAGTTACGCAAAATAGCTTGGATATATTTCCAGTTAGCCTTCCCATTAAAAACAGCCTCACGAAGCGCCGCTTTAACCAAGTCAGGATTTGTCTGATCATCCTGAATCGTTTTGGTCAAATCTTCAATTTCAAAAGGTGTAAGTAAACGGCCCAATTCCTGCTGAAAAGTATCTACTAAGTCTTTCAAAATATTCTGCGCAGTCTTAACAGGCTGCTGATCTCCTGTCTTAGCTGCCAGAATCTCATCCAGCTTTTCTAAGGCTGGTGAAGCATCAAAAATTACTTCCGTTTCACCATTCAGCTCGATAGTCTTATACTGCAAGAGTCCTTTTTCAGTTAAATGAGACATGGAGCGATTAACTTCTGTCAATGTCTTGCCAATATTTTCCGCAATCTGTCTTGGTGCAACTTCTTCGAGCGAAGTTGTATTTTGCAGATAGAAAAACTGCCAAACCAAAAAATCATCACTGGAGTCAAAAATCTCCTTGAAATGGAACAGAAGGGCGCTCGGAATAATTAAATTACCGGATTTAAAAGCTGATAAATACGTCATGTCACCTCTTATAAATAAGCAAAAAACGATACATCATTTTCGGGACTCTCCCAGTCAAAAGGAGTTTCCTGATAGACAGCATAATTGACCCAGTTGTTGAAAAAGAGAGCTGCCGCTAGGCTCCAGCGCAAACAAGGAGTCGAATTGACATCGTCATTCTTGAAATAATTTTCCGGAACATGCGGATTTTTCTCCGCTTTAAGATCACGGAAATATTCCTTAGCCAGAGTATCACGGTCGTATTCCATGTGACCAAAGCTGTAGACTTCTCGCAGATCGCGGCTAGCAAGTACGGACAGACCCGCATCTTCTCCATAAGAAAGAATTTCCAGATTTGTTAGATTCAGAATATCTTCTTTTAAAACCTCTGTATGCCGAGAATGGGGAACATAAAACTCATCGTCAAAACCGCGGAAAAGAAGATTGTTACTTGGTGCCGACTGGGTATAGACCCCTGATAGTTTTCGTTCCATCTGATGTTTGTCAATACCATATCGGGCATAAAGCGCAGCTTGAGCTCCCCAACAGATATGTAGAGTCGAAAAGACATGAGTCTTAGACCATTCGATCACCTGCTGGAATTCCTCCCAATAGTCCACCGCCTCAAAAGGCAGATGCTCTACTGGCGCTCCCGTGATAATCAAACCATCAAAGAAACGATTTTTGACCTCATCAAAGGTTTTGTAAAAGGTCTGCATGTGCTCTGCCTGAGTGGTCTTTGATGTATGAGAAGTCATATAAAGAAACTCAATAGTCAATTGCAAAGGCGTATTGGCCAAATGACGCAAAATCTGAGTTTCCGTCACCATTTTCTGGGGCATGAGATTGAGTACCAGAATATTCAGAGGGCGGATATCTTGGTGGTCCGCTCGATCGTCATCCATGACAAAGATATTCTCAGAGCTTAAAATTTCAACTGCTGGAAGCTTCTTATCAATCTTGATAGGCATGAAAATATCTCCTTTTGTTTAATATACTCATTATACTCAAAGGAGATATAGTTTTCAATTATACTTTTTCTCTAACTAGATATAGTAATAAGCTATATCTTTAGTAATGCATCAATACCTTGTAGTCATAATCGCCGATTGCTTCGCGGCCCTTAAGCTCATCCAACTCGATAAGGAAGGCACAGCCAGCAACGATACCGCCAAGACGTTCAATCATCTCAATAGTTGCCTTAACTGTCCCACCAGTCGCAAGAAGGTCATCTACAATCAGAACGCGTTGACCAGGTTTGATTGCATCCGCATGCATGGTCAGAGTATCTACACCATATTCTTTGGCATAGTCAGCTGAAACGACTTCGCGAGGAAGTTTACCAGGCTTACGAACAGGGGCAAAACCAACTCCTAATTCAAAGGCAACTGGACAGCCTACGATAAAGCCACGCGCTTCTGGACCAACGATCATGTCGATCTGCTTGTCAGTCGCATACTGTACAATTTCACGTACAGCGTAGCTATAGGCATTCCCATCAGCCATCAAAGGGCTAATATCACGGAAGAGAATGCCTTCCGTTGGGTAGTTTTCAATAGTTGCAATATAATCTTTTAAATTCATAATGTTCTTTCTTTCAAAAAATTTTTTACTCTCTATTATACCATGTTTTATTCAAAAAGGCTGTAGCAGACTATCAAATATTTTAACATGTAAAATATTTGTAAAATAAGGAGGTTTGTCGCTTATTTACCCATGAGATAGTCATAAATCTCCTGCACGGTACCCAATGCCATGAGTTCTTGTTCTTTGACTAGGCGCTTGAGGTCTTGGTAAATGTGACTGCTGTCAATTTCTTTCTTTTCAGCTTCCTTATTGACTTTCATGACGCCTTCTGTGATGCTGACAAAACCCAGTTCTTCAAAAATCTGAATCATTTTAATCAAGAGAATGGGGTCGATTTTCAGGTAAGCTGCTAGATCCTTGAGCTTATAGCGAACGTCAAATTCAGGAAACTGGTAGATTGTCTTGTAGAGTTTGGCAAACTGCTCACGGTTACCATAACCTGTCAGATAGTAAGACTTGGCAATCTCATTCTTAAAGTAAATCGCTTCGAAATCCTGAGACTGAAGAATCTTCTTCAAGACCTGCAAATCATCAGGCAGGTCATAAACCACAACTGCTCTGCTATTTGTCAAATCCGGCAATTCCTCTGTGAAACGCAAGACAGGAACCTTGTCAGGCAGCGTCACATTTTTGCTGCGGATATTGAAAAGCTGAACGCCGTCCACACGAGCATCTACCAGCATGAGCTGAAGACTAGTCTGTCCATTCCATTTATTGACAGAGAGGCTGACAGCTAGCTCCAGATTCTTGGTTTGGGCAAACTCTGTCGCCAGGCTTCCTTGCCCAAAAGCTACTACTTCAAAAGTAGCATCTTCCTGAGAAATTTTCAGCTTGAGATGGCTATTGCCAGCCCCCATAGTCCGAGCATTGTCCACTTTAAAATCCTTGAGGTAAAAAAGCGGCTTCTTATTGTCCATACCAAAAGGCGCAAGTTTTTCAAAGCTTTTGAGTGTATCCAGAGTCAGTTCTGGCAAGTGCAGCTCCTCATCTAAATACAGGGCTGTTTTGCCAGTCAAATCCAAATCATTGTCTAAGATGTAAGCTGTCAAGATCTCAGCAAGTTCCGTTAGCTTGTCTGCTTTAAGAGTCATTCCAGCTGCTCCAGCATGGCCACCAAAAGCTACAAAGAGGTCACGGTGGCTGTCTAAGGCCTCAAAAATATTGACCGCTTCAATACTGCGGGCGCTGCCCTTAGCGATACCATTTTCAATGTTAAGCACTATGACTGGCTGGTGTAGCTCTTCCAGCAAACGCCCAGCAACTATTCCCAGCACACCAAGATTCCAGCCTTCCTTGGCTAGTACCTGGACTGGTCTCTTAGCGTCCAGCATACTTTTTGTCTCTTCATAAATCTGCTGGACAATTTCCTTACGCTCGTCATTTTTCTGGTTAATCATGAGTGCAATGTCACGAGCTTCTTCATCGTCAAAACCTGTTAAAAGCTCAACTGCTGGATTG
>NZ_KQ968976.1:257024-281159 GCF_001578725.1 Streptococcus sp. DD04
CTGAATACCTGCGATTTTGAAGAGTTCCTGAAGTCCTACTCTCTGGGTGTTTTTGAGGACGGAAAGGCCGTATTTGACTAGAATCCGATTTTCCCCCGTCAGACTGACCATGTCGGCAATGGTACCGATAGCAACTAAGTCCAAAAGTTCGACTTGGACTTCTTCCAACAAGGCTGTTGCAAGCTTAAAAGCCACCCCACAACCGGCTAAATGCTTGAAAGGATAATCCGCTCCGCTATGTTCCGGATGGACGATCGCATAGGCATCTGGCAGCTCCTCGGGCATGGAGTGGTGATCCGTCACGATGACATCCACGCCGAGAGACTGGGCCAGCTCGATAGCTTCAAGGCCCGCCACTCCATTATCTACTGTAATAATGAGCGAGATGCCTTGATTTTCAATAAAATATTTGTAAACACTGCTATTAGGACCATAGCCATCCGTAAAGCGATTGGGCAGATAGACCTGACACTCAGCCCCCAGCTGCTCCAATGCTTCCTTGACAATAGATGCCGAGGTCATCCCATCAGCATCATAATCACCATAGATCAAAATCTGCTCGTAATTCTCAATCGCTGAGCGAATGCGCTCCACTGCCCGCTCCATATCATGCAGGTCATAAGGGTTGTGAAGCTGGTCTAAACTAGGCTCCAAAAATTCCTGTAAAGCCTCTTCAGTCTGCACACCTCTTTGATATAGAAGACTGGCAGCGGCAGGTTCTAATCCAGCTTTCTTAGCCTTTTTTAAAAATTTTTCGTCTGTAAAATTAGTGGCAAACTGCCAGTCATATTTTGAGCTAATCATGATGAGTGAAACACTTTCTCCGTTCAATCTTGTCTGAATATTATAACATGAAAAAGCAACAGAACAGAAGAAAAAGGCACGGAATATTTCTTCTGTTCCATCACTCTATGTTTTACTTCCTCACTGGATTAAAATTTGAGCAAGGGCAATTTTGCTGGATTTTCTCTTACTAGCTTGGGCTGCTCCAATCAGTATATCCGACCAAGTAGCTTTCTTTAGCTATCTTATCTCCTTGTCTTTAAGAACAATCGCTTCCGAGCCAATAAAATGACTTCTGCACTTAGATGAGTCAAGAGCAAAGTTAGCAAAAAGACAATCCTTCCCTGCTGCCATTTGGCAAAATCGGTCTTCTGGAGCAGATAAAAAGAGGATTCTATAAAAATTGGATGCAAAAAGAAATATAAAACGCTCAATTCTTTAAGGTGATAAAGACGCCACTTTTGACCTACCTTGGTCCGTAAAACCCAATTCACCAGAAACAATGAAAAAATAGGCAAAGCCAAAAAGAAGTTCTTATCAATTCCTTGGTGAATAAAGACAATCCAGCCATCTAGTAGCAAAAGAAGGCCAGACAAGAATAGCTTTTTTCCATAATTGTCCCTGAAAAGGCTGAAATGCTGATAATCATAAAGGAGATAACCCAAGTAAACAAAAATGGGAGTATAGAAAAGGCCATTTCGGGTGGTGAAGAAAACTTTAGCATAGGCATCAAAAGACAGGGTAAGCCAGCTATTTGAAAAATAAGCGTAGTATGTCTCAATCGAGCCGATTACATAAAGCAGGAGTAGAAAAAGCCCCGTCTTTCTAGCACCCCATTTTCTATAAAAATAGTGAACAAGTAAAAGTCCCAAGAGAAAGGCAGGAATATACCAAAGCTGATAGCATAAACCGATATACAAGAGACCAGCCAATAGGCCTAAAGGAGCATAATGTTTAGGAAGTGGCAAGGTCCAAAAATACGCTAAGGCATAAGGGACATAAATCCCGCTCCACAAAAGATACTGCTTCAAAACACGCTTAATATACAGCTTCATTTCCTGCTTTTTAGCCAAGCTGGATTTAACCATAAAAGCTGATGAAATCAGAAAAAAGGGCACTGCCATACGACCAAACATACTTTTCTGAGTGAAATGGAGAATTTCATTCTCAAAAAGCCGATGGCAATGCACCAAGATTACTAAAACTGAAGCCAGGTACTGAAACAAACTGAGCATGGCGTAGTTGACCGGTTGCTCAGGCTCTCTGACATTTCTTTCTGCCATAAATATTCTCCCTAGGAAGATTGCTTAGCGGATAGATTTAGTGCTTCCTCAGCCAAACATGCTGAAAGGCAGCGATGTCTCGATAAGGTGATTGGTTGCAGACAGCCAGCTCCATCTCAAGCATCTTTTCAGCCCAGTCAGGGGCCACTTTGTAGTCATTGGCCTGCAAGCCATAAAAAATCCGTACTCCCTGATAATCCTCAACTTCTAATGGCAGACCTGAAATCACTTCCGAAACCTGATAGACCTTAGCAGCTCCCATGCTGTGGGTTTGATATTCCTGACCCGCTAAAAGCTGCTGGGCTTTTTCTGGGTCATTTTCAAAAACCACTGTATGCATAATGCGCCCAACCTCGTGATGCTTAACCAGAGAAATTTTGCCGTCCTTTTTTAAGAGGCGGGAAAATTCTGTCAAATAGAGAGCAGGCTCAGATACATACTCTAAAACATTATGGCAGATGATGACATCAAAAGACTGGTCTGGCAATTTTTGCAGAAGCTCCAAGCTACCTTGCAATTGCTCATAGGAAAAGTCCTGCTTACGCTCAGCAATCATTTCTGAGCTCGGCTCGATAGCGGTCACTTGGTTGTTTTCCGCTAGAAAATCAGCCACAATCCCAAAACCGCTACCGAAATCTAGGATTTTCTGTCCCTTCAGCGATTTAAGAAAAGAAAAAACAATATCATACTGAAGTTTGCCCCAAGGCGCTTGCAGATGAGTCTTGTAGGCTTGTAGATTAGCTGTCATAAAACCTCACTTATAGTTAAACATATTGGCTGCCATCTTGTCGGCAATTCTTGGAAAAAGCGTATAAAGCTTATGGGCAAGATTGAGAATGCCAGGCAGATTTACTTCCCGCTTCTTTTTGCCAAAGGAACTGACAATTTTACTCGCTACAAAGTCAGGCCCCAAGATATACTTGTCGACCGCTTTTACATAGGAACCATCAGGATCTGCCTGATTGAAAAAAGCTGTTTTGATAGGACCTGGGTTAACCGTCGTGACATTGACCCCAAAAGGCAGGAGTTCCAAACGCAGGGCATTAGAAAAGCCAATAGCCGCAAACTTAGTCGCCGAGTAAAGACTGGACTTGCTACTGGCAATGAGGCCGGCCATACTAACGATATTGACGATATGTCCTTGACCTGCCTGCTTCATGCGAGATCCAAAGATACGAGACAAGTTCATGAGGGCAAAGGTATTGACCTCAAACATGGCCTCGATATCGTTTGAGCTGATTTTATCAAATTCTTCAAAAATCCCATAGCCAGCGTTATTGACTAGGACATCAACACGACCGTACTGGCTGTCAATCCGCTCAGCAAATCTTTCCAAAGCTGAGCTATCTGTGATATCCAGCTCCGCTAGGTCAAGATTTTCTCTTTCTCCATAGAGTTTTTCCAGCTTAGTCTTGCTCCGACCGACCAAAATCAGTCGGTCATGGGGCAAGAGCTTAACCATTTCCTGAGCCAACCCACCGCTAGCCCCTGTGATGATGATGGTTCTCATATCTCCACCTCTTCCAAGTCCTTGACCACATGGACCTTTTCAAAGACAGCGCTGGCATCGCGGCGCATTTGGCTAATGTCCTTAGCCAAAAAGCGAGCACTGATATGATTGAGGAGGAGGCGCTTAGCACCAGCTTCCTTGGCTACTTCTGCGGCCTGCATATTGGTCGAATGGCCATGCTTGCGAGCCATCTTTTCATCTCCCTTGCCATAGGTTGCTTCATGGACCAGCACATCTGCTGCCACTGCCAGACGGACGCTGGCAGCAGTCTTCCTAGTATCACCCAGAATAGTAATGGTCTTGCCCGGACGAGGAGCTGAGATATAATCGGCTGCAATGATTTTGGTACCATCTTCTAGGACAATATCCTGACCGTTCTTGACCTTACCAAAGAGGGGACCAAAGGGAACACCCGCCGCCCGCAGCTTGTCCGCATCCAGCGTTCCTTCCAAATCTTTCTGCATGACCCGATAACCCACGCAGAAAATCGTGTGGTCTAGCTTATCCGCATAAACAGTGAATTTATCCGTTTCTAAAATCCTACCCAGACTGTTTTCATCAAACTCATGAAAATCAATCCGATAAGGCAGACGAGAACCAGACACGCGCAGGCTAGACAGGACAAAGTTCTTAATCCCCTTGGGACCGAAAATCTCTAGGTCTGTTTGCTCTTCATTGGCCTGAAAGGAGCGGCTGGACAGAAAGCCCGGCAGACCGAAAATGTGGTCTCCATGCAGGTGGGTGATAAAAATCTTGCTAATCTTACGCGGTTTAATCGTCGTCTCCAAGATCTGGTGCTGGGTGCCTTCACCGCAGTCAAACATCCAGACTTCATTGATTTCCTCCAAAAGCTTGAGGACAAGGCTAGACACATTGCGAGCCTTGGACGGCTGACCGGCTCCGGTTCCTAAAAATTGTAATTGCATGTTTTTCTTTCTAAATGATATAAATCATGGCAGAGCGATTCTGCGAGTGATAGTATTTTCTGCCAGCATAGGACTGAGCCAGCTGACTGACTTCATCTTGATTGTAGCCCAGAACTCTCTGGCTGCCATCCGCTAGCTGCTGCCAATCGGTCAAAGCAGTCAGCGCCTGACTATCCACGACTTGAGACTCAGCTTTGAGAGGTGCCGTTTTTATTCTCCCAGCTTCTTCGTAGACCAAATACTGGGGAAAGACTTGCGCGATTTCAAAGAGCAAGTCAGCTGTTACCGGCTCTGGCTTTTCAGGGAAGACCAAGCCGACTCCCTCGCTCTCATAGCAAAATCCATAGGACTTGCCAGAAAGATTGAGGCGGACAAAAGGCTTGCTTTCTACAAAGCTAGGCTCCGCATTCCACAAGTCCAGCGCCTGACTGATTTCTAAAAAATAGGCTGTCGCGGCTTCCGGACTTTTCTTCTGATAAAGCTCAGCAAAGTAAGCATTGATAACGCTGGGCGGCGGTGTGATAAAGCTAAGCTTCTGCTCCTCTGTCAGGTCAGCCAATACTTGCTCTAAGTAGTTCCTGTCTAGGCTGGTAAAACCGCCGTATTTCAGGGCCAAGTCAATATAATCAGTCATAAAATTCTTCCAGTTTCCATTTGTTTTTCTCGGCAATCCAGCCTGAAATGACTTCGACATCGTCTAAGTATTCTCGATTCCCCATAATCGCGACTTTCTCTAAATCATGAATCTTGTATGCTTTAGCCGGCGCTACCTTGATAGTAAAAGGCAAAAATAACTCTTTCATCCGCTCCAGCAGGACTTGCTGCAAAAGAGCTCTGCTATTGTCCGCCTTAGCCGAAATCAAAGAATAAGGAGTCAAGGTCGGGGTGAAATGCTCCGCCTTGTCTGCTTTGTTATAAAGAGTCAGCCGGGGAATATCCAGCATGTCGAGCTCTTTCATGATGTCCAGAACGGTCTTTTCATGTTCCTCATGATGAGGGTCGCTGGCGTCAATAACATGAACCAGCAGATCGACATTCTTGCTCTCTTCCAGTGTGGACTTAAAGCTAGATACCAACTCTGTTGGCAAATCCTGAATGAAGCCAACTGTGTCCGTCAGAGTGACATTGAGCTGGCCACTGAGGTTGATGTTCTTGGTCGTGGCATCCAGCGTCGCAAAGAGTTCGTCCGCCTCATACTGGCTCTTGTTGGTCAAGCAGTTCATGATCGTGGACTTACCCGCATTGGTATAGCCGATGAGACCAATTTTGAAAATACTAGACTCCAGCCGTTTTTCACGAACGGTTGCCCGATTTTTCTCCACTGCCTTGAGCTGGCGCTCAATATCATGAATCTGATTGCGGACACTGCGTCGATTGAGCTCCAGCTGGCTTTCACCAGGACCGCGGGAACCAATGCCACCTGCCTGACGGCTGAGCATAATGCCCTGACCAACCAAGCGAGGCAGGAGGTACTTGAGTTGGGCCAGATGTACCTGAAGTTTCCCCTCATGACTCCTAGCCCTCATGGCAAAAATATCCAAAATCAGCTGCATACGGTCAATGACCTTGACCCCCAAGCTTTCCTCTAGATTGACATTTTGGCGGGGCGTTAGGCGGTTATTGACAATAACGGTTGAGATTTCCTTGGCATCGACCATCTGCCGGATTTCTTCTAACTTACCAGATCCGACAAAGGTCTTGCTGTCGTACTTTTCCCGCTTCTGGCTATAGGAGCCGACGACCTCTGCCCCTGCCGTCTTAGCTAAACTTTGTAGCTCCTCCATGGATAGGTCAAAATTCTCCGTGTCTGCCAGCTCCACACCGACCAAAAAGACACGCTCTGTTTTTTTCTCTGTTTCTATCATCTCATATCCTTACTAAGACTTGGTCAGCCAGTTACTTGTCCAAAAACTTCCTGATGTCTTCCATGACCTGATTTTTATAGTCTGGATTTCCCACCTGATAAAAGGTTACAGACATCCGGTTGCGAAACCAAGTCAGCTGGCGCTTGGCGAAACGTCGGGTATTTTGCTTGAGCTTTTCCACCGCCTCTTCAAGACTTATCTGGCCTTCAAAGTAGGGGAAAAGTTCCTTGTAGCCGATACCTTTGCTAGCTTGACAGGTCGGAGCTTGCTCAAACAGCCAGCGGGCTTCTTCCAAAAGTCCGGTTTCCATCATCAGATCTACTCGCTGATTAATCCGCTCATAAAGTCGCTCCCGCTCATCATCTAGGCAAATCAGCAGGGCTTCATAGTCTGGCTGGCTGTTTTCTAGCGGACCACCCAGATGGGCAATCTCCAGCGCTCTCATAGCCCTGCGTCGATTTATCTGAGGAATCTTGATTCCCAGCTCTGCTATTTTCCCAAACAGAGCCTCATCCGACCAACTATCCAGCTGTGCCCGATAAGCCAGAATCTCCTCGTGAGAAACGGAGCCACCCAGATGGTAGCCCTCGAGCAGGCTCTGGATATAGAGCCCCGTGCCACCGCAAATGATGGGAAGCTGTCCTTGAGCCGCAATCTCACGAATAGCCTGAGCCGCCTCAGTCACAAAATCATAGGCTGAGTAGCTCTCACCAACCTCCCGCACATCCAGCAGATGATGGGGAATGCCCTCCTGCTCCTCAGGACGAATCTTGGCCGTGCCAATATCCAAGCCACGATAGACCTGCTGACTGTCACCGCTGATGATTTGGCCATCGAAGCGCTTGGCTACTTCGATACTCAGAGCCGTTTTCCCAACTGCCGTCGGCCCCACTATTACAATTATCTTGGTTTTCATCGTTTTTCCTTGAAAAAATTTTGATTTTTCGTTACTATTAATTATAACATAAATAATAAAAGTTCAGAAAAGGAGAAATCACATGGCTAAAGGATTTGGAAAAGGCGTTCTTACAGGTGTAGCAGGTACTGTTGCTGCTGTTGCTGGTGCAGTCTATGCCTTTAAGAAAAAAGTCATCGAACCTGAGGAACAAAAAGCAGCCTTCATCGAAGAAAATCGTAAAAAAGCCGCTCGCAAACGTGTAGCACACTAAGCTACAAAACAATGAAAAGAGCTAATCTCACCATTTCCTTTTGGAAAATTTGCCTGAGATCGGCTCTTTTTGCTTTGTAAAAGTTATAAACTATATAGCCATAGCCCAAGCTTATTTCTTCTTTTTCTGTGGAAAAAGCGGCATGCCCAAAGCAGCAATCTTTTCAGCTGGAACCTTCATGCCTTCTTTGATCCATTTGGAAAGCACCGAAACAACCGCAGAACTCCAGAATGAATTCATATAGGAATTAGCTGTCTTTTTCCCACTTTTGCTGCGCTTTTCAAGGAAATCAAAGACCGCCTGCGTCAGCAACTTTTCAAAATTATAATCAATAGCCAGACTGATAACACGCGCTTCCTTCTTGGCTTCCTTAAAAAGAAAAAGCCAAATCTGGTACATTTCTGTCTTGAAATTAAACTGCTCCAGCTTATCAACAATCCCCTGAACCGTATTTTTGAAGATTCCTTCTAAAATTTCTTCTTTAGAAGTGTAATTTCGATAAAAAGCTGCGCGCGAAACCCCAGCTCGCTCCACCAACTCAGAGATGGTAATCTTTTTCAAATCTTTTTTCTCTAAAAGTTGCATCAAGGAAATTTCCAAAGATTCTTTTGTAATGCGATTGGATTCTTGATTATGTTTTTTTAAATTTGCAAGTGATTTTTCTGATATTTTCTTTTCCGACATGACAATTTCTTTCTTCTTGTATCAACTGAGAGTAAGGGCTTTATATCAAGCCATCTTCATGATATAATTGTAAGAAAAGACATGTTCTTTGTCAATGCCTAAGGTTGATGAGGGGGAGAAAAAATGACTTGGAAAATAATTGCCGATTCTGGTTGTGATTACCGCGAGATTGCTGATTTAGCAACCGATACAAGTTTTAAAAGCGTACCGCTGACTATTCAGGTGGATAGTGAGATTTTTGTGGACGATGCAAATCTTGATATTGATCTCATGATGGAAAAAATGTATGCTACTTCAACTGCATCAAAATCAGCCTGTCCAAGCCCTGATGACTACCTCAGAAGCTTTGAAGGAGCTGAAAATATCTTTGTCGTGACCATCACCGGAGCCCTTTCTGGAAGTCACAATAGCGCCCAGCTAGCCAAAAAGCTCTTCTTAGAAGAACATCCAACAGCTCATATCCATGTGATTGACAGTCTTTCGGCCGGTGGTGAAGTCGATCTCATCATCACAAAGTTAAATGAACTCATCAAAGAAGGTCTTTCTTTTGACCAAGTCGTTGAAGCCATCACCCGCTATCAAGAAAATACAAAACTTCTCTTTGTACTGGCTAAGGTAGATAATCTAGTCAAAAATGGCCGTCTCAATAAGCTGATTGGTGCAGTTGTTGGACTTCTAAATATTCGGATGGTTGGCGAAGCCAGCGAGACTGGTACTCTGGAACTTCTCCAAAAGGCTAGAGGGGCTAAAAAAGCTCTGACTGCTGCTGTAGATGAAGTTTTGAAAGCTGGCTATAAGGGCGGCCGCATTATCATTGCTCATCGCAATAACGAGAAATTTTGCCAGCAATTTACAGAAGTCATCAAGGAAAAATTCCCAGCTGCCGACATTTCATTCCTACCAACTTCTGGACTTTGCAGTTTTTATGCGGAAGAAGGCGGGCTCTTGCTGGGCTACGAAATTTAAATCTTCACCTTTTGAGCTGAATGTTGGCATTCGGCTCTTTACTTTTTCGATTTAATTCGCTAAAATAAGAGAGAAAAGGAGTTGATTTCATGGCAAGAGGAAGAGGAACGGCAAGTCCACAGGATAAAGCAGCAATGCTGACTATTTCCAAAAAGATTAAAGAATTGCTCAAAGAGCAAGGAAAAAACAAATTGAATTATCCAGAGAAACTGGCATTCCAGCAAGCACTCTGACAGGTTATATCAAAGGAACTTCACTGCCAATCGCAGCAAATATAGAAAAAATTGCTAATTTTTTTGCTATTACAGTAGAGGAAATTGACCCCCGCTACCGACTCACAGCAGATATTCCACAGGAATTTACCGAGTTGACTCAGCTCTACCAAGATCTAGACGTGGAAAATCAGAAAGAGATTCTCGCACTAACTGAAAAAAAATTAAAAGACCAAGAATTGGAAATGAAATTAGAAGAAAACTATTTCCCTTACATGGTCTACGAGGATTACTATACTTTTGTCCATAAGAAAAAGCAGGGCGATCTGGTTTGGCTGGACAGAAAAATTGACTATGATATTGCTCTCTGGATCCGCACGGATTCGCTAGAGCCAAAGTATCCAAAGGGCTCCGTTGCTCTTATCAAGAAAACGCATTTTGAATTTGCTGGCGCCATTTATGCTATTGATTACGACGGTCAGACAATTCTGAAAAGAGTCTTCAATGACCCAACCGGCATCCGCCTCATCTCTCTCAATAAAAAATACAGCGATAAATTTATCCCACATCAGGAAGAACCCAAGGTCATCGGCCGTGTCATGGCCGCCTTTATGCCCTTAGATTTGTCAGAGCAAGCACAAAAGCCACTTTAGTAAAATAAAGTGGCTTTTTAATTATCATTTAACGACTCTAACATTTCTTATCTAGACTTCTCATCGTCAAAGAAAAGCTTGTGTATCAACTCTTAAATAGTTTATTTTTTGTTCTCATGAACCAACTCCACAATCTTCTGGAAGGTCTTACCGTTTCGGATAGTCAGCTGCTTGTAAAAACTAGACTTAAGCAGTTTCTTATGGTAATTGGACTTGAGATAGTCCGCTTGGTCAGCATTGCTATAAAAGAAAGCTGTTTGCCCAAAATGCAGTTGCTCCTTGTCATTTGCCCAACTGCCAGCCAGCTCTTGGACACTCTCCCTGTCTGTCTCCGGCAGATAAAAGAGAACATCTCGCCGAAAAGCTGTTTCATCCTGCCACCAAGTAGGTAGATTGGCTGTTTCTTTTTGAAGCATAGCAGAGCTGACAAGGACGAAAGGCAGAGGGAAATCGTAAGACTGACTGAAATAAGCCGTCAAAATCTCCCGAATCATCTCCTCCTGCTCCTCGCTATCAAAGAAAAGATTGCCACTATTGATGTAGGAAACTGGATTTTCAAAACCCAACCCAGCCAAATCCTTCTTCAAATCAGCCATAACGACCTTGTTTTTCCCGCCGACATTGATGCCGCGGAGTAAAAGTACATAACGCATATAATGCTCCTTGTTTGTATATTTAAAAAATAGTTATTTTCTCTAGCGATAGGGAATTTTTGAACTTTCTATCTCTATATCAGGATTGGCAAGTTTGAGATAAGGAGCAATATAGTCTGCATCTGTAACCTTTGGACCTAGGATGACTTTTGAGTATTTCAAAGGAGCCAGATTGATGTATACAAATAAAGCATATCGCCCATCCTCCCTTGATTCTAAGTGAATATATTTCCTAAAATCTTTATAACCAGATTCCTCATTTTCACTGAGTCCAATACTACCTGATAAAACTTTTAATTCTTCAAGTTCGATTTTATCTTCAGTTTTGAGTTTTGGATTTAGTCGTCCTTCAATTTCTGAATCATCAAAGTTGATTAGAATACGATACTCACTCTCATATTCATAATCAGATACCTTAAAAAGATAGGATATTTTCGCTAAATTTTTAAAAATACTTGACTGTACCTTCCTACTTTCTTCAGTATGTCTAGTCTTTAATTCTTGAATTAACTCTTTTAAGTCATTAAGCTTTTGTATAATATTAGAATCGTCTTCTCTCGTACTGTTTAAATAGAATATTCTCACAAACTCTAAGGAGTCATGCTCAATAATTTGTTGTAAATACTTTTTATCGTACTGTAGAAATGCTCCTTTAGATTCTTCTGCATATTCTTTCCACATGGGAAGACTATCTGATATAGTTGTCATCGAAGATAGGAAGACATTGGAACTCTGATAGCAGTCCGAGGAATTTTCTATTTCCAAATAGTCATAAATGGCTCTTCCTTCCATAGGATCATTTAATTGTTTAGAATTTGTTAATCTTAAATACGCTAATTCACTTGAATCACCTGATTTTAGCGTTTTAATTAAATGATTCGTCAAAGTTTCAATTTTAGTATAATGACCATATTCTTCACTATTCTCAAGATCTCGGGCTTTGATTGTTAAGTGAAAGCGAATTTCATCAATAAGAGTATTTCCAATTTCTCCCAATTCATCTACTTGAATATCTTGTATATATCTTTTCTCTTCATTTTCATTCTTTATTTCACCTACTTTCTCTAATAAGCTAAAAATTTCATTTTTCAGAATATCTGAGTCAGTATATTTTAGTATAGTTTGAAGTGTTTCTATAGATTCTTTGATAATATCAGAATCTTTTGTCTCTAACCACGACAAATATGACCCTACGGTAAAATTATCAGGATTATTTTTACAAAAGCGATTAATTATACTTAGATGATCAAATTTAAAAATATTTACAAGATTGTCAAGTTCAAAATATTGAACAAATATTAATTCATCTTGAAACTTAGAAAGAATATTATTAATTATTACATCAATGTTTTGTTTGATTTTTTCTTTTACGCTCTCAAAATCATCATCTCTTTCAAATATAGTTATCATTATTCCGAGCATATCAAAACAAACAAATTTATCAATACTATTTAAATTAAGATTTTTGATACGATTAATAATCGTATCAAAAATACTATCATCATTAAAAAAATCTTGGCAATCTTCAATTCCGACATTTTTTCCCAAATATTTGTTTAAAGAGCGAAAGTAATTATATAGAATACCTTCATTATTTTCTTTAAATAATAATTCTGCCTCTAATAAAACTTTCTTAAAAATCGTTATATCTACAAATTTACTAAATGCATATAAAATATATAAAGTTGTCTCTAATTTTTCCCATTTTTCTTTTGGAGAAAATTGGAAAAAAGCTTCCATTATGTTCTTGATAATCTCTACTTTACTATCTAAATCCTCTAAAGACTGTATAGTATTTTTCAACTCAATATACAAACCACCATTTTTATAATCATCCAATATATCCATTTCATTTTTCTCCTTCATTATCCCATCGCCTTTATTTCCAGAATCATATCGCGAATCTGTGCGGCCAGCTCGAAGTCGAGAAGGCCGGCAGCTTCTTGCATTTGGCCTTCCAGTTTCTTGATCATGTCCTTGCGCTCTTGCTTGTTAAGGCTTTCGATTTCGACGGTTTCTTCCTTGTCTGGCAGGGCAGCCTTGGTCACACTGATCAGGTCACGGATTTCTTTCTTGATGGTCTGCGGTATAATGCCATGCTCTTCATTGTAAGCCATCTGGATTGCCCGACGGCGGGCAGTTTCATCAATAGCCCGTTGCATGGACTGGGTCATGGTGTCCGCATACATGATCACATGCCCCTCGCTGTTGCGGGCTGCCCGTCCAATGGTCTGGATCAGGCCACGCTCGTTGCGGAGGAAACCTTCCTTGTCCGCATCAAGAATTGCCACCAGACTAACCTCCGGCACGTCGATTCCCTCGCGTAGCAGGTTAATCCCAACCAGAACGTCAAAGACACCCAAGCGCAGGTCTCGGATAATCTCGGTTCGCTCCAAGGTCTTGATATCCGAGTGCATGTACTTGACCTTGACACCCATTTCCTTGAAGTAGTCCGTCAAGTCTTCCGCCATTTTCTTGGTCAGGGTTGTGATAAAGGTACGCTCATTCTTCTCCGCACGCGCAGTAATTTCGCCTAAGAGATCATCAATCTGCCCCATGGTTGGACGGACTTCCACCTCTGGATCCAGAAGTCCTGTTGGCCGGATAATCTGCTCAATAACAGTATCCGTCTGTTCATTTTCATAGTCGCCTGGCGTAGCCGATACATAGACAATCTGGTGAACATGGCTTTCAAATTCTTCTCGGCGCAGCGGACGGTTGTCCAAGGCAGACGGCAAGCGGAAACCATAATTAACCAGCATTTCCTTGCGAGAGCGGTCGCCATTGTACATGCCCCGAATCTGTCCCATGGTCATGTGACTCTCATCAATCATAATCAAGAAATCATCAGGGAAAAAGTCCAGAAGGGTATAAGGCGGCTCTCCCTCGCTCCGTCCATCCATATGGCGAGAATAGTTCTCAACACCATTCGTATAGCCCATTTCGCGCAGCATTTCGATATCGTACTCTGTGCGTTGCTTCAAGCGCTGAGCTTCCAAGAGCTTGCCTTCCTTCTCAAAGATAGCTAGCTGCTCCTCCAGCTCGGCCTGAATCTTAGCAATGGCTACTTCCATGTGGTCTTCATTGGTCACGAAGTGAGTGGCTGGGAAGATGGCCAAATGGTCCACTTCACCCAAGACTCGACCTGTCAAAGCTTCAACCTCACGGATCCGGTCAATCTCATCTCCGAAAAACTCCACCCGAAAAGCATGTTCATCCCGAGAAGCTGGGAAAATCTCCACTACATCGCCACGGACACGGAATTTTCCCCGCTGAAAGTCAATGTCATTGCGCTCAAACTGGATATCTACCAAATCATTAAGCAGTTTGTCACGAGAAATCTCTAGTCCAGGACGTAGGCTAACCACGCTATCTGAGTATTCCTTAGGCGAACCCAGACCGTAGATACAAGAGACCGAAGCCACGACAATTACGTCATTGCGCTCCAAGAGGGCAGAAGTCGCTGAGTGACGGAGCTTATCAATCTCGTCATTGACTGAGCTATCTTTTTCGATATAAGTATCACTAGAAGGCACATAAGCTTCAGGCTGGTAGTAATCATAGTAGGAAACGAAGTATTCCACCGCGTTATTGGGGAAGAACTCCTTGAACTCACCATAAAGCTGGCCGGCCAGCGTTTTATTATGGGCAATAACCAGAGTTGGCTTGTTGACCTGAGCGATAACCTGACTCATGGTATAGGTCTTACCAGTACCAGTCGCTCCCATAAGAATCTGCGCCTTCTCTCCGCCCTCGATATTATCCACCAGCTGCTCGATAGCCTGGGGCTGGTCACCAGAAGGCTCGTATTTGGAAACCAATTCAAATTTATTATCTGTTATTCTGTTAATCATCTTTTATTCCTCAACTTTTGCTTCTATCATTTTACCATATTTGCCCTATTTTCTCTGGATTTGGCTCTAGCTTAGGAATCCGCTTCTCTACTATAAATTACCTATTGCCATTCATCTCGATAATCAGCATAAAAAACGCCCAGCTTACTTAACTGAGCGAAATTTTTATTTTTTAAACATTAGTGCCTGAGGCAGGCGATTTTCTTTTTTCAGTGACCAGTAAAGATAGACAATGCAGCCAATCAAAACGATACTGGTAATAACAGAGCCTTCTGCGCCAAAGGCACCGCCAGAAAGCCAGTCCATAGAAGATTGGGAAGTGTAGTTGAAGACAGAGGCAATAGCTCCTTGACCACTGACCTGGATGCCATAGATATTTCCTTGGACAAAGTTCCAAGCTCCATGCATGCCAGCCAATACCCACATGTTGTCATACTTGAGCATAAGGAAACAAGCAAAGATACCGTCTAGCACGATATTGACAATGGAAAGGACTGTCACACCAGGATTAAAAAGGTGCAATGCCCCGAATAGAGCACTAGAAATCAAGATCCCAATGAAGATATTTGACTTAGCGCTAACTGCTGGAAAGAGCCAGCCACGAGTAACCAACTCCTCCGCTCCCCCTTGAAGGATCCAAAAAGGAATCAAAGCAAGGATAAAGAGAAATGGTTCTAAGCTAAGCTGTGACCATTCTAGGCTTCCCGTACCCGTTAGCAATAGCAAAGCGACGACGAGCGAAAACTGTGCTGCCCCAATCAGGAAGCCTCTGCCCAGCTCTTTCAGCCATCCTCTCTTAAAGAAGCCCAGACTGGAAAAAGGTCTCTTTTCTCCAAACTTGACCCAGAAAAAAACAACTAGACCAATAAAGAAAAAACTACCCAGCTGAAAAAAGATACCATAATGTCCGACCACTTCCATAACTGCCGTCCGATCAGCTGCTGGATTTGCAAGACCAAGCAAGATCCCGATGATAAGCCCGACCGGAATCATTCCAGCAAATGCAATTATTTCTCCTAAATAGACAAAACCAATCGCAAGTAAAACTGCCAACCAAATGGCCGGTATATAGCGAGACAGTTTAATATTGTCCAACATACGCGATTTAAACATAAACATGTTCCTTCCTTTTTTAAATTATCATATATATTATTGTAGAAGAGTCAAAAAGAGAAGCATCTTTTATAGCTGCCTGATTAGGATTTGAAAATTTTTTATTCTATAAATCAAAGCCCTTGCCACAATCCTCACCTCTATTCTTTATAAACTTGGGTTTTTGAACAAACGCAATCAAACATGATCTTCATTTTTCTTGCCAAGTTTCAATTATCTAATCCTCTTCATCTTATTCTTCATTGATTCTTTGGTATGAAAAAATAGAAAAACCTATCAATCCCCTTCGTTTTCTCTAGCAATCTCTTCAATGTTGGCTATTTCTTCGTCTAATCGTTTATCAAACTCTGCCTTATTCTTGAAGGGATAAGAATAAGTCCGCCAAGTGTACCACTTAAGCCCTTCCTCGCCTTTGTAATACCATTCTATCTTGGTTGGCAGAAATTCTTTGTTGTATGTGATGCGCACCTTTGAAAACTGATCTTCTTCCCTGTAGAAGTATTGTAACTCAAATTCGGGTGGATATTTTTCTTTTAATAAGGATTTATTTACCAGCGATTCAGGTGAGCGAGTAATTTGATAGTTTGATTTTTTATTTCATCAGGACTAACATCTAAATTAAGAAGAATTGAGGATATTTCATTATTTAGTGCTCTTTCAAAATACTCCTTTACTCCGTATGAACTACTCCCCCCAAAAAGTTTATTGTCTTTAATCGCAGCTCCATGAGCATAGTAAAACTCTTTATCTTTTAAATCAAATCCTGTTCCAAAATCATTGTTTGCCTCAATATCTGACATGCTTTTAACAAAAATAAATCTCTTATTTGATAAAATTGAATATGCGTCACTCGTGGTCTTTTTGATATTGTTTGCTATGAGTATAACCAGAATAACCATGATTACTAAGCTTGATCCCACTAGCATACTCTTTATATTTATCATACTCTGCCACTTTTTCATCTTCGGACATGCCCTTTGTTTTTTCTTGCCAAGCTTCATAATCTTTGTGTCCTCCTCCTTTTACAATATCTGCATACTGGCCGCCCTTTTTACCCAAATCTCCTTCAGATTTGAAGATATTCTTGGCTTTTTGCCTGAGTTCAGAGTCTGCCGGCTGCGTAACATCCAATCTATTATGTTGACCGGCATAAATTCCTTTGACTGCGTCATTATTCCCTTTTGATGGACCGTAGTTAAAGGATTCCGTGTTAGCAATTTCATGCAATTCATCATGAGTATAATGTTCTGGATTGGAATCGTATCTACCATCAGGCAATTTATGCTGATCATAGGCATCCCATTGAGTCTCAAATTCTCCTGTTTCGAGATTCACAATAAATTCGACCATCCGAGCATTATTTAAATCTTTTTTTGAACGAACTGTGTTTTCTTTAGGAACTTGAACTTTCATATTGTAAGGACGTCTAAAAATATCTGTATCTTTATCATAACGATTGTGATAGTTAGCTCCCGTTGTATAATCAAAGGTAATACCTTGCTCTTCGCCATACGTCAAAAGTTTTTCATAATCGCTAGCTCCCTCATAGTTATTTCGAATATAGTAAATTGCTTGACGATCCAGATAATAGCGGAAAAGGTGAATCTGCTGACCTAACCCAGATTTATCGTCCTTAAGCGATTTATCCTTAAAAGTCAAAATTACATCTTTTCTAAAATACATCAAAAAATCTCCATGAGGCGCCATTTTATCAGAAAATTTATGAGTAGCACTAGTTAAATACATGAAATTATGTTCATCTACTTCAGCCCCTAAATGCTTAAGTACTAACTTTAACTTCTGTCTGGAATCCAGTTCACTCGCTACATACACAGTCGTATAGACATCTGAGCCCACTTCCTTGGTCTGAGCATAGAGTTCGTCACGTTTATTGTAGAACTCTTGGCCCGTCTGAAGTTTTGCTGTGCTTGATTTAATCTGAGTGACATAACTTTTTACCGCGGTATCATCCCAGCCATCAACTTTCTTCAACTCTTCGGCCTGTTGGCGCAGACCTGTGATATAAGAGTTGTATTCCTTCCATGACAGATTGTGCGGTCGCTCAATCTGATATTTCTTAGCAAAAGCACGATTTGCTTTTAGTTCTCCCGCTACTGTCGTCCACGATAAATCCGCAGGAATACTATAGGTCCCTGTATTAACATCCCAAGAGCTAGCTAGCTGCCCCACACCAGTATCAATTGCTTGCGCCAAAGCGGCAATATCTCCAAATATTTCAGGAGAACTAGCATTAAAAGCTCTGAGTTTATCCAACTTTTCCTGAAGCTCTTTTCGAGCTGCAGTATAGGTGTCGTTCAGTTTCTGCAGTCCCTGTAGCCGTTGAAAACTACCAGGACTAGTGGACTTACTTGTCACAATAACATCTAGCAAATCTAGATTAGCTGCAAGAAGCTGATCATAACGCTGAATATCCTCTACCAGTTTATCCTCTTGCAAATCCTCATCCGCAACTTGTGTACGATAGTCCTTTGGAAGAGACTGCACATCTATCTGAGTCGCTTCAGATAAGGCTATTCCTGCTTCCTTTAAAGGAACAATGACATCGCTGATAAAAGCTCTAAAAGAATCATAAGCTTTACCAGATAAGGAGGATGCAGAATTCTCCGCTTGTTCCAGAGCCTTCCCCAATTCTTTATAGCACTCCAACTGGTTTTTAGTCATAATTGTTGTACTCTCGGCCTGGGCATCTAAACTTCCGCAATAAACTTCAATTCCCATCTTCTTCATCCTCCATTTGGTTGATTCTGATACCCTCGTGATAGAAATCATTTAAATCATCTTCTAACTTCCACTTTTGAAGATTCACTTTATCCAAATCATCTAAGAAGCTTTCAGAAATCATACATGACTCATAGAATGCCACTGACTGCAACTGCTCAAAAAAGATTCTGGAAGAAGGATAGGTCTCGAAAGAATCCCAGAGCTGAGTTTGTGCATCTGAACAATACCTTTCAAAACCTTCTGTTTGATTCTCCAGCAACCTTTTTTCCTTCAGCAATCTTTCCTCCTGTCGAAACAGCCGTGCTTCCTCTTTTCTCAGCTCATTGAGCTTCTGCTCCTTATTCACGATTTCGGCCCTCCATCAGCTGAAATCTACTGGCACTAGCCTCATCAATAGCTTGAAATTCCTCTGCAACGCTTTGGATATTGGTGCAAACTGATTGAATAGCAACAGAAATATCCTTAGCTTTGCTTTGAGAAAGCTCTATTGCATAATGTGCAGAATCATTTCCCAAAAGTTTAGTTTGCTCATCTTTATAAGCACCTACAACAATGGCGAGTGCTTCTCCCCCAGTTTTCAAAACAGTCGCTATTTGTTGGGCAATCAAAATATCACTTTTAATTTCCTTCATATAAATTTCCTTCAAATCCACAAGTGTGTCTCAATTCTAGCATATTATCCAAGCAAAGTAAAACAGCGCTTAACATTGGCACTGTTTTTGCTCTGTGTTAGAAAATATAACATGGAATTCAAAAAATATTTGCCTTTCTCAAATTTTTCTGATATAATCAGACAATATTCTACCAAAGGAGAGAAAGTATGAAGAAAAAAATCATAGCTTTTCTGCTAGCATTATTCCCTATCTTTGTATTAGGAACAACAATTCATGCAGATACAATCAAAATCGTATCTGACACGGCTTATGCGCCTTTTGAATTTAAAGATTCCGACCAAACATACAAAGGAATTGATGTAGACATTATCAATAAGGTCGCTGAAATCAAAGGATGGGATATCGATATGTCCTTCCCTGGATTTGACGCTGCTGTTAATGCGGTCCAAGCGGGACAAGCCGACGCCATTATGGCAGGTATGACCAAGACTGCTGAACGCGAAAAAGTCTTTACCATGTCTGATACATATTATGACACAAAAGTTGTCATTGCAACGACTAAGGCTAATACAATAAAATCCTATGACCAACTCCAAGGAAAAACAGTCGGTGTCAAAAACGGTACTGCCGCGCAACGTTTCCTTGAAAAAATCAAAGATAAGTATGGCTTCACCATCAAAACGTTTGATACGGGTGATCTCATGTATAATAGTCTGTCAGCTGGAGCGGTTGACGCGGTCATGGATGACCAACCCGTCATTGAATACGCAATCAGCCAAGGTCAAGATTTGAAAATTTCAATGAAGGGTGAGGCTGTTGGTAGCTTTGCATTTGGTGTCAAAAAAGGCAGCAAATACGAATACCTAGTGACTGAGTTCAACGAAGCATTGGCTCAAATGAAAAAAGATGGGATATTGAAAGACATCATCAGCAAATGGACTTCTGCCTCAAACAGTTCGTCAAACTCTGCAGTGCCAGAAACAACAACCAAATCTGGACAAAAAGCCACCCCAGTCAAAGCTAAATATACGATTTCCAGTGACTCATCATTTGCTCCTTTCGTTTTCCAAAATGATAGCAACCATTACACTGGTATTGACATGGACTTGATTAAAGCCATTGCTGAAGACCAAGGTTTTACACTTGAAATTTCTAACCCTGGCTTTGATGCTGCCATCAATGCTGTTCAATCTGGCCAAACTGACGGGATGATTGCCGGAATGTCTGTGACAGATGCTCGTAAAGAGACCTTTGATTTCTCTGATCCTTACTACACAGCTAACTCCATTCTTGCTGTGACAGAATCAAGCACTATTAGCTCTTATGACGACTTGAAAGGAAAGACCGTTGGAGTCAAAAACGGGACAGCCTCCCAAACCTTCCTAGTCGAAAATCAAAGCAAATACGGCTATAAAATCAAAACTTTTTCAGACGGTTCTTCGATGTATGATAGTCTGAACTCTGGCTCTGTCGCTGCCATTATGGACGATGAGCCCGTTGTCAAATATGCCATCAACCAAGGCAAGAAAATGAAAACACCAATTAAAGGAACTCCTAGTGGTGAAGTTGCTTTTGCAGTGAAAAAAGGAACCAATTCTGAGCTTATTGAAATGTTCAATAACGGTCTGGCCAATCTGAAAGCGAATGGTAAATACCAAGAAATCCTTGATAAATATCTATCAGCTGACAAAGATGATTCTACGACCGTTGACGAAACAACCATCTGGGGACTACTCCAAAACAATTACAAACAACTTTTGAGCGGTCTGGGTGTCACTATCGCTCTGGCACTTCTTTCTTTTGCAATTGCCATGGTCATCGGGATTATCTTTGGGATGTTTAGCGTCAGCCCAATCAAAGCGCTTCGCATTATTTCAGAAATTTTTGTCGATGTTATTCGTGGTATCCCACTCATGATTCTGGCAGCCTTCATTTTCTGGGGAATTCCAAACTTCCTTGAGTCTATGACTGGTCAGCAAAGTCCGATTAACGACTTTGTCGCAGGAACAATTGCCCTGTCACTCAATGCTGGTGCTTATATCGCCGAGATTGTTCGCGGAGGGATTCAAGCCGTTCCAGCTGGACAGATGGAAGCTAGCCGAAGTCTAGGGATTTCGTATGGAAAGACCATGCGCAAGATTATCCTGCCTCAAGCAACCAAGATTATGCTACCAAACTTTGTCAACCAGTTCGTTATCGCCCTCAAAGATACAACTATCGTATCGGCGATTGGGCTTGTTGAGCTCTTCCAAACAGGTAAAATCATCATTGCCCGTAACTATCAGAGCTTCAAGATGTATGCCATCCTAGCAGTGCTCTACTTGGTCATCATCACACTCTTGACTCGCTTGGCAAAACGCTTAGAAAGGAGGATTAAGTAATGGCAAAATTAAAAATTGATGTGAATGATTTACATAAATACTATGGAGAAAACGAAGTTCTGAAGGGTATCACTGCTAAGTTTTACGAGGGGGATGTCGTCTGTATCATCGGCCCTTCTGGCTCTGGGAAATCAACTTTCCTACGCAGCTTGAACCTGCTTGAAGAAGTAACTAGTGGAACGATTACCGTCAATGGTTATGATCTGACAGATAAGACTACGAATGTGGATCATGTGCGTGAAGATATCGGAATGGTCTTCCAGCACTTCAATCTCTTCCCACACATGACCGTCCTACAGAATATCACCTTTGCTCCAGTTGAGCACAAGCGACTGACCCAAGCCGAAGCTGATAAACTAGGCATGGAGCTGCTGGAGAAGGTTGGTTTGGCGGATAAGGCCGATGCCAATCCTGACAGCCTGTCAGGAGGACAAAAACAGCGGGTTGCCATCGCCCGAGGTCTTGCCATGAACCCAGACATCATGCTCTTTGATGAGCCGACTTCTGCCCTTGACCCTGAAATGGTCGGCGACGTGTTGAACGTTATGAAAGATCTGGCTCAGCAAGGTATGACCATGCTGATTGTGACCCATGAGATGGGCTTTGCCCGTCAGGTCGCTAATCGCGTCATCTTTACCGCTGACGGTGAGTTTCTAGAAGACGGCAAACCAGACCAAATCTTCGATAACCCTCAGCATCCACGTCTCAAGGACTTCTTGGACAAGGTGCTTAATGTATAGATATGACGAATCCTGAAAGTAATCTTTCAGGATTTTTATTGACTTATATTGCTCCTTTTGCTAGACTAAAGATAGAATGATTTCGGAGGTACACGGAGACATGAAAAATTAAGTCTATTTTTTAAAGGAAACTTTATTTAGTAGATTTTGTCATGTTTCTGCATATCCGCGGGACTTTCGTTTTTTTGTGCTTTCAAGCTCCTATTTGCTTATCTTTAGATCAATCCTGTCGCTCCTATGACAGTGTAAGATGGAAGTCTACAAACGAATGCCCCTACTTGGACACTCCTGTGTCTTCTTTGTGCAATCTCAACAGCTCTGCTAAATAAAGCAGGGCTGTATTTTGTGTTATAAAACGAAGGAGACATCTATGCTGCAAATAAGAAATCTAACCATTACCCACCTAAAAGACCTGAAAGAGTTAGTCAAAGATCTGTCGCTGACTGTCAATCAAGGAGACAAGGTCGCTATTATCGGTGAAGAGGGCAATGGCAAGTCCACCCTGCTCAAGCTCCTGCTAGACGCGCAGCTTGTCAATTCCTATGTCAGCTACAGCGGGCAGATTGATAAGTCCTATACTGCTGCTGTTTACCTGCCCCAGCAACTGCCTTCAGAGGATGCCCAACTGACGCTCAATGATTATTTCTTTGCTGATTTTGAAACCGAGCTGGACTATACCAAGCTCTACCGCTTTGCTGGGGAGCTCAACTTTGACAGCCAGCATTTTGCCAGTCAGCAGCAGCTCGCTAGCCTATCTGGAGGAGAAAAACTCAAGGTCCAGCTTATCAAGAAACTAGCCATTGATTGGGACATTCTCTTTCTTGACGAGCCCTCTAATGACCTTGATATCGAAACTCTGACTTGGCTGGAAAACTTTATCAGCCACAGCCAGAGAACGGTCCTTTTCGTCTCTCACGACGAGCACTTTCTCGCTCAAGCTGCGACCAAGATTGTTCATCTGGAGCGAATCAAAAAGAAACAGGAGGCTAGAACCAGCGTCAAAAGTCTGGACTATGAAAATTACCGCCAGCAACGTCAGGAGGCCTTTGAGAAACAAGGACAACTAGCACGGAAAGAGCGGGAAGAACACGCTAAGACCATGGAAAAACACCGACGGGTTAAGCAGAGTGTGGAGCATACTTTACGAAACACCCATGACGCTACTGCAGGTCGACTGGTGGCTAAGAAGATGAAAAACGTTCTTTCGCAGGGCAAACGATTTGAAAAAGCAGGCGCTGAAATGACTGAAATCCCAACACAGGAAGATGTTATCAGCCTTCACTTCTCAAACATAGAAGCTCTGCCATTGACCAAAAGAATCCTAAAATTAGAAGGCATAAAACTGGAAGTAGACGGACGACAACTGGCGCAGAACCTGACTCTGGAGGTCTGCGGCCAGGAAAAAATTGGACTAATTGGTGCTAATGGCTCAGGCAAGTCTACTCTGCTTAAGGAAATATGGAAGATTCTGCGTGAGCGGACAGATATGCGGGTCGGCTACATGCCCCAGCATTATGGCGACTTGCTGGCTGATGAGAGCAGTCCTTTGGACTTTCTGGCTCCCTCTAGCGACAAGGCTCAGGAGGAGAAAATTCTGACCCATCTAGCTAGTCTCCAGTTCACGCGCGACGAGGCTCGCCACTCGATTGGGCAGCTTTCCGGAGGTCAGAAAGCCAAGCTCCTCCTGCTCAAACTAGTCCTAGACCGTCCCAATGTCCTCCTTCTGGACGAGCCAACCCGCAACTTTTCTCCCATCTCTCAGCCCCAGGTTCGCCAACTATTGGCCAGCTATCCCGGCGCCATTATCGCTGTCTCCCACGATCGGATCTTTCTCAAAGAAGTCTGTCAGAAGATTTACCGACTGACGGAGACTGGGGTGGAGAAAGTTGAACTATAAGTAAAAGAGTCTGAGACAAAATAGTTCTCAGTCACAAAAAAGCTAGAGATTCCCAATTATGGAACTCTAGCTTTTTAAATTTGAGTCGCT
>NZ_KQ968976.1:282497-288830 GCF_001578725.1 Streptococcus sp. DD04
AGTTTTGTTTATCATTAATCTATAAACTCGCTCCCAAACTTTCACTAAGCTGCCCTCTTACTCCTGCGCCGTCTGCATTTGGTAATAAACACCTCTGTCTGCCATGAGCTCCTGATGATTCCCATGTTCGACGATATCACCATCTACCATGACGAGGATGATGTCCGCATTTTGAATAGTGGACAGGCGGTGGGCGATGATAAAGCTAGTCCGTCCCACCATGAGCTTGCTGAAAGCCTCCTGAATCAAGACTTCTGTCCGAGTATCGATAGAGGAAGTCGCCTCATCCAAGATTAGGATTTTAGGAACAGCGAGGAAGACACGAGCAATGGTCAAGAGCTGCCGCTGACCTTGAGAAAGAGAGTCTCCAGCATCCGCTAGGTAGGTGTCGTACCCCTGAGGCAGCTGCTGGATAAAGAAATGAGCATTGGCCGCCTTGGCAGCTGCAATAACCTCTTCTCGGCTGGCGTCTGGCCGGCCAAAAGCTATGTTGTCGTGTATAGTCGCCGTCTTGAGCCAAGTCTCTTGCAGTACCATACCGAACTGCTGACGATAAGAGGCTCTGGTGTAATGACTAATGGGAGTACCGTCTAGCGAAATAAGACCACTGTCTACATTGTAAAAGCGCATGAGGAGATTGATTAAGGTAGACTTGCCCGCACCAGTTGGCCCGACAATAGCAACCTTACTAGCTACTGGAATCCTTATATTCAAATCCTGAATCAGCTCTTTACCAGGCTCATAGCCAAAAGCCACATGCTCAAAGCTAATCTGTCCTTTGACATTTTCAGGATGAAGAATTTCCTGACCAGACTCTGCTATTTCTTCTTGGTCCAAAACGCTATAAATCCGCTCCGCACAAGCTAAAGCGCTCTGCAATTCCGACATGACTGACGATATATCATTGAAAGGCTTGGTGTACTGGTTGACATAGTTGAGAAAGGTTACTAGCTGCCCAACCGTAAAGCCTGTTCCCTGAATGATGCGTACAGCCCCAAAGCCCACAATCAAAGCATAGATCAAGGCATTGATAAAACGAGTCGAAGGATTGACCGTCGAAGAATAGAAAATGGCCGCCTGCGAATAATCTGCATAGGTTTGATTGCTGCGACTAAAAGCTGTATCAAACTGTTCTTGAGCATTAAAAGCTTGTATCAGACTTTCCTGGGTCAGACTTTCCTCAATCAGCTGGGTCTGTCCCCCTCTCACCTGCGTCTGACGTTGGAAAAAGCTAAAACTCTTTTTGGCTATAAAGCGCGCTAAGAAAAGAGAAAGGGGCGTCAAAATCAAAACCAAAAGAAGGAGGAAGAAGTCCAATCTGGCCATGCTAATGATAGTCACTAAAATTGTCAGCAAACCCACAAAAAATTGATTAAAAACCATGAGTAGGCCATTGCTGAGTTGCTCCAAATCGGTCGTCACACGACTAACCAAGTCACCGGTTCCCTGCCGATCCAGATAGGCCAAAGGCAGATAATGAACTTTCTTGATAACACCCTGTCGGAGCTGCTGGCTATAGCGATAGACCAGCTGATTATAGAGCAAGGGATTGAGCCATTGAATCAGCGTATTGGCTAAGATAACCAGCAGCATCTGGCCCAAAATCGGCATCACATGCTGCTCCGCTTGAGGAAGAAGAACACTATCAACCGCATTCCCGATTAAAACTGGAAGAAGAACAGTCAGAGCCACTTGAGCCACCGTTCCCAGACTAGCTAGGAGAAAGAGCCAGCGCGCCTGCAGCAAATCTCGAGTCAAACGCCTCAAGCTGCTAGGTGATGTCTTATGCTTCATGCTTTCCCTCCTCTCCTTGACTATGCTGTGAGTGATGAATTTCTCGGTAAATAGCAGAGCTGACTAAGAGTTCCTCATGGCGACCAAGAGCCACCTGTTCTCCCTTATCTAGGACTAAAATTTGATCCGCTGAGCGCAAGCTATTGGTCCGCTGAGAGATCACGACCAAACTGGTCTCTGTCAATTCATTCTTAATGGCCTGCAAGAGTCTAGCCTCTGTCAGATAGTCCAGAGCTGAGGTCGCATCATCTAAAACCAAGAAGGGCGCCCTCCGCAAGACAGCTCTGGCAATGGTTAAACGCTGACGCTGACCGCCAGAAAAATTCCGACCAAAGGCCTCTACAGTCGCATCCAAGCTATTTTCCTTCTGAGAGACAAAGTCTGCCGCCTGAGTAATCTCTAAAGCCTGCCACAAGTCTGCATCTGTTGGCTTGGTTGACAATCCTAAAGTCAGATTGGAGCGAACAGTTCCTTGAAAAAGCTCCGCCTTCTGAGGTACCAGACTGATCCAAGACCGCCATTCGCTCAGATTTTTAGGACTGCGTCCTTGGGAAAAGATAGTCAACTGACCAGCAGCAACTGGATAGAGATGAGTCAGCAGCTGAACCAGAGTAGACTTCCCTGAACCTGTCCCTCCAATAACCCCCAAAGTCTGATCTCTTTTCAAATCAAAAGTCAGACCAGTCAAAGCAGGACTAGCCGCATTGGGATAGGAAAAGCTGACCTGCTGGACTTTAATGGCTTGATCCGGCAGAGCTGTTTCCTGCACTAATTCCTGCAGGACATCTTCTTCTGCTTGCTCGAATACCTGATTGATACGACCTGCACTGATATAGCTTTGATTGAGGGAATTTACTAGCATCGCCAGTTTGAGCAATTCCACCAAAATTTGCAATAAATAATTAACCAAGGCCACTAGCATCCCCTGGGTCAGCAAACCCTTGCCGATAAAGCTATTCCCCTGCCAAATCACAGCAATCAGGGTACCATTGACCGTAAGAAAGGTCAGAGGGCTAATCAGACTAGCCAGAGCTCCAGTCCTGATTTGCCATGTCTTATAGAGCTCATTACGATTGCGAAAGGTCTGAACCTCGCGCTGGGTCTGACCGAAAGCGCGTATGACCCGCATGCCCTGCAGCTGCTCACGCGTCAGATTGACGAGCTGGTCAGTCAGCTGACGAATCTTGGCATAGAGAGGATTCATCAGACGAGACATGAAAACGATAATAGCCGTTAAAATTGCCACCATGAGCAAGAACCACAAGGTAATGACCGGACTGATAGTAAAGGCCATGATGATGGAGCCAAAAACGATGATAGGCGCCCGCAGAAAGAGACGAAGAAATTGATTGATGCCCATCTGGATCTGATAGGTGTCGCTCGTCAGCCGAGTCACCAAGCTAGAAGTCGTCAACTCATCCCGACTAGCCTTGGGCAAACGCAGGATTTTTTGATAGAGGTCTCTTGTCATCTGACGAGTAAAGCCCACTGCCGCCTTTGACGAATAATACTGGGCCACCACCGCTACCACCACGCCCAGCGCAGCCAAGCCCATCAAAAGAAAAACCATCCAGTAGAGATGGGAGCTGTCCTTTCGGGGAATAGTCTCATCCACAATCCCCGCAATCAAAATCGGAACCAACAGTTCAAAACTGGCCTCCAAAAGCTTGAACAAGGGCCCGAGCAGAGACTCCCTAATATAGCCCTTGAAATATTTCAATAAATCTTTCATACCGCCTACTTCTCCATTAAACTGTATTTATTTTACCATAATTTTCAAAGGCTAAAAAATATTCTCCTTCTGACCAGCAGAAAGAGAATATTGATATTAGATTTCTTGTAAGTTCTGGCTTATTTTCTTTAGACCCATATGCAAAAATGGTGTCGTTACTAATAAGAAGCCGCCTAAAGCTATAAAAGTCCGGTCGAAGCCAAAGTAATCAATCAACCAGCCCGTCACAGGGAAAATGACAATCATACTCAGGCTGAACATCATAGAGTAGACACTGAGCATGGTCGCCCGTACTTCACTTGGCAGCTGTTTTTGTAAATCATTGTCAAAAATCGGCTGAAAAAGAGCATACAAGGCGTTGCTGATTAGATAAATCAAAATATAGATGATTGGCGTGCCAAAATAGGACAGCAGGTAGCTTGCTCCAGTTAGAAAAACCACTGAAGGAAAAAGTTTCAAGGCAGAAAACTTCTTTCCAATCACACTCGCCAGATAGACCGCTAAGATATTCAAAGCACTGCCAATCAGCATGACTACCGAAATCTGCCAATCTTTTAAGTCAGGCAATTGATTCTGATAATAAAAATAAAACATACACATCAAGGTGCAGATGATCTGTGACAGAATCATCCAGGTAAAAAGACTAGGATTTCTCTGCAACTCCTCTTTGACAGCCCAAATAATCTTTTTCATAGTCAAACGCTCAGCTTTTTCTGCTTTGACACTCGGCTCTTTCAGCATCCAAGTCAAGAAAAGAACGATGATAGAGGTGCCAATCATGATATAGTAGGTCAGATGCAATTGTCCATGGACAAAAAATCCAGCCCAGACCGTTCCCAAAGACCGGGTCGCTTCAGCCACTCCAGACATAAAACTGGAGATGGATAAGTAACGTTCCTTGAGTCCAGCCTCTACAGAAGAATCATAAACCAAGGCCGCACTTGTCCCCGAATCAAAATTATAGGACCAAGCACTAATCACCATAGCCAGTGCATAAACCCAAAAGTTCCCCTGCCCGGCCAACATGAGAACAGAAGACACAATCCCAGCTATCCGGCTCAGATAAAGATTGGTCTTATAGGAAAAGCGATCCGCCAACATCCCAGAAGGAATTTCACAAATAACGCTAGTCGCATGAAAAATACTTTCCAAAAGCCCAATCTGCCAAAGTGACATGCCGTTTTGACTTAGAAATAAAATCCAAAAACTGGTAATGCCTAGAAAGGCAAAAAATTCTACTCCGGCCATTAGGCCGATATTTTTCCGATAACTTCTTTTAAACATATTTTCTCCTTTAACAAGTGTTTTCTAATTTCTATCCTTTATCACTTGTTAATCCGCTGTTTACATGATCTCCACCTCTTCTTTCTAGTGCTTTGAAAAAACGCCCCATGGGCGTTTGATTCGTTTTATGGTTTAATACGGTGCAGCATACGTGGGAATGGAATGGCTTCACGGATATGCTTGGTTCCTGCTACAAAGGTTACCATACGCTCGATACCGATACCGAAGCCACCGTGCGGAACTGTTCCATACTTACGAAGATCAAGGTAGAATTCATATTCTGTCGTATCCATACCAAGATCATTCATCTTAGCAACGAGGGCATCATAGTCTTCCTCACGCATAGAACCACCGATGATTTCACCGTAGCCTTCTGGTGCAAGTAGGTCTGCACAGAGGACACGGTCTGGATTTCCAGGAACTGGCTTCATGTAGAAAGCCTTGATAGCTGCTGGGTAGTTCACGACAAAGGTTGGTACACCAAAATGGTTTGAAATCCATGTTTCATGCGGTGAACCAAAGTCATCTCCATGTTCCAGATGTTCGTAGTCTGCATCTTCATCATTTTCATGCGCTTGCAAGAGGTCAATCGCTTCATCATAGCTAACACGCTTGAAAGGCTCTGCAATATAGCGTTTCAAAAGTTCTACATCACGTTCCAGTGTTTCCAAAGCTTGAGGAGCACGGTCAAGAACACCTTGAATCAAGGCTTTAACATAAGCTTCTTGCAAGTCGAGTGATTCATCATGTGTCAAGTATGAATACTCTGCATCCATCATCCAGAACTCAGTCAAATGACGACGGGTTTTTGATTTTTCGGCACGGAATACAGGACCAAAGTCAAAGACACGACCAAGAGCCATAGCACCTGCTTCCAGATAAAGCTGACCTGACTGACTCAAGTAAGCTGGAGTTCCGAAGTAGTCTGTTTCAAAGAGCTCAGTTGAGTCTTCTGCTGCATTTCCTGACAAGATTGGGCTGTCAAACTTCATAAAGCCATTCTTGTCAAAGAATTCATAGGTAGCGTAGATAATGGCATTGCGGATTTGCATCATAGCCACTTGCTTACGAGAACGTAGCCACAAATGACGGTTGTCCATGAGGAAGTCAGTCCCATGTTCTTTAGGCGTGATTGGATAGTCATTTGACTCACCAATTACTTCGATGTCTGTAATATCTAGCTCGTAGCCAAATTTTGAACGCTCGTCTTCCTTGACAATCCCTGTCACATAAACAGACGTTTCTTGGCTCAAGCGTTTGATAATATCAAACTTTTCCAATCCTTCTTCTTCGCCAAATTTCTCAATGAAGTTAGGCTTGAAGGCTACTCCTTGGAAAAAGGCAGAACCGTCGCGCAACTGCAAGAAAGCAATTTTCCCTTTTCCTGACTTGTTGGCTACCCAAGCACCAATCGTTACTTCTTCACCAACATGATTTTTTACATCAATAATCGTTACATACTTTTTCGACACGTGTTCTCTCTTTTCTATTTTATTTTTTATGATAAACAGCCTCAATGTTGT
>NZ_KQ968976.1:288858-296111 GCF_001578725.1 Streptococcus sp. DD04
CTGGGTCTATCACAAAGGCCGCATAGTATCCCACATGGTAATTTTTACGCTCGCCAGGTGCACCATTATCCTTTCCTCCAGCAGCCAAAGCTGCTTGATAGAAAGCATCTACTTCTTGACAAGTTTGAGCACTAAAGGCAAAATGCATCGGCTCTTGTTGACCAACATTTAGCCAAAAATCACCACCTGGATCCGCATCTCGCGGTTCTGTGAAACTAACGACCTGCCCCGTATCAAATTGAAGGTGATAATTTAAAGGAGTTAAAGTGGCTTGATAGAAAGCTTTAGAAACTTCTAAACTCTTTACCTTAAGGGTAAAATGATCGATCATTCCTACTTCTCCATAAAATCCTTGAGACGTTGAACCGCTTCTTTCAGGGTATCCATGTCAGTCGCATAGCTGAGGCGGACATTTTCTGGCGCACCAAACCCGTCTCCTGTCACTAGAGCCACACCTACTTCTTCTAAAATCGCTGTGGTAAAGGCTGTCACATCGGTATAGCCTTTCATTTCCATCGCTTTTTTAACATTTGGGAAGAGATAGAAGGCTCCCTGAGGCTTGACGACTTCAAAGCCAGGCACTTGAGCCAGCAAAGGATAAATAGTATTCAGGCGTTCTTCAAAGGCCAATCTCATATTTTCGACCGTATCCTGACTGCCCGTCAAGGCTTCAATAGCCGCATATTGCGCCACTGCTGTTGGATTAGAAGTCGTTTGCCCTGCAACCTTGCTCATCGCTGAAATAATCTCTGGAGCACCTACAGCATAACCAATCCGCCAGCCCGTCATAGAGTAGCTTTTAGAAACACCGTTGATAACGACTGTTTGCTTGCGGATCTCCTCTGACAGACTAGAAATCGGCGTAAATTTATTGCCATTATAGACCAAGCGGCCATAAATATCGTCTGCCAAGATCAGAATGTCATGCTCAACAGCCCAGTTTCCAATAGCCAGAAGCTCTTCTGCTGTATAAATCATACCAGTCGGATTGGACGGCGTGTTCAGAACCAAAACCTTGGTCTTCTCAGTGCGGACGGCTTCCAGCTGGGCAACTGTCACCTTAAAGTTGTTTTCCTCTGTCGCTTGAGCAAAAACAGGCTTTCCTTCAGCCATCAGAATCTGATCGGCATAGCTGACCCAATAAGGAGTTGGAATGATGACTTCATCATCTGGATCAATCACACTCATAAAAAAAGTATAGAGGGAGAATTTGGCGCCCGTTGCTACTGTCACTTGATTTGGCTGAATCTCATAGCCATAGTATTTGGCAAAATACTTTACAATTGCTGCTTTTAGCTCAGGAAGACCGCTTGCAACCGTATAAAAACTCGCTCTACCATCTTCAATCGCTGCAATCGCTGCTTGCTGGATATTCTTAGGCGTCGGAAAATCTGGCTCTCCCAAAGTCAAAGAGAGGATGTCCCTGCCTTCAGCCTTTAAAGCCTTGGCCCGTGCGGCGGCTGCCAAGGTCACACTTTCTTCCATATTTAAAACACGATTGGATAGTTTCATAGTCCCTCCTTGCTGAGCAAACTTTTGCTCTCAAATCCGATATTGTAATAGCTCGTTCCAGACTTAATTTCCCAAACAGGCTGGCCGTCTAAGAAACCAAAAGTGGTCTTATCAATAGAGGTCGCTCCATTATCCTTGGCCAGCTTCTCCGCCTCCGCCTGACTAATCCCATCTTGCAACTGATACACATAAATTTTGTTAGAATCTTGGGAAATCAGAACGGCTTCTTCCACTTTTTTACTATTTTTTCCAAGCAAGCTATAGTAAGACTCTTTGCCATTGTAAATAGAAAAACTAGTTAGCGTTTCCAAGTCCGCATATTCCTTAGCGACTTTTATAGATCCCTCCATCGCTGACCGCCTCGGTTCCATAGCAAGATGCAAAACTGTAAAAAATGAAAAAACAAGCGCCGTTAGGACAAGAAAAAGCCCGATAGCATACTGCCGAATAGGAAATTCAGCCTTTTCTTTAATTTTATGTTTCACTGAATCATTATACTACAAATAGCCTGATTTTTCTAGGACTTTTATCACATTTGCATTTATTACTCCTTATTGATAAAATGAGCCTATGAGAATAACTGAAAACCTAGACAACGAGACTCTACTTGACCTCAAGACAATTATCGTGCTCCATAAGGCTGAGCGAACCATCCGTAATATCGAAGCTCAAATTTTTAAAAAACACAACTTGACTCCGACCCAATTTTCCGTTTTGGAAACCTTATATAGTAAAGGAGAATTGCGGATTCAAGATTTAATTGACCTCATATTAGCCACTTCGGGAAATATGACGGTCGTCATCAAAAACATGGAAAGAGATGGCTGGATTAGCCGCAGCTGCGACCCCAATGACCGCCGCTCCTTTCTCATCCAACTAAGCGAGCAGGGCCAGAAGAAAATCGAGACGGTCCTGCCAGAACACATCGCCAATATCCGACACATGACTGCCATTCTTTCAAAAAACGACAAAGAAGATTTAGTGCGGATTTTGAAAACGTTCAAAAAGTTGAGCTAAATTATTGCTAACTAGTGATAATTGTTGTAACATAGATTGTAACAAGAGTTCATCCTCTTGATTTGAATCATTTACAAGGAGACTCATCTATGTCTAAAGTATTATTTATTATCGGCTCACTTCGTCAAGGTTCATTCAATCATCAGTTGGCAGCACAAGCAGAAAAGGCTCTGGCTGGCAAAGCTGAAGTGTCTTATCTTGATTACAAGGATGTGCCATTCTTTAACCAAGATCTCGAAAGTCCAGCGCCAGCTGCTGTTGCCAAGGTTCGTGAAGAAATCCTCGCAGCCGATGCCATCTGGATTTTCTCACCTGTCTACAACTTGGCTATCCCTGGCGTAGTGAAAAACTTGCTAGACTGGACTTCACGCGCACTTGATTTGTCAGACCCAACCGGCCCTTCTGCCCTCAATGCCAAGCTTGTGACCGTTTCATCCGTTGCTAATGGCACTTCACCTGATGAAGTATTCAAGCACTACCGTAGCCTGCTTCCATTTATTCGCATGAATGTGGTAGACCAATTTACTGGTGTCGGTATCAATCCAGAAGCTTGGGGAACTGGTCAACTGACTATCGCAGAAGACAAGCTTGATGAGCTGTCTGCCCAAGTAGATGCCCTACTAGCAGCTATCAACTAAGATAATATAAAAAACATGAAGCAATATTTCTCAGAAAGACTGCTCCATGTTTTTCTTATTTTAAAATGATAGCTGCGACGATTGGACTGACAATCACGTACATGATTCCTGTCACTCCGATTGCAAGGCCGGCCATAGCTCCTGCAACTTGCCCATATTTAAAAGCTGTTCCGGTACCAACTGCGTGACCCGTACCACCTAGAGCTAGGCCAATCGCTACTGGATCCTTAATTTTTAGTAGTTTAAGAATAGTCGGCCCCATGACACTTGTCAAAATACCTGTTGCCACAACAACAACCAGAGTGACGGTTGTCAAGCCCTGCATTTTATCAGTAATACCCACTGCCATCGCTGTTGTGACAGATTTTGGAAATAGGGAAATTGCTAAAAAGAAGTCCATCCCAAAGAATTTCGCAAGCAGAGCCGTAAAAGTCGTATTGACCACTACAGCCACAAAGGTACCTAGCAGGATACTGCGAGCGTGGTGCTTCATCAGGTGGAAGGTCTTATAAAGCGGAATTCCCAAAGCAACCGTTGACGGAACGATTAAATTATTCAAATAAGCCCCACCGACATAGTAGTCCTTATAAGAAATACCTGTTAATTTCAAGAACGCAATGACCAAAATCGCTGCTAAAAGGAGAGGCGTTGTCAAAGGATGAGGAAATCTACGGAAAATCAGCATCCCGATAAGGTAGGCAAAAATGGACAAGGCGAGGCCAAATAGCGGGTTGCTCCATAAACTAGACATGGTCCACCCCTCCTTCCTCATAATCGCCTTCAAAATGCTGCTTGATGAATTGTACAACAAGTGCAATGACGACCACATTTAAGACAATGGCGCCGAGGATAATCAGAATAATTGGCAGCAGATAAGGGGCAATCACATGAAACTTATCCATAATCCCTACAGCCGGAGGTAGAAAAAGAATGGTCATATTGCCCAACAGAAAGTTGCCAACCATACTGACATGGCGGAGCCGCAACAGCTTAAATTGCAGAGCAAGAAAAAGCAAAATCAGTCCGATAATACTGCCAGGAATAGGAAGATGGAAGAAACTTGATATCCCCTCTCCAATGATGGAAATCGAGAAAATAATCATCAACTGGACATATAACTTCATGCAGAACCTCCAAAACTTTCTATGTACAGTTTACTCTTTTTCAGAAATATTTCAAGGTTTTTCCTAAATAAAAAAGATGGAAACGAATCCATCTAATCTTTAGCATGACAAACTGCCTCTACATCATTTCCATTCGGATCTAGGATAAAGGCTGCGTAATATGGCTGATGCTAATGCTCAGGAATGCCTGGCACCCCCTTGTCTTATGTACCTGCTGGCAGACCAGCCTGTAAAAGCATCTAGTTGTGTTCTACTAGCCACATTAAAAGCAAGATGATTGACTTCAGACTTGTCCCCTGACTGAGCCAAAAGTCCCTGCGAACGCTGTTCTTAGCTCTGCAAAAGGAACAGCTTGAGACATATTAAATTCAAACTCATCAGCTAAAGGAGCCAATCTCTACTAGCAAAATATTTTACCGGCCTGTAACTCTTTGACTCCAATCCGCAAATGGACAATCTTCCGTTACCCTTCTATCAAAAAAACGCCCCACGGCGTTTCTTGACATACAACGGAAGACATGGGATTCGAACCCACGCACGCTTTTACACGCCTACTGCGTTTCCAACACAGCCTCTTAAGCCTCTTGAGTAATCTTCCATAAAAGAGAAAGACGAGCTTTCCCAAAACTTTATCCATTATACCACATTACAGCTCCAGCCGCTATACTTTCCACCATATTTTTTTGAAATTTCTACTAATTCCCAAACATTTGGATTGAGATGAGATAACTCAGTATCATCCAAGCGAGAAATCTGAATCTGATAGGGTCTTGTAGAATCCTGCAATTTATCTGTTGAAACAAGAGTATAGGCTAGCTTTTCAACTTCTAGTATCAATTCTGCCTGCATCTCCTCAGATGTGCAACAAATCCAATGGTTTATTTCACGGATTTGATCATGATGATCGCCGCTTTTTTCTAATTCATACCAAATGCGCTGATTCAGAATTGTCTGATATTCATATTCATTTGGATAAAGAAATTCAAAATATTGGTTCCACTCAGGATCTACCAAAGTTGCCGAACTATATTGATAATCAGGAAACTCCTTCATCACACGAGAAATAGTAGCTACATGGCTCTGCTTATCTCTTAAATAATAGTAATATTCAATGTGTCCATCCGTAATAACTGTTCCTACATAGATTCCGGAAATGTCAAATAAAGCCTCTGACAGCGCGTCTTCAATCGCATTTAACTTCAGAAATTCATCATTTTTCGGAAATTTTGTTTCAGATTCCACATCCAGCAAGGCGATTTTCAAACGCATGGCATAAGAATACTGAGCATAGGGAGCTGCTTGAGCCAGAGCAAGATTCAAACGGATACTAGCTACTTGGTCATCAATAAGAGTTGAAAAAGAGCCCCATTCATTTGGAACTTCCTCTAAAACAACGGGAGCTTCCTCAGTTTGTAGCTGGTTTTCTTGGTTTTTACCAAAAATTTTTTCAAAAAAGCTCATATATCAAAACCTCTTTTACATATCCCAATGGAGCCGGTGGGAGTCGAACCCACGTCCAAACACCTGCCAACATATTTGCCTACGACCATAGGCCATGTCTTCATTTAACTTAGCTTTGACACATGGCTCAAGCCCAAGCTAAGCGAGTCTATCAATCTCTTGTAAAATCCCTAGACTTGATTTTACCGTAGCTTGCTCATAATAAGACCGGTCATCAGACACAAGCAATCCGAATCAGGTCACGCTGGCTGTTTTTTAGGCAGCTAAAGCGTAAGAATTGTTATTTTTTGCAGTTATATTTAACTGGCGTTTTACATCCGCTAGATGAGTCGCAAAACATGCCTCATAATGCCTGTCGAATCCGTAACGACCCCAAGACAGTAATCTATTATACCAAATATCGGTTTAGAATGCAAAAATAATATTCATTGCCCACAGCAGGAAATCACCAGAACTTCTGCAAAGCAAGAATCTCTAATCTATAAAACTGCTATAACCTATAAATTTATACCAAATACTCTTCTAAAATAGCCTGTACTCTAAAAGCTCTATTTTTCTACTCAAACTCAACTAATTTCTCAAGACTATCAGAACACCAATGTCACTAATCTCAAAAAATAGAATCGTCTGAAAAGGCGATTCTTTCCTTTCTGTCAATAAAATTTCCATTAAAATCTGACAATGACACTGCTAAAGAGGAAAATTACAAAGATTAAGATTAAACCCAGTAAATAGAGCAGACGGTATTTCCTAGTTTCCAGCTCTTCTTTTTCTTCAGCTGTCATGGAAAAAATAGCCTTGTTCCGCTTCAAGAGATAGAGGATTAAACCTTCTCCTCTTTGTCCACCAGTTGTTAAGAAAGCCCAAAACTTGGGGTGTTTTATTCCACGAATGGAAGCGTCTAATTCAACCAACTTAAACAATTGATACACAAACAGTCCATTTGTCACTACGAGTAATCCAATCAAGGTCCATACATACCAAGTCATGATAAAACCTCCTATATTTTTCGAATAATCTGCACCAAGATATAGCCAGTCGTGCTGATGACTAGCGCTACTGCCAACAAGGTCAGCAGATAACTTTTAGAGATGGGAATAATAAAAATAAAGAACAGAAATAACAGACAAATATTACATAAAAAGGCCAGTAAAATCTTTCGATTACTCTTGACAGTATTGGTCGAATCTTCCAAGTGCTGAATCATGCTCTCATCCCCTTTCAACAATTCATCCAAGCTAACCTGATACAAATCGCTTAGTTGTAAGACATATAAAATATCCGGATAAAATTTTTCTGTTTCCCAATTTGAGATAGTTTGTCTTGAAACATTTAATTCTTCTGCGACACTTTCCTGTGTCATGCCACACATTTGCCGCGCTTTTTTTAATTTTTTGCCAATTTCCATTACCCTTCTCCCATCTTTCTACCTTCATTTTACTCTTTTCTTGCCTAAAATCTAGCAAATTTTTTTGACATTGGGCAAAATAAAGGAAAAAGG
>NZ_KQ968976.1:296856-311663 GCF_001578725.1 Streptococcus sp. DD04
CAAAACTGGAGGCTACTAACAACCTCATCAAGGTTATCAAGCGCAACGCTTTTGGCTTTCGGAACTTTGACAACTTTAGAACTAGAATTCTCATCGCTTTGAATATCAAAAAGGAGAGAACCAATTCGGTCCTCTCCAGATATTAGCTGACATCAACCCACTACAGTTGACAAAGAGCCAGGAAAAATCCTGCCAAATGAACTTGACAGGAGCTACAAATTTGAAATAATTCGATTTTAGATGAGTTCTAACTGTTTTTTCCACCGTTTTTTAAATAATGCATCAAAGAGTATCAGGGCGGCTGACAAAATAATCGACACAGCTAGATATTTTACTAAAAGGCTGTACTCACTGATAAAGGGAGGTCGAGCGAGTAAACCGTAATTGCCCCCCGTCATCTGGTTGACACCGACAAGGAAGGCATTGAGACCAAAAGTGTAGAGGACAATCATATACTTCTTGAGCTGGGTCTTGTCATAGTGATTCAGCAAGTACAGCAAAGAGTTGACCAAAAGGGCATAGTGCCCAATCAGGAAGGAAAAGCTGGTGATATGTGGGAAATCATAAGGGTCAAAGACGGGATAACCTAAAGCAAAGAGCGCTCCGCTGGCTCCTAAAAGAGCAAAATACTGCTTGCTGCGCCATTTGTCTGGCAGAAAGACCACTGCAAACATAGCCAAACGGCAATGGTACAGGGGCAAACTATTCGCCAAGGGAAGCTGAAAACCTACATACCAGCTATAAAGAATTGCCAGCTGAAACAGCTGAAGGATTTTCATACTTTTGATAAAAGTCGCGTTCTTGTGGTACTTTATCGTCGCATAGATAGACAGCAAAAGTAGCGCCATCATCAAAGAGTAGGCTAAAGCGGAAATAAAGGGTGGCTCAGTTTGGTTGGTAGTCAAAAAATGATGCATCCGGTTTCCTTTCTAATTCTAAAACCTGTTTTATTCAACTAACGGTCTCCTTTTGCAAAACATTTAAGCTTTGAAAAGTCTCCACAAAAACGACTGCGTCAAGAAGCTTTATCTTTTTAGTACATATCTTCAGTCATGTTCAATTAACTCCAGCATCGTAAGATTTTTCCTAGATTAGGAGTGAAATAAATCTGGATTTAGCAAAAGTATGAATACAGGTTCTTATTGAGTCAGTCTCTCTGCTTGCTTTTCTCTCATCCCTTTAAAGAAATAGGAAAATAGGAGCAAGGCAGTCGCTAAAACCAAAGATACATTAAGATAATTACCAAGCATACCGTGATCTCCCACCAAAGGAGGATTCTTTAAGAAACCGTAGTCCCCGCCGGTTACGATATTTGCAATTAAAATCAAGAAATTTAAGCCAAAAGTAATTTCCACAATGCGACGATAGGACAACCTCAGACTATCATAGTTCTTCATCAGGTAAATAATCGAATTGCCCAAAAGTGCAAAATGCCCAATGAAAAATGAAAAGAGGGTGACATGTGGAAATGGATAGGGGTCCAAAATCGGATAAACAATCGCGCAGATCGGACCAAATACTCCCAGCAAAGCAAAATATTGTTTGTAAGGGACTTTATCTGGTAAAAGCAAAACGGCAAACATGGCAATCCGGCAATGGTACAGGGGAAGACTCTCAGATAGAGGCTCCTGAATAGCCCAATACCAGCCGTATAAAAATACCAATTGCACAATTTGAGCGATTCTGAAAAAAGTCTGCATTTTCTTTCGCTCAAAAAAACGGATCGCTAGATAGATGACAGACACCAATCCGACCATCATCAGAATATAGGCGAACGGCGTCATCATAGGCGGTTCTGTTTTGTGACTAGTAAAAAAATCTAGTAAATTCATTTGTCAATCTTTCATCCTAATAAATAAATTTTTAACGACACTAAGCTTTCTGGTCGTAGCAACGATTCCTAATTTCTTTTCTAAAAAATTATTATTTAGCTTCTTTTTCGTAGCATCTCGTGGTAAGTACTTATAAAGGCAGCTCGAGCCCCTCTCAAATATCTCGCCCTCAAATGCTAGACTTTGAATCTTTGCCAACTTCTGCCTGTCAAGCTCATGATTAGTAAAGGTCAGATGGATCCTGGAAAGATTACAGGCTGCAGGAAATGGATTTTCAGCAATCACCAATTCTAATCTAAATCAGCTTTCTTCTTAATAACAACCGACAGGTTGGCTCCAATTTGCTGAAAAATGCTTTGATGAATCTGATCAGCTAGAGCCTCAGCGGATAAATCCGTTTCGCAAAGGATATTACCCGACTGGATATAAGTTGAAACACCGCGCAGATCAGAAGCTTCTAAAATCTCTACCAATTCACTCATCTTGGGTATTCTATTCGGCCCCGTCGACAAGACACCGCGCAGCAAGGCTAGATATTGCATACTGTTCTAATCTAATCTAAGTATTGTTCTCGTTTGCCCTGATAGATTTCCCAGAGAAGCTGCATCTGCTCTTTTGTTATCCTTTTCTCAGATAAAAGAGGCAAATTCTGCGGGTCAAAGAAATTCAGTTCTGAGATTTCTAAATTGGGCTGAAAATCTCCCTCTTCCAGCCGGCATTCAAAAATGAGCTTGACATACTGCTTGCTTTGTGGCTGAAATTTATTGCTATCAAAGACAGCCAGCAAGCGTACTACGCTAGCTTGAAATCCCGTTTCTTCCTGAATTTCTTTTAGTACATTCTCTTTTGGGGAAAAACCAACTTCGCAGAAACCACCTGGCAGAGCCCATGTCTCCTCTTGCTGTCCTCGTACTAGACAAATCTTGCCCTGCTGAACTATAAAAGCTCGGACATCGACCAAAGGAGTCGCATAAAAATCTGTCGGTCGGAGCAAGTTATAAAGTTCCTCTTGATCCAGATGGCTGGTCTCGCTTAACAGCTGATTTAGATTATCTCTGATATCCGCATAGCGTTCTCGATCAAACTCACTGGCAGCAAAAGACAGACCTGTATCTGTTATCGCCAACAGTCGCTGGAGAATTAAAGCTGTATCACTTGTCCCCATGCTCCAAGACCTCCACTAGTTTATCCAACTTCATCGAATTACTACCCTTGAGCAAGATTTGATCGGCTGATTGCAACCAAGTCTTAACGGTCTTGGTCAAATCTTCAAACTGATCCTTGTCAGCATTTTTAACAAAATAATGCACCCGATTTGGTGGGTAGATCTCCCGAGCGTAGACATAGAGGGCTTCCATATCCTCTCCATAGAGGAATAGATCGGTGATAATCTCTGGATTGAGACTGGTAATCATGGCTCCGTGCATGAGCTTGGAGTCAGCTCCCAGCTCCTTCATATCCGCCAAGACTGCAGCCTTACGGCCACCCTGACTAGCTGGAATCGCTGAGAAGGTTTCAAGAATCAAGCGCATAGCTGTTGGATTGGCGTTGTAGACATCAGACAGGATATCAGCTCCATTAGCCGCCTTCTTCCACTCGGTTCGATTGCGGGTCAATTCCAGCTGGGCAAAAGCCTGGCGGATCGCCTGCTCACTGACCCCCTCCTGCAAAGCTACGTAAGACGCAATCATGGCGTTGGTTGCATTGTATTTTCCAGTCACGGGCAAGTCAATAGCCTGTTCCAGAAAATTCGCTTCAAAGGTCAAACTATCCTTGCGCTCTTCTAGACGAGTCAGACAAATATCTGCATCTGGCCCAAAGCGAACCACTTTTTGCTGGTCTGGCAGAAAATCATTGACAATCTTATCAGCTGGAGCCAAGAGCAGACCATCTTTCCTCATTCCATCTGCAATCTGCATCTTGCCTTTGGCAATCTCAGCACGACTTCCGAAAAATTCTAAGTGAGCTTCGCCAATCAAGGTCACAATGCCTGTTTTCGGCTTAGCAATTTCAGACAGAAGATGGATATCCCCCAAGTGATCTTGCCCCATTTCCAGAACTAGCTTTTCTGTATCGTCGGGCATGTGGAGCACCGTGTAGGGCAGGCCGATTTCATTATTATAGTTGCCTTGGGTTTTATAGGTTTTATAGCTAGTAGCCAATAGCTGAGCCAGCATATCCTTGGTTGTAGTCTTCCCATTGGAGCCTGTCACAGCTAGCACATCTACGGCTGTCTTTTCCAGATAGTATTGAGCCAAAGCTTGAAAGGCCGCTAGCACATCATCGACCAAGACATAGGGTCCTTCTGCTACTGGACGCTCAGACAAGGTAGCCGCAGCTCCCTGAGCGAAAGCTGTCACGATAAAATCATGGCCGTCACGCGCCCCCTTAAGCGGGATAAAAAGATCTCCCACCTCAATCAAACGGCTGTCAAATTCAGCTTTGTTTAAAGCTACATCTTCAAAACCTGACACATCATTTTTAGCCCCCAGTACAGAAGCGATTTCATGCAAAGTTAATTTCATTTCTTCTCCTAAAAGAAAGAGTGAAAGTAAAGCCCTGTTCAACGAAACTAAGCTTAGCCTTCCACTCCCTATTTTATCTTCTTAAAGCAGGTGAGCTTCGCGTTTTTCGAAGGCTTCCTGAGCCAAAATTACTAATTTCTCAATCAAATCGGAATAAGGTAGCCCCATATTTTCCCAAAGTAAAGGATACATAGACCATTGAGTAAAGCCAGGCATGGTATTGAGCTCATTGAGGAAAATGTCGCCATCCTCTGTGTAGAAGAAATCACAGCGCGCCAATCCCTGTCCACCCAAGGCTCGAAAGGCCGTCTCAGCATTCGTACGCATGATTGAAGTAACTTCATCCGAGATTTTTGCAGGAATATCCATGGTAATCTTATTGTCAATATACTTGGCTTCGTAGTCATAGAAAGCCACATCCTTGACTACTTCACCTGGCAAGGTGCTCTTAACGTCATAATTTCCTAAGAGACCAACCTCAATCTCACGCGCATTGACGCCCTGCTCGACCAAGACACGGCTGTCGTACTTGAAGGCTAAGTCCAATGCTGCCCGCAACTCCTCTTGATTATCAGACTTGGAAATGCCCACACTAGAGCCCATATTAGACGGTTTGGTAAAAATCGGATACGTCAATTTTTCTTCGATTTCGGCAATTTTTTCTTCCAGATTTTCGCCCTCAATCACCGCTACATAAGGCACCTGTGGGATTCCAGCAGACTCCAGAATGCGTTTGGTGGTAATTTTGTCCATGGCAACACTTGAAGACAAGATATTGCAGCCCACATAAGGAAGCCGCAGCACTTCAAGAAAGCCTTGAATAGAGCCATCCTCGCCCATTGGTCCATGAAGAACAGGAAAGACAACTGCATTGTCCTGATAAATATCACTTGGTTTCACTTGCTGTGAAATATCAACCGTTTCATTGGTCATGAGCTTTTCATCTGCAGACGGCTTTTCTGTGAATTCCTGCGTTTTGATAAAATCGCCAGCTTTTGTGATGAAATAAGTTTTGACAGAAAATTTGTCATAATTGACAGTTCGCATGACACTCTCAGCCGACAAGACTGAAACTTCTCGCTCCGCACTGCGGCCACCGTATAGTAAAATCAAGGTTTGTTTGACCATTATCTTATCCTAACATTTCTAGCTATAAGTTCATTTGGGGTTGCCCCATCTTCTTTTTAGACTGTTTCAGTATACCATATTTCCCTGCATTTTTGAATAGAAAAAAGATTCCCAAAGCTGTTTTTCAGCAGGAAATCTTTCTTTTATCTTACAATTCTGTCCGATTTTCAATCGCTCGGAGCAGGGTCACTTCGTCTGCGTATTCGATATCAGCGCCCACAGCCAGTCCGCGAGCCAGACGAGTCACCTTGATCCCAGCGGGTTTGAGGACCCGCGAAATATACATAGAAGTCGCTTCTCCGTCAGCCGTTGCATTGGTGGCCACAATCACTTCCATCACTTGGTTGTCCATCAAGCGAGTCAAGAGGCTCTTGAGGTTGATGTCATCTGGTCCTACCCCATTCATAGGGGAAATAAGGCCATGAAGAACATGATAAAGGCCGTGGTATTCTTGGATATTTTCCATGGCAGACACATCGCGGCTATCCTCAACGATGAGGATCACAGTCTGATCGCGCGTTTGATCTGTACAGATGGCACAGGGATCATCGTCCGTCAGATTACCACAGATGGAGCAGTAAGTCAGCTCACGCTTGGCAGCTAGTAGATTTTTGGCAAATTCATTGACATCATCGTCACTCATCCCGATGGTATAAAAGGCCAAACGAGTAGCCGTCTTGATGCCGATGCCCGGCAGCTTGGAAAAACTGTCAATTAACTTAGCGATAGGTGTTGGATAAAGCATAATGGTAATCGTTGAGCAGTAAAATAATCAGCAAATTCTACTGCTTTTCCTTTCTAATTCATAGGGTGCTGTTGGTTATAAAGATTGATAATATCACGAGTGATACTGTGGCTGACCGTTGAGGAAAGGTCGGTATTATGCGGAAAGACTACGGCCACAGCTATTTTAGGAGTATCGCTTGGTGCATAGGATACGACATTGGTATTGATAGCAGATGTGCCACCATTGACATAGGTTTCAGCCGTTCCTGTTTTGGCACTGATGGAAACCGTCGCGCCCTGCGCAATCGTACGGCCAGTTGTAAAACCACTCCCCCCATTCACTACCTGATAGAAACCTTGTTTTAAAAGAGCCATATTTTCTGCGGAAATATTCACCTGATTCAGTTCTTTTGTTTCCTTTTTCTCAATCAGGTCTCCCAGTCCGCCTTGCTCATTATTGCCATAAATTCCTTCTACCAGATGCGGAGCCACCCGTTTCCCATTATTGGCAACCGTCGCAGCATACTGAGCGAGCTGAAGAGGTGTGTAGTTGTCAAACTGACCGAAAGCATTGGTAATGTAATTACTTACTGTGAAATCTTTTGGAATATAACCTGTTGATTCATTAGGCAAGTCGATGCCCGTTGATGCCCCTAAGCCATATTCTGCAAAAACAGAGCGCAGCTTTTCCATCGCGGTATCAAGATTATCTGAACTTAATGCCATATTCGGAGTGTAGGGAGTCCCTAACATATTCAGAGCAAGCTGAACCATATAAGTATTAGATGAATACTCCAGCGCCTCAACCGCCGTAATGGAGCGAGAACCAAAGGACGTAAACCAAGAATTAATCGGAGCAGAGCCCGCAAAGGTAATCGGCTGATCGACCAAAGATTGATTGCCAGAAATAGCTCCGTACTGCCAACCAGCAGTCAAAGTGGCCGCTTTGACGACCGATCCAGGAACAAAAACATTGGTAATGGTCCCTAAAGCATCCGCAGAGACATCGCCCGTTTCCAAATCGTGCTTGACACCAGCTAGAGCCAGAATAGAGCCCGTATCTGGATCCATAGCAACGGCATAAACTCCTTCAGAATAAGTCGCATTTCCGCTGCTCAACTCGGTATTAAAGGCACTTTTAAGGATATCTTCAACTCCCTGCTGGAAAGATAAATCAATAGTCAGCTTCAGATTATCTCCCTTACTGCCGTCTGAAATTTTTTCTACACTTTCCATATTGCCGTTTTTATTGAGATGAATCTCTTTTACAGCTCGCTTCCCTTGGAGGGTCGATTCATACTCCTTTTCAAGATAGGAAGTCCCCACTCGATCATTTAGAGAGTAGCCCTTCTTAAGATATTCATCTACCTCTTCTACCGGCAGACCGGCTTTCTCTGTGGAAATATTCCCCACGATTGACGCAAGAGAAGTGTCCAATACTTTCCTGTCCCAGCTTGTTGAAATGCTAATTCCCGGAAGGTCTTTTTCACTTGAAGCTAAAATCGCAATCTGCTCTGTTGACAATGTATCCGTCTGAATAGTTCCCGTTGAGAAGTTTGAAATAGCATTCATTTGGCTGAAGAGCATAATTGCTTTTTTTTCATCATCCGTATAACCCAATTTAGACGGATCAATACTTTCCACTGCCGCCTTATAAATTTTTGACTCTTCCAAACGATTGCCATCGGTATCAAATTTTTCATTTTTAGGCAGCTTTTCAACGACCTCGCGATAGACATCCTTATCGGCCAGATAATAATCAACCGCTTGTCTGTCAGTCACAGCTATATCACTCACTGTGACATAATTGAGTAATTTTTGAGCTGTTTCACGAATTTCTCCAGCGGTGGCTTTATTATCCCGTGTATAGGTTACTACTTGTTTCGTTGTATTTTCAACCAAGGGATTTCCAGCAGCGTCATAAATCTGCCCTCGGACCGAGCTTGTTGTTATTCTTGTTTTGCTGGCCTTAGCCAATTTATCCGTATAAAACTTCTGATTGATAACTTGCATATAGCCCAGACGAACAATCAAAGTCAAAAATAATACCCCTACGATTCCAAACAGCAGGTACAATCTTCTCGTGATTGAATGGCTATCAAATTTTCTCTTCGACATCTTTTCCTCATTCTCATATAAATGTTCTGACTCTTATTTTACCACAAATCCCCACTGATGAATGGAACAAATTACACAAGACTTTTAAAATTCCAAATATGAATCTGGCGAATCCGCCTTCGAACAGACTTAAAAAGCCCTGCTTGGCAGGACTTTGTACTTCTTATTTTCCAAGATAGTATTCTTTTACTACGTTTAATTTTTCATCAAACTCAAATACAAGAGGAGGGAAGTTTGGAATTTCTACTCCCATGATTTCATCATCAGACAATTGTTTGATGTGTTTTACAAGAGCGCGGATAGAGTTTCCGTGTGCACCAACGAAGACATTTTTACCATCTTTAAGAGCTGGAGCAATTTTATCTTCCCAGAAAGGAAGAGCACGTTCCAAAGTAACTTTCAAGTTTTCAGCATCTGGTACTACTGTGTCATCAAGATTAGCATAACGGCGATCGCTGTGCGCTGAATATTGATCATCTCTGGCCATATCTGGAGGCAAGACATCATAAGAACGACGCCAAATGTGAACTTGCTCGTCACCAAATTGTTCTGCTGCTTCGGCTTTGTTTTTACCAGTCAGACCACCATAGTGACGTTCGTTCAAGCGCCATGATTTTTCAACTGGTACCCAAAGTTGGTCTGAATATTCAAGAGCCAAATTAGTTGTTTTAATAGCACGTGTCAATACTGATGTGAAAGCAATATCAAACTCAATTCCCGCTTCTTTGATCAACTTACCAGCGTCGATTGCTTGTTGGGTTCCTTTTTCAGAAAGGTCTACATCAGCCCAACCAGTGAAGAGGTTTGCTTTGTTCCATTCAGACTCACCATGGCGAGCAAAAACTAATTTTACCATTAGAAGTTCTCCTTTTATTTTCCGAGGTTGTCCTCGTTTATCTATTCTATTTTACAAAATTTTTCGTTAAAAAGCTAGTCTAAGTAAGAGAAACATAAAAATTTCACAAATGAATAAGCTAGGCAAAGAAAATCTTTCCTAAACAAAAAAAGAAGTTTCAAAATGAACTTCTTTTCAATTTTATCCCGCTTGAGCAATTTGCTCCTGACAGGCTGGACAAATTCCATAAACTGTTGTCTGAGCATTGGTAATTCGATAGCCAGTTTGTTTTTCAACTTCCTCTTTGACATCCGGTAAATTAAGGTCCATATCAGCAATACGACCGCATTTTTCACAAATCACATTGAGATGCTGATGCCCCATAAAATCAAAGTAAGTCGTTGTATCATTACGGACTTTAAGCTCTGCCACAAATCCCTCATCAATCAGAACTTTAAGATTATTGTAGACAGTCGCCAAACTCATGTGCGGAAATTCTGGCAACAAAGCCTGATAAATCATCTCGGCACTAGGATGATCACTGCTATTAATAATAAAAGCAATAACTGCTTTTCTGGTTTCAGTAAGCCGAACACCCTTCATTCGCAGATGTTCTGTCACTTCCTGATAATACTTTTCATTCTGTTGGTTCATCATATATTCAACTCCATACATACCATTAATAATCTCATTCCATTATACCACGACTGAAAAAAGTTTACTATTAAGAATGATTGTAAATAAAGCGAAATTCACAAAATTTTTCAAAGCAAAAAGAGAGCGATATTCGCCCTCCTACTGCTAGCATGGGAATGTTAGTCACTACAGCCGACAAGCATCCATTATTTGTCACCCTTGTTACGGATGACAAATCCGGTTTTCTTTTCGCTGGAAGTACGGTGTGGCCGTTTATTTCCTTTACTCTCGAAATCACGACTGTTCTTGTTTGACTTACGTTTAAAGTCACGACGGCCACCATCTCGGTCCTCACGTCTCCCACGACGCTCACGGCCTTGGTCGCCTCGACGACCGTTGCCACGGCCGCTCTTCCCTTTGCCCCCAAAGCCGCCACCAGATGGCTTAAATGGCAATGGTTTTTCACGGGCAATTTCTACTTCAGGAAGAGTATCTGGATCTTGCACCGTTAGGCTGAGGATATACATAGCCAGCTCTTCTGGACTGAATTCTGCTGCCAACTTGCGAGCATCCTTGCCAAATTTCTCAAAGTTAGAGCGAATGCTTTCATCCGCAAAATCACGCTCAATCTTCTTAAGGGCAACTTTTTTCTTAGCTTGGAAAGCTTCTTCCGCAGTCGCTGGCTTAAGGCCTTTCATGCGCTTCTTGGTTAGATTTTCGATAATCTGCAGATAACCCATTTCATTTGGTGCTACGAAAGTAATAGACTGACCTGACTTACCAGCACGACCAGTCCGACCAATCCGGTGAACATAGCTTTCTGGATCCTGAGGAATATCGTAGTTGTAGACATGGGTCACACCAGAAATATCTAAACCACGCGCAGCCACATCTGTCGCAACCAAGACATCCAGATTGCCGTTTTTAAAGTCGCGCAGAACGCGAAGGCGCTTGCCTTGATCCAAATCACCATGGATACCCTCTGCTCGGAAACCGCGGATTTTCAGGCCACGTGTCAGCTCATCCACTCGACGCTTGGTCCGACCAAACACGATAGACAGATCAGGCTGCTCCACGTCCATCAGGCGAGTCATAGTATCAAATTTTTCATTTTCTTTGACACGGATATAATACTGGTCCACCAGCTCTGTCGTCAGCTCCTTAGCTGCAATCTTGACGTGCTCAGGCTCCTTCATAAACTGCACACCGATACGCTTGATAGCATCTGGCATGGTCGCTGAAAAGAGTAAGGTCTGACGATCTTCTGGTACGCGTGAAATGATCGACTCAATGTCTTCCAAAAAGCCCATGTTAAGCATTTCATCCGCTTCGTCCAAGATTAAGGTTTCAATCTGATTCAGCTTAAGTGCTTTGCGCTTAATCAAATCCAAGAGACGGCCAGGCGTTCCTACGACAATATGCGCACCTGATTTTAGGGCCTTGATTTGCTTTTCAATACTAGAGCCACCATAGACAGAACGTACCTTGACACCCTTGCTGCGACCAAAGCGGAAAAGTTCTTCCTGACTCTGCACAGCCAATTCACGGGTCGGAGCGATAATCAGAGCCTGCACCGCAGGATTATCTGTATCAATCTTTTCCAGAGTTGGGAAGCCAAAGGCTGCTGTCTTTCCTGTCCCTGTCTGAGCCTGACCAATGACATCCTTACCTGCCATGGCAAGTGGAATCGTCTGTTCTTGAATAGGGCTCGCTTCTACAAAGCCAGCTTTTTCAATCTCTGCTAACAATTCAGCAGATAAATGTAATTCATTAAATTTCAATGTTCTTCTTCTTTCTAAAGGCGGTGCGAAGCCACCTTATAAGGCATTTTTACTCTTCGAAAATCAGTCAAAAGGCTAATAATCTCTAAGCATTAGCTAATTCTCAGGAGAATGATAGGTCGTTGATTAGCCGGATATTTTGTATCCTTTTAGTATATCTGCAACCTGCGTTGCTGGTTCTCATTCTTTGAAAATCAACTTAGTTACTTGCAACTTACCCAGTATACCACAAAGTAAAGTCAAAAGATAGGAATTATACGCAAGATTTTGTTTATATTGGAAATTCTTTGAAACTTTTTTGGAAATATACCTCTATTTTCATACAGCAATACAAGAAAGAGAAGAAAAGATGGCCAGCCTACTTCTTCTTAAAAAATATCCTCCAATTCAACTCAATTTCAATCTAGTCTTTCTTCCTCTGGAAAGCACCACCCTGTCGCCCCTCTCCAGCTTATCTGGAAAAAGCACATCCCTCCCACCGCTCCTACCCAAGTTTTTCTGGATGAAGTTGAAGTACAAGTGGAAATGAGAAAGTTAGACGATTCAGAATAGAAACACCTTCCAATAAAATCAGATAAAGAAAAAGAAACAAGTAAGTGCTTCAGTTCATAGACTGACACTTATCTTGTTTCTTTTTTCTATACGTTTAGTATCCGCTATCTTCACTGCTCCTCCTGTTGTCCAGAGCAGTTTGAGAAACGGCTTACTGCTTGGTAAAGGTCAGAGTATCTGGATCATCATCCAGTTCGTCTACTATCAGCTGATTACCATTTTGGCGATAGCTTTTAACATCGTCACCGACAATCAATCTTTGATTAGCTGTATCTACTTGTACCTGCTTAATTTCCTTACTGCCATCTACCTCGGTTTCTGTCCAAGTACCAGTCTTACCATTAATTTCTAGGACATATTGGTCACCATCATAGTCGCTTGCCTGATAGCTTCCGTCTAGATTACTAGTCTGACCTTCATTGGATGAAGAAGTCTGACTAGAGGAAGATCCTGTCGAAGAGCTAGTTGATGACTGCGAAGTCTTGTTTTGCTCAGACTGGGTCGAAGTGGTATTTCCTCCCTGATTCGCATTACTTGAGCAAGCAGCTAATAGGACTGCTAGTGTCAGAGATAGAATTCCGATAAAGGCTTTTTTTGAAATAGTCATATCGCTTTCTCCTTTTTCTACATTTGTAGTCTATATTTATATTCTACAACTGTCTGTTTCTTTTGTCAAGAATTTGCTATTCTCTCTGAAAAATGTCCGGATAGCAAGCAGATGAGCTGTGACATAATCAATAGCTCACATCAATTACATATTGATTGTCGTTTTCTTGCTTCCTTTCAAACCCCAATTGCGCATTATAAGAATCTACAGTAGCTTGTAACCTTTTCTGCTCTTCTTATAAGCTTTCATCTTCAGGTACACCAATTAAACCATTCATCATTTTGGCTTTCTGGATTATCATCGGACTCTCATGTAACTTTTCTTCTTTTCGCTCGGATTTCAACCGTTCTAAGCCATTACTATAGCTCTCACCACTGCTGTTTAGTGATTAAATTGCTCCGATGATAAGCAAAAATCCTAATAAGCTCATCCCACATAATTTCTCTTATCTTCCATAGCAATTTCCTTTATGTTAAGCTTGAATACTATAAATGATGGCTTTTATAAAGCGCTATTCATTGAGAAAAGCAGCCCCAAAGGACTGCTTCTTCTTATTTATACTATCGTACTTCTGCTCCGATATTTTCTTCCAATGATTTTTGGATTTTTTCCATGTATTTAGCCACTTCTTCGTCGGTCAGACTAGATTCTGGATTTTGGAAAGTCAGGCTGTAGGCCATGGATTTGAGGCCGACACCCAGCTTGTCCCCAGAGAAGATATCAAAGAGCTTAATATCTGTCAAGCGCTTGACACCAGCTGCTTGGATAGCATCAAGGACCTCTTGGTGAGTGATTTCAGCCTTGAGCAAGAGTGCCACATCGCGGCTGACAGCTGGGAATTTAATGATTTCCGTAAATGGCTGTGCTGGCTGGAGCTGCTCTTCGATAGCAGACAGATTGAGCTCAGCCACATAAGTTTCAGGAATATCGTAAGCCTTGGCTGTCGCAGGATGAACTTGACCGACAAAGCCGACAGGCTGGCCATTGATAGAAATCAGGGCAGTTCGTCCAGGATGCAGACTCTTCATCTGGCTGCTAGCCGAATATTCTGCTGTCAAGCCCAACTTAGCAAAGAGTGCTTCCACTACACCCTTGGCATAGAAGAAATCAACTGCTACTGGCTTGGTCTGGAAGTCTTTTTCTTGAACGAGTCCTGTCAAAGCAAAGGCAAAGCTATTGATTTCATTTGGCAGTTCTTCCTTAGGATTGCCAGTCTGCTCAAAGACTTTTCCAATCTCATAGAGGGCTAGATTCTTATTTTTACGAGCCACATTGTAGGCTAGGGAGTCCAAAATGCCAGAAACCATGTTCTGACGAAGAACGGAGCGCTCCACTGTCATCGGCCACATGAGCTCAGTCAAGTTACTAGGATTGAGAGTGAACTCAATCGCCTTTTCTGGCGTCGTCAAAGCGTAGGTGATGATTTCTGTCAGTCCAGCTCCCTCTGCTAAGGTCCGTACTTGACGGCGCAGTTGCTGCGTTGCAGTCAATTCACCAGCAGTTCCGTCATCTTTTGGCAGGCTAGCTGGCAATTTGTCATAGCCGTAAATGCGGGCAATTTCTTCATAGAGATCTGCTTCGATTGAAATATCCCAGCGACGGCGAGGTACACTGACAGTGAACTGTTCAGCATTTCCTGACAAGCCAAAGCCAAGTCTGCGAAAGACATCCACAATATCTGTATAAAGCAAGTCTGTTCCCAAAACTCGGTTGACATCCGAAAGACTAGACACCACTTCTACATCACTAGTGTCTAAGCTACCAGCGGATACGATACCAGCCTGAACAGTTGCACCTGTCAAGTCAGTAATCATACTTGCTGCCGCGTCCAAAGCTTCATTGACAGTTGCTACATTGATGCCTTTTTCAAAGCGGGAAGATGATTCCGAGCGCAAGTTAAGGCGCCCGCTGGTCTTGCGGATTGATTTACCATCAAAAACAGCTGCCTCCAGAACAACACGAGCGGACTGGCCAGAGATTTCGGTCGCTGCTCCGCCCATGACACCAGCCAGAGCAACTGGCTTATCTGCCACAGTGATGACTAGGTCGCTAACTTCCAGCTCGCGC
>NZ_KQ968976.1:311683-319179 GCF_001578725.1 Streptococcus sp. DD04
CACCAGTTTTTCACCAGCACGCGCTTCCCGCACGACAATCTGGTCCCCCTCAAAAGTATCCAAATCAAAGGCATGCATAGGCTGACCAAAGTAGAGCAGGATGTAGTTGGTCACGTCCACTACATTGTTAATCGGACGGATTCCTTCGTTCATGAGGAGATTTTGCAGCCACTGAGGACTTGGGGCGATGGTGACATTTTCCAAGATACGAGCTGCGTAATAAGGGGCTTTCTCTGTCTCAAGGGCCACTGAAAGACTGTCAGCTGCTTGCTTTTCATCCTCCACCAGCGGAAAATCTTTGAAATGCACTGACTTGTCATAAATCGCAGCCACTTCATGAGCCACCCCACGCATAGACAGAGCATCTGCCCGGTTTGGCGTGATAGAAAGCTCGATAATCTCATCGTCCAAGTCTAGATAAGAGAAGACTTCCTCACCCGGCACTGCTTCTTCAGGCAGGATTTGAATGCCATCCGCAAATTCCTTTGGCACGACAGAATCAGAAATACCCAGTTCACCAAGAGAGCAGATCATGCCCAGCGACTCAAGACCGCGGATTTTTCCTTTTTTAATCTTATAATTGTCCGCAATGCGAGCACCCGGCAGAGCCACCATGACCTTGATGCCTGCGCGAATATTTGGAGCACCACAGACAATCTGACGGTTCTCCTCTTCTCCGACATTGACTTGACAAACATGCAGGTGAGTATCAGGAACATCCTCACACGATACCACCTCACCAACAACAATTTTTGACAGGCCATCAGCTGGTGATGTCACACCTTCCACTTCAATTCCTGTCGTTGACATTTTCTCAGCCAGCTCAGCGCTCGCCACATCAATGTCTACTAACTCATTTAACCACTTATAACTTACTAGCATATTTAAGATATTAAGACCAGCCAATTGCCTTGGCAATTGGTAAAAGCGACCAAATTTTAGGGATTTGTCTGAAATCCTGATTTCAGAGACAAATCATCTAAATTTCGAGCTTTTAGGTCGTATTCATTTCCTCTCTTTAAATTTTCTGCACTTGTGCTGTGCCATTACTACAAAGGATACCAAGGGCGTCAAAAACGACTGAAAAATAGGAGATTTGCTAAGCATTCGACGAATGATCGCAAATCTATCTTTTTTCCGAGTTTTTAGCCCGGGTTCAATTCCTTTCTCTATTCTATCGCTGGGAAACTTGACCGACCAAATTTTAGGGATTTGTCTGAAATCCTGATTTCAGAAACAAATCATCTAAATTTAAAGCTTTTAGGTCGTATCATTTCCTCTCTTTAAATTTTCTTGTTATTTCAATTTCTTGCGCAGCAGCCAGTCTGTGTCTACTGTTTCACCAGTGACATAGTCGTGCTGGCTGAATTTTTCAAAGCCGTATTTGAAGTAAAATTCTTGAGCTCTAAAATTCTTTTCCCAGACGCCCAGCCAGACCCAGTCAAAGCCTCGTTTCTCGGCTTCTTCTAAGGCAAATTCAAACATCTCCTTGCCAAAGCCTTGACCATGATAGGCTTTCAAGACATAGATTCGCTGAACCTCAAAGGCCTGAGGCAGTTCTTGCTCCGTTTGAGCCTGTCCCCAGTTAAACTTGAGAAAACCAGCAATTTCACCATCTTTGACAACAAAATAGGTCTCTGACTCAGGATCTGCCAGTTCCTTTTTGATAGTCGCAAGCGACAGCTCATTGTCAAAATAATGAGCCATGTCAGCTTCCTTGATAAATGGACCAAAGGTTTCTTGATAGGTTGCGACTTCCAACTCTCGCAGGATGCTCGCTTCTTCTTTCTTGACTCTGACTAGCATACTGCACTCCTTTCTCAGAAAAGCTGCATCTATGAATACAGGTTTCTACTTAAACTGCTGAGAAAAACGAATATCTCCTTGGTAGAATCCACGAATGTCGTTGATACCGTAGCGGAGCATAGCTACCCGCTCTTGACCAAGACCAAAGGCAAATCCAGAATATTTCTCCGCATCAATGCCGCTCATTTCCAACACGCGCGGATGCACCATACCAGCTCCCATAATCTCAATCCAGCCTGTCTTCTTACAGACATTACAGCCGGCACCACCACACTTAAAGCAGGAAACATCCACTTCAACAGACGGCTCTGTGAACGGGAAGTAAGATGGACGAAGGCGGATGCTGCGGTCTTGGCCGAACATCTTCTGGACAATCAGCTGCAGCGTTCCTTGCAGGTTGGCCATGGAAATATTTTCACCTACCACCAAGCCTTCAATCTGATGGAACTGGTGCGAGTGGGTCGCATCATCAGTATCCCGACGGAAGACGCGCCCTGGTGAGATCATCTTGAGTGGCCCTTTAGAAAAGTCATGAGCGTCCATAGCTCGCGCCTGTACCGGACTGGTGTGGGTTCTGAGCAGAATCTCCTCTGTAATGTAGAAAGTGTCCTGCATATCCCGTGCCGGGTGATCCTTAGGCAGATTCATCCGCTCAAAGTTGTAATAATCCTTCTCCACTTCAAATCCGTCAACGACCTGATAGCCCATTCCGATGAAGATATCTTCAATTTCTTCACTAGTTTGGCTAAGAATATGACGGTTCCCTACCGGAATTTGACGGCCTGGCAGGGTCACATCCAAGGATTCCTCAGCCAGTTTCAAAGCCACCAATTGCTCTTCCATCTCTTGAGCTGTCTTTTCAAAAGCCGCTGTCAGAATATCACGCGCTTCATTGACGTGCTTTCCGATAATCGGCCGCATTTCAGCCGAGATATCTTTCATACCTTTTAGGACTTCGGTCAGAGAACCTTTTTTCCCCAAGACAGCTACACGTAAGTCCTGCAGTTCTTTTTGATTGTCAGCCTTGAGCTGCTTCAGAGAAGCTAGAGTCTCTTCACGCAGACTTTTCAGTTGTTCTTCAATCGTTCTTGTCATTTTCCCTCCAAAATAAAAAGCGCGCCAATCTCCATAAGCGGAGCGTTGACACGCGGTACCATCCGTTTTTTATCTGGCAAGCCAGACCTTACTTATCAATCCTAAAGCAAGTGAATTCGCCTAGCTTTCATCTAGAGAGCTTTCAGTCGCTGGCTCCCCTCCCTGTTAAACTTCCCCTAGGTTACTGGTCTTGCGGATTGCTATTCAGTTACGTTTCATTCTACCAGATTTTACTAACTTTGGCAAGGGAAATTCCATTATCAAGCAAGAAAAACCTGCATCAAAGCAGGTTCCTTTACTCATTTAATCCCCAAGGCAATGCGGGCATAGCGGCTCATCTTTTCTACTGTCCAAGCAGGATACCAGACCAGCTTGACATCTGTCTTGGTCACTTCAGGGACATCTGTCATGGCATCATAGATTTGGTCGGTCAAGAGATCCGCCAGCGGGCAACCCATGGTCGTCAGAGTCATGTCAATTTCTGTCTCACCAGTGGCCCCATCAAAGCGAATTTCATAAATCAGTCCCAGATTGACAATATCAATCCCAAGCTCAGGGTCAATAACCTGCTCCAAACTTTCTAAAATACGGGTTTTGATTCCCTCTATTTCTTGGGATGTATAATTTTTTTCTGACATGCAATACCCTCCTTATAGATATGGCAGAAATAGCAAGCTAGCTTGAGGTTTTCCAATTTTTAAACAGAATTTGCCAAACCGACGCTTCCTATCAAAACATTTTTGCCCTCTCGCCTCTCTCCGTTTCTTAATCTTCAATAAAATCTCTGAGTGGTTTGCTGCGGCTTGGATGGCGGAGTTTACGCAGGGCTTTTGCTTCAATCTGACGAATCCGTTCACGGGTGACATTAAAGACCTTACCGACATCTTCCAGTGTCCGCATTTTTCCATCATCCAGACCAAAGCGCAAACGCAAGACATTTTCCTCGCGGTCTGTCAGCGTATCTAGGACTTCATCCAACTGCTCGCGGAGAACGACACGGGTTGTGTAGTCAACTGGATTTTCAATCACTTCGTCTTCGATAAAGTCACCCAGATGGCTGTCATCTTCCTCACCGATAGGCGTTTCCAAGGAAACTGGCTCTTGGGCAATCTTGAGAATCTCACGAACCTTGTCAGGCGTCATATCCATACGCTCAGCAATCTGCTCCGGCGTTGGATCTTGACCCAATTCCTGCAAGAGATTGCGTTGCTCGCGAACTAGCTTGTTGATGGTTTCCACCATATGGACCGGAATCCGAATAGTCCGAGCTTGGTCGGCAATCGCACGAGTAATCGCCTGACGAATCCACCATGTTGCATAAGTTGAAAACTTAAATCCTTTGGTGTAATCAAACTTATCAACGGCCTTCATCAGTCCCATATTTCCTTCTTGAATCAAGTCAAGGAACTGCATACCACGGCCAACATAGCGCTTAGCAATGGAAACAACCAGACGAAGATTGGCCTCAGCCAGACGCTGCTTGGCTTCCAAGTCTCCCTGTTCTACCAAGATCGCCAACTCCTGCTCTTCTTCATTGCTGAGAAGCGGCACAACTCCGATTTCCTTCAGATACATGCGAACTGGGTCATTGACCTTGGCTGAATTGCTCCCTAGGAGCTCTTCATCCGTCAGCTCTGCCTCTTCCTCTTCAGTATTCAAGACACGCGCGCTAGGATTTCCTTCCTTATCCGTGATAGAAATGCCCGCATCCTGAATACGCTGCAGCAAATCCTCAATCCCATCAGCGTCCAAGGCGAAGGGGATGACCAGTTTGTCGTTTATTTCATCATCCGTTGCTGCACCCATTTGCTTGTGATTGCGGATGAATTCTGCAATTTGAACGTCTAATGTTGTTACTTCTTTTTGTTTTGTAGCCATACCTACTCCATTCTTCTTTTTTGTGCGATAAAGCGCTCCACCTCTAATATAGCGGCATCGTCATCTCCAGTATGCAAAGCTTCTCGAACCTTTTTGCTGATCAGCTGATTATTCTTTCGAAGCAATTCGCGTTCCCTAGTCAGCTCAACTTCTGCCAATTCTCCATCTTCCATCTCCTCTGGCAAATCTTCCTCCAACATTCGATACCAAAGTTGCTGGACTCTTTCTGGTAAGCTGGATAAATCCTGCGAAGTTACTTCACCATTGGCCAGTAAAAGCTCATAAAGCTCTTGCAGTTCTACCGTATCAAAGGTAAAATCTGCACGCAGCCGATAGCTGTTTAAAACCAGCGGATTATGTACCATACGATAAAGAATATGGATTTCTGCCTTCATTAGCCGTGATAGCTGCTTGGATACTGGTATATCAACAACTAGAGGTCGTCCCGTTGATCCTGACTGCTGCTGGCTCCGACCGTTTCGCTCGGCCAAGCGGCTATTATTGACCGTCTGCTCCACCTGCTGATAATCAAAATCTGGCAATAGCTCAGCTAACATATAAATATAAGAGTTCTGAGCTGTAATGGATCGTGTCTGAGCGATGATAGGTGCCATCTGCTCCACAAACTCAATCTGGGCCTGCAGGTTTTCGATATTATCCGGTTTAAGATAACGTAGAAGAAACTCCACATTACTAATTCGCGTTTTGGTCAGATAATTTTGTAATTCCGCAGCAGAATTTTTGGCAATAAATTCATCTGGATCCATATTGTCAGGAAGAGAGACGATTTCCACCGTCATATCCCGCAGCTCCTCTAAAGCCTTGGCTGTCGCAGCTTGACCAGCCCTGTCTCCATCATAAGTCAGAATAATTTTCTTACAATACTTACGCAGATGCTGGACATGCTCAGGTGTTAGAGCCGTCCCCATCGAAGCTACTGCATTTTCAATTCCAGCCCGGTAAGCCGCGATCACATCCATGAAGCCCTCCATCAGATAAACTTCGTGGCTCTTCTTAATCACCGGCTTGGCCTTATCCAGATGATAAAGCTCGTAACTCTTATTGAAAATAGCGGTACTACGACTGTTCTTATACTTGGCCTGATGACCATCTGAAGCCGTCTCCTGCCAAATCCGACCAGAAAAGGCCACGATCTGGCCGCTCTCATTGGTCAGAGGAAACATAATCCGGTTCTGAAAAGCATCATAGACCAAATTGTTCTCTGCCAGATTGAAGAGACCTGAGTTCATAATGGTATGCTCATCAAACTTACCAGCCATACTCTTGTGAAGGTAATTACCTTCATTGGGAGCTAGACCGATTTGAAAATGCTTAATAACCTCATCCGTCAGCCCGCGCTGGTAGAGATAGGCTCGCGCTTCTTCTCCCATCTTGGTCGTCATTAGAACAGCATGATAAAACTTAGCCGCCTCGGTATGAATATCGTAGAGAGCCTGATACGGATGAGCCTGTCTCGGTCGCTCCTTGCCCGCTGTCTCTACAGCCAAGGAAATTCCTCCCCGCTCTGCTACAAGCTGAACAGCCTCCATAAAGGAAACGCCTCGGTAGTCCTCGATAAATTTAAAAACATCTCCTGACTTACCACATCCGAAACAATGGTAAAACTGTTTGTCCTCTACAACATTAAAGGAAGGCGTTTTTTCACCATGAAAAGGACAAAGTCCCAGAAAATTTCTCCCAGCCTTGGTCAAGGCTACTGTTTCTCCTATGACATCGACGATATTGACACTATTTTTTATTTCAGAAATGGTTTCTTTATCCAATAGACAATACCTCCAATTTATCATAGAATATCACTCTATATTTTATAATAAAATGAGGCAAATGTAAAATATTTGATAGACAAATGGCTTGAAAGAATCATTTATTTGAGCTATAATAAAATCTCAAATAGTAACTCATTTTTTGAAAGGAAAAAGAAATGTTAAAGGATTTGAAAGAATTTTTGCTTCGCGGTAACGTGATTGACTTGGCAGTCGGTGTTATCATCGCCAATGCTTTTGGAGCAATCGTCACTTCACTGATTCAGGATGTTATCACTCCTTTGTTCCTCAATCCAGCTTTGAAAGCTGCTGGCGTGGACCAAATCGCTGGTTTAAAATGGAACGGAATTGCTTACGGAAGCTTCTTAAGCGCAGTAATCAACTTCTTGGTAATCGGTACTGTCCTCTTCTTTATCGTCAAGACTGCTGAAAAAGCACAAAACCTTGCTAAGAAGAACGAAGAAGCTGCTGAGGAAGAGCCAGCTGGACCAACTGAATTGGAAGTCCTACAAGACATCAAAGCTTTGCTTGAAAAGCAAAACTAACCTTCAAGGAAAGGCACTGATGAATCATCAGTGTTTTTTTTATTTCTTATTTTCAGAGAAGAAAAAAACAGCCAAACTGACTGTTTCCCCATTCTACTAATTAGAATTTTTTACGTTTACGAGCTGCTTCTGATTTGCGTTTGCGTTTTACAGAAGGTTTTTCATAGAATTCACGTTTGCGTGTTTCTTGAAGAGTACCAGCTTTAGTAACCGCACGTTTGAAACGACGAAGCGCGTCGTCAAGAGATTCATTCTTGCGTACTACTGTTTTTGACATTTTTTTTCACTCCCTTCAAGTCCAAAATCTTTTTAATCATACCATACCTTTGATTGATTGTCAAGAACTTTTCTTCTGTAGTATGTGTCTGGATTGTAGCGTTACAATAGA
>NZ_KQ968976.1:319778-322707 GCF_001578725.1 Streptococcus sp. DD04
ACAAACGTACACAAGTTCAAAAACTACTTTGTGCTTTAGTGGATAAACTTCGTTTTAAAAAAGCTCTCTGCACCCGATTCCTGACCAATCAGGACTCGAATCCAAAAGAGCTCAATTGTTAAATTTCTTTATATTTCTCACTGTTTTCTTTTATAACGGTCACAACTTTCTTAGAGAATTGGCCTTTCATTGAGTCATCTAACTGATCCGCAGCTACTTTCACACTCTCCTGAACAGTCTTTACAACATCGGTAAAAAGATTATCATATGTGTTCTGCAGCCTGTTCCTTTGAGCCAGCAAGAGCGGAGCTAGGACATTTGTTATAATTTGCTTTTCTATTGCTTTCTTGATTTCTAGCAAATCAATCGTTTTGGATGATGAAAAATAAGCTCTTACTGGTTCTGATCCTGATTCTGTTATAAACATAAACTTTTTCCTTTACTCTAACTATGTTCAATCTTATGCCCGTTATTTTTATTCACTAAAGCATCTGTCGTTATTCATTTAGATTCACGAAGACGGCGATAGTTCTCTTCAATATCCCACTCTAATCGACGTCTCTGTCTTGAGAAGTTTTCTACCAATTCCTCATCTTTCAAATCTAATTTTTTCAACTGGTCATTACTGGCTTCATCCGCCATTATATCATAGGATTCTATATACTGATTTAGAACCTGCCATTCAACACTAGTATCCCACTCCTGTTTCCGTAAAATGGCTGTTGCCATTTCATACTCTTCTTGAAGCATATCGGAAAAAGCTCTTTTCTTAGACATAATAATATCTCGCTCCTTCTCAATCTTCAAGCGTTCCTGCTGAAGCTCTAAATAGAGATCTTCCATCTCTTTTTCTTTTTGGGTGATATCCTGTCTCATTGCTTGACTTGGTTCCATTGCTCAAAATCTCCCGCTAATACCTGATCCTTGTCCAATAGTTGCTGAATGCCAGCATTAAGCTGCTCTATTAGATCTGTAAAGGTCGTTTGAAGCGCCTGAACCTTAGACAAACGACTATCAAAGTGCTCTTGCAAAGATAGAACCAGCGACTGATAATCTGCCCCTCCAGCTTGATAAGCTGCAACCACCTCATCTGGACTAAGACTGAAGCCCCACGGAACTTTGTGCAACTCATCTGCTAGAATTTCGGCTTCTCCAACAACTTGATCTCTAGCTTGCTGTAAAGTTTCATATCCTAACTTAGCCACATTTACTAGATTTTGTGCAGTTGCTTGCGCTTGGACACTGTCCAGATAAATTTTTTCATTACCGCTAAATCCTCCCTTCGATAAGTACTTTTTCATGTTCTGATAGGGAATCATATTTGCTTTGATAGTATCTTTGATGGTGATTTTTCCTGTCCCATCCATGAGCAAAAAGTTTTTATTTTTGTCATAGATATATCCCTTCATCATATGCTGGTCATCAATGCTTTTTCCGATAGTTTTAATATGACGGACGATACCAGCTGCATTTTCACTACCAGATAAGCTGTAGCCTAGGCTGACAATGTCTTTATGATCGATATGATTGAAGATCTTGTACTTAGCGCTATCCAGTCGTACCTTCTGTTCCTTGGTCAGGAGAGGATAGATATTAGGGCCGTTATAGATGTGAACCGTACCAATATGGCGCATCTCCTCCTCGGTCAGACTGGCAAGAGCATACTGGATATCCATCGATCCCAAAGAATGTCCGTAAAGGTCAATCTTAGCATTGGGATATTTACGAATGGTTTCCTTGAGGTGCTTAGCAGCATCCTCAAACTGAGCGGGCGGAAACTTTTGAGTCAGTTTAAGACCGCCAGCAGCTAGCATAATCGGTGTAGAGGTAACACCTGTCACTACGGCTCCGCCAAAGATACCTGCACTATTTGACAGAACATCCTTCCTTAGCTCATTGAAGGGATTTTTATTTAAAGAATTAAGCCCCCTCGTCACAGCCTGACCAACATCTTTATTAAAGAATCCGACCGCATCTCCTATATTATTGCTAGCATCTCGATCTGCCTTATCCAGCACTTCCCGGCTTTTCTGAGTGATGATATTTTGGGAATGGCGATAAACAAAAGGGGTAGCATGTTCCACTGCACCGACAGGACCCAGGCGGTGGGCCGCCGTCACAAAGTCTGTAGGCAGCCAATCCGTAACAGTGTCGTGGAGCAACTTAGGAGTGTGCGTCTTGGTCTGCGATCCCTGCATCATGACCGTCACATCCTGCACCTGAGCACGCTCAGCATCCGAAGCGGAGTAGGGGACAGCGGCACGCAAGCTCCCATTAGAGTCTTTGATTTCAGTTTCGGTTAGACCACTCTCTTTATTCGTTAGCACATATACTTGTTCTTCATTGCCATGTACATTGTCGTAAATTTGGGAGACTGTTCCGATGTAGGTTTTATCATCATTTATTGTTAAGCCAGACCCAACTTTAATCCCTTCCTTATACTCCAACATTTACTCCAACATTGCCACATCAACATTCTCTTTATCAGTAAAGTCTTTATTTTGTGCCATGCTCATTTTCTCCATCCATTAGTTCAGTGAGCTTTGGTGACCAAACAGTCCCATTTCTGTGAAATTTGCCATTTTCGTCCTCGGTAATGACATAGCCTAATGTTAGTTCTTTATCACCATTAATAATTAAATCAAACATTAACCCTCCCATTGGGTTTTGAGTCAGAGATTTCTTATCAATTTCATAACTTTTAATTTTCCCTTCAGGTGTTAAAGCTTGAGGGTCTATCTTTTTAAGACCTTCCTCAATTACACTCTTCATCTTTTCACTCTCCGCAATCTGAATCATTTCTTCTTTTTCCGACCGACTGTTTAGCATACTGCACCCCCCTAAAAACATAGCCGAACTGAGCGTAATGATACTCAGAAATATTACAAAAATTTTCTTCATGACAGCTCCTTTTATTTCTCATCTTTAA
>NZ_KQ968976.1:323027-323727 GCF_001578725.1 Streptococcus sp. DD04
TAAAGCTGATACCTTAACGAAAATAGGAAACTGGATTTTGATTAATGTTTCATATTAATTATTATACTATTTTTCTAAAGGATATGGAAGCGGAATCATTTTTAGAGGTTCGTAAAGATAAAAGCTTGTTCTTCATGGCTATTTACATTGTCGTAAATATGGGAAGTAGTTCCAACATAGGTTTCGTCACTTAGTTCAACCTCTTGCTTAACATTTTTTATCTCATATTCTTGCAAAGCAATTTTCACCTTCTGTTTATCACTAAATGATTTATCCTACATCATGTCATTCTCCCCTCAACTTCTTTGCGAGTTCACCAGAAATTACGTATCCAGAATACTCCATCTGTCCATTAGAATCTTCCGTTAATGTTGTTGTAATTGTCAAGTCAGGATCATCATTGATTATAAGCTCAACAATTAAACCTCCCATGGGATTATACTCAAGATTTCTTTCGTTTATTGTATATTTTTTGATTATTCCCTTTTCTGTCAATGCTTCAGGATCTTTCTTCTTGAACATTTGCTTAATCAATCTCTTAGATTTTTTACTCTCCGCAATCTGGATCATTTCTTCTTTTTCTGACCGACTATTTAGCATACTGCACCCTCCTAAAAACATAGCTGAACTGAGCGTGATGATACTCAAAATGATTACAAAAATTTTCTTCATGACAGCTCCTTTCACTTCTCATCTTTGC
>NZ_KQ968976.1:324124-364700 GCF_001578725.1 Streptococcus sp. DD04
TCTCATCTTTGCTAAAGCTGATACCTTAACAAAAATGGGAAACTGAATTTAGATTAATATTTTATATTAATTATTATACTATTTTTCTAAAGGATATGGAAGCGCAATCATTTTTAAAGGTTCGTAAAGATAAAAGCTTGTTCTTCATTGTCATGTACATTATCGTATACCTGAGAAAGATTACCAATGTATCAATTCTTACCTGCTATTGAGTAATTTTTCCCAAATTCTAATTCACGATACTCTACCAAAGCTGCTTCAACATTCTGCTTATCATTGTACTCTGCATTATTAGCCATGTTAATCCTCTCTTAATAGCTCACTCAATTCTTGTGGAATACCATATGATACAACTTCATATTCTCCAGTATCTTCTTCTTGAACAGTCATATCAATATTCAAAACTTCATTCCCATTAATAATTATATAAACATTTAGTCCACCCATTGGGTTATAATCTAACTTATCCTTTTGAATTTCATAGGATTTAATCTTTCCTTCTGGTGTCAAAGCTTTAGAATCTAAACCTTTGAGAAAATTTCCCAAGGCTTTCTTCATCTTTTTACTCTCCGCAATCTGAATCATTTCTTCTTTTTCTGACCTACTGTTTAGCATACTGCAACCTCCTAAAAACATAGCTGAACTGAGCGTGATGATACTCAAAAAGATTACAAAAATTTTCTTCATGGTGGCTCCTTTCGCTTCTCATCTTTGGTAAAGTTGGTTGGACTAGTCAAAATTAGAATTTTGAAATATCTAACTTATTACTTTATTATACAGGATTTTCAAATATTCTTAAATTCAAAGTATAGGTAAAAACTCTCTTCTTCATCAATAGGAAGTGGAATAACATTTAAGAATCTGCTCTCCTCCTCGCATAAAATACCGGTGGATAGATAATTTGAAGCTGCCTATTGTTTTCAGCCTGATAATAGCGATTAAAGTGCTGGTAATAGGGCGTCAAATCTCTTGTTATTTGGCAAAAGGAGCTGGCTTGAACAGGCCGAACCTGCGGATAAAAATCCTCTACTGACTTGGTCAGAAGATTGTCTCCTTTTTGATAAAGCTGGGCTTGGAGCTTCATCCATCGAGGCTGCTGGTAATAAAGCTGCTGACGAACATAGCGACAAATCTCTGGATCCTGCCGAGCCAGATAACTCTCTAACTCCTGCTTCTGAAAGGGTCTGCGGAGGACAGATAAAAGGCAGTCTTGACCAAAAGGAAAGGATTTGACCTTGTACTGAGCTCGCCCATGCAAGTCTTCGTGAATGAGATATTTAAGCCGAAGCTCCTGCTTTTTCTCATCCAATTCCCAAAGATGAAAGCCCATATTTTGACTAAAATAAAGAAAGTCCTTTTGCAGTTTCGTCAGCGACTGTTTTAACCATAATTTCTTGCCCAAAAGCCAGAGGACCGGATAGCCATGCTGGCGATAGGACAGCGTCCTTTCTTCTAGTCGTTCCTGACTGAGAGGACTACATTGGATTTCCAACGCTATGCGGTCGTCTATCAAAAGGTCAGCAATCTGCCTTATCTCAGGCAAAAAGGCCTCCACCTGAACCTCTTGGCTTTGCTTCCCCCAGCTATAAAGTCCAGCTTTCAAGTTCAAATGCTCCGCACTTTCATTTTCCGCATAAAACAAACAATTTTCAAGAGAAATATGCGCAAAATGTGGCCGCATGACCCTTCCATTTTTAAAACGGACCGCCCCGGAACAGGCCGGACAAAAGGTTTGTTCGCCTAGGGACGGCTGGTTTTCCATCGCATTCAGCAAAATCCCCTCTTCATTTTTCGCAAGCAACATGAGCATTTCCCTTTCAAAACAATGTCTTATATATCTTTATTCGTAATTGAAACGCCAAAGTGAGAACTTGTGAAATAGAACAAAGAAACCACTTCCTACTTTCTTGCTAATTTCCCCAAAGAAAAACGAGCTGAAAAATTTCCAGACTCGTTTTTTCTTATCCAAATAAATTCTGATTCTTCTTTTCAGGAACTTTCAAGAAGAGGGAAAACAAGAGCACTAGGCCGATAATGGCTGTCAGCATAAGATTCATACTGTTATAACCAAAGTAATCCAAGATGGAGCCTGACATATTCTGGATGAAAATCGTGCCTAAATTTCGCCCTGTCTGGAGCAGCGCAAAGGCTGTCACCAAATATTTTTCATCCACCAAATTTGCAACAATGCGCAAACTAAGCATAGTCAGTAGCATGCCAGAAGCATGCTTGGAAATCAGAGTGACTACAATTTTCGAGCCTAAGCCAAAGTTCAAAGCATAAACTGCGTACTGAAGGAGCATCATACCCAAACAAATATAGAGCAACTTTTTGACAGATATCTTATCCATGAAAAGGTAGGAATAAAAGATTAAAGGCGCCTCGCATAGTACAGAGACAGCTACGACCGTAGTTGCCCAGTCAACACTCAAACCACTAGATTCTAGCATGGACGGAATATAAGTGTGACCTGTATTGCCCACACCTGAGTAAAGGGCGACAAGAATGAGATAAAAAAGATAGGTTCTGTTTTTAAGAATGGCTGAAAAGAGCGAATTTCCTCTTTTTTCAGTCTTTTTAGTCAACCTATCCCGCTTAGGATTCATACCAAGAACCCCTATAATACTCAGCAACATAGTTCCAATAAAAACCAGATAAATGGCTTGGGGAGAAATATTTTTATAAATCAAACCTGCCAGCTGCGAACCAAAGGCATATCCGATTGTCCCCCAAATCCGAATTTTCCCGTATTTATAAGGGCTCTGGGTCGCCAATACATCCATCACTGTGCTGACTCCGTTAATGAGCATCAAGACAAAACTGTACCAGATGGTCAAAAGCCAGAGATTATCAGCCTGCATGAAAAAGATGGCTCCTAAAATAATCAACCCAAAGCTGACAAGCGAAACCCTCTTGATTCCAAGTGTATCATTCAACATTCCCATGATTGGCTGAGCCAGCATGGAAGAAAAGAAGGAAGCTGATACGACAATGGATACTTGACCAGCTGTATAACCCTTATCCAGCATATAAACCGATAGCAAGGTCGAAAACAACGAAAATGAAAGAAAATAAAAATTGTACATTAAAAAATAGACAAAATAGCTATTCTGAAATTTTTTTAAAGTGGTCAAGGGAGACTCCTAAAATATATAAAGAAAACTCAGTGATTTGATATACTCTCCATTTAGTTTCTAGTAAATTTTTAGTTTTTTACTATCCACTATAAAGGGAGTCTACCAATTTATTTCAACTGAGTTTTATTTGATTTCTTTATAGATGAAAATTATTTATCTGTATCTATCTCGCCTAGTTTTAGCCTGCGCTCTTCTTTTTTTGCGTTTAGAGTTTTCGGCAAACAAGATAAGGACGAGTATCCCGACAGGCAACAGGATAAGCAAGCGATTATTAATCAGAAGATTATACCATGCTTTTTTGGTATTTTTCCCTGTAGCCACTTCTTTCACAGATTGTGCGATAGATCGTTCTACTCGCTCCACTTTCATACCATCTGAGATTAGCGTAGAGAGCGTTGTCAAGTCATTTTCAGCTTTTAAGACACCATTTTCAACTTTTACTTTTGGTTCAGTGCCTTTTTTGACCGTCACATAAAAATCTTCTGGTAGATTGTATGTCTCCCCATCAATTTCCTGCTCTCCTTTAGAAAATACCTTCTTGTATTCATAGTCAGCGTAGGCTTTTTCGATTAAGGCATTGCCAAATGGATGACGATAATATTCGCCGTCTTGGTCAGACCAGTCGCCAACCCCCATAATGACACCAATCACCCGCTGGTCTCCACGTTTGACCGTCGCAATATAATTGAAGGCACCATTCGGACTTGAGCCTGTCTTTAAGCCATCTACTCCCTCTAGAGCGTAGCGAGCACCCGGTAAAGAGTAATTATAGGTATCGAACGTTTCTTCATATGGCGTGCCAGCTTTTACCGTCACTTTAGCCTGATTGGTATAGTTTAAAATATCAGGATAATTTTTTACAAAATTGTAAACCAGAATCCCCAAATCACGCGCAGTCGTCTGATTGCTAGCATAATTGTCATAATTCTGAGGAGTATAGTAGCCCTTGAAAGAAATCGCCGCTGCTCCGCTGGCATTGAACCATTTGGTGTTGGTCATGCCCAATTCCTGAGCCTTGGCATTCATTTTGTCCAGAAAAACATCTGGATCGTTATTTGATAAATAATTCGCCAACATGACAGTCGTTGCATTAGATGATGGCACAACCGTCATGGTAATCAGCTCCGAAACAGTGTAGTCCACACCTGCAACAATTTTATTATTGGAAATTTCATAAATACCGGCGATGGCTTGGTCTTGCGGTGTCGCTTTGATTACCGTGTCCAAACTGAGTTTTCCTTCTTTTATCGCCTCAAAGACCAAGTACAAGGTCATGATCTTACTCATGCTGGCTGGATCGCGAACCTCATCAATGTTATCCTGCCACAGTATATCGCCCGTATTTCCGTCAATCATCAAAGATGATTTAGGACGATTGATAGCTTGCACATGATCATTAGGATACATTTTTTGTGCCATATCCACCAATTCATCTGCTACAGCAGAAAACGGTGACAGAAAGGCAGATAAAATCAGTCCAAACACCAAAAACTTCTTCTTCACATTTATCCTCCAAAAAAATCATTCCTTATTAGTATAACATATTTTCTACAAAGTTTTTAGCAAATATAAAAAATCCTATCTAAAAATTAGATAGGAAATAGAAAATCAGGCATCTAACAAACTCAGAGCTTCTTTATCTGCGATAATGACCACATCTTCATGTCGTTGAAGGGCACTAGCTGGCAAAGATTCCGTCACCTCACCTTGTACCGTTCCCGCAATTGCTTGAGCCTTAGAAGCACCGTAAGCAAAAAGGATGATGGATTTAGCATCCAGAATATTACGAATCCCCATTGAGAAAGCCTGAGTAGGTACATCCTCGATCTTATCAAAGAAGCGAGCATTAGCTTCGATGGTTGACTGCTCCAAATCAACGATATGGACGGTGCTGTCAAAACTCGTTCCAGGCTCATTAAATCCAATATGACCGTTGATTCCAATTCCTAAAATCTGCAGATCTACTGGATGATTAGCTAAAACTTGGTTGTAGCGCTCTACTTCTACTTCCGCATCTTCTGCCACACCATTCGGCAGAAAGCTTTCTTTGAAAGGTTTTTTATGAAACAGCTGCTCATTCATAAAGTAACGGTAAGACTGAGGATTATCTTCTGAAAGTCCCACGTACTCATCCAAGTTTACACTGGTCAGCTCTGAAAAATCCAAGTCGCTGGCAACGATTTGCTTGTAAAACTCGATTGGACTGCTTCCTGTTGCCAATCCCAGAGTTTTGGCTCCCTGAGCTAACTTCTCTTTCAAAAGTGCCAAAGCTACTTTTGCGCCTTCCACTTGATTTTCAACACGAATAACTTTCATCCTATCTCTCCTGTTTATTTTATTTTATTTGATTTCTTTTCTTTATTATATGGTATAGACCAATTTTTGTCAAGTATAATCTGCTTAATTTTTCAAATTTTCCTTGAAGGATTTATTAACAAATCGTGGTATAATAAAAGAATGCTGTTACCAATGATTATTATATTTTTGCTAGGAATTATACTTTTTATCATCGGTCTTTTCTTAAAAAAACATCGAAGCTGGCAGATAGTGTTTTTATGCTTGGGAAGTTTCTTAATTAGTATTCCCTTTTTACTAGCCGCTTACTACATTTGGATGATGATAACTGTTTAAGGAGATAGAATGAATACTGCTGATTTTGATTTTCACTTGCCGGAAGAATTAATTGCTCAAACCCCTTTGGAGAAGCGAGACTCCTCTCGCTTGCTCATCGTAGATCGGAAAACTGGCCAGTTTAGTGACCAACATTTTGACAACATTATTGACCAACTTGAGCCAGGCGATGCCTTGGTTATGAATAACACCCGTGTCCTGCCAGCCCGCCTTTATGGAACCAAGCCTGAAACTGGTGGTCATGTCGAGCTCCTGCTCTTGAAAAATACCCAAGGAGACTTCTGGGAAGTCCTAGCCAAGCCAGCCAAACGTCTAAGAATCGGAGCGCGTGTTTCTTTCGGTGATGGTCGTTTGACTGCCACCGTTACAGAAGAGCTGGAACACGGTGGACGGATTGTTCGCTTTGACTATCAGGGAATTTTCCTAGAAGTACTAGAAAGTTTAGGTGAAATGCCCCTGCCGCCTTATATCCATGAGAAGCTAGAGGACCGTGAACGCTACCAGACAGTCTATGCCAAAGAAAACGGCTCCGCTGCCGCTCCAACCGCTGGCCTCCATTTCACAGAGGAATTGCTGGATAAAATTGGTGCAAAAGGCATTAAACTCGTCTACTTGACCCTGCATGTCGGACTTGGAACCTTTCGTCCCGTATCAGTTGATAACTTGGACGAGCATGAAATGCATTCCGAATTTTATACCCTATCTGAAGAAGCAGCCGAGACCCTGCGTCAAGTCAAGGCAAGCGGCCACCGTGTCGTTGCCGTAGGTACCACTTCTATCCGCACTTTAGAAACAATTGGCAGTAAATTCGATGGCCAAATCCAAGCTGACTCCGGCTGGACCAATATCTTTATCAAACCAGGCTATCAGTGGAAGATTGTCGATGCTTTTTCGACTAACTTTCACTTGCCAAAATCAACTCTCGTCATGCTGGTATCGGCTTTTGCTGGACGCCAACTGACACTGCAAGCCTATGAGCATGCTATCGCTGAGTACTACCGCTTCTTCAGCTTTGGCGACGCTATGTTTATCAAATAAATACAGGTGAATCTATGAATAAAATCGAAAGTAGACATCGTCTCATCCGCTCCCTCATCATGGAAAAAAGAGTCCATACCCAGCAGGAACTCCAAGAACTACTAGAAGCAAATGGAGTGTTTGTCACCCAGTCTACCCTTTCTCGTGACATGAAAACTCTCAATCTAGTCAAGGTGACTGAAAACGACAGATCTTACTATGTCATTAACAGCATCGCCCCTTCTCGTTGGGAGAAAAGGCTGCGCTTCTATATGGAAGATGCCCTAGTTATGTTGCGCCCCGTTCAGCATCAAGTCGTCATGAAAACCTTGCCCGGACTAGCCCAATCTTTTGGTGCCATTTTAGATGCTCTGGAGTTACCCCAGATTGTTGCTACAGTCTGTGGAGACGATGTGTGCTTGATTATCTGTGAAGATAACCAATCCGCTATCGAATGCTTTGATAAACTCAAAGAATTTGCGCCCCCATTTTTCTTTAGTAAATGATATATTGTAAAACATAGTGCAACAAAAAAGAGTTGGAAAATCCAACTCTCTTTTGTTTCTATCAATATCTTTTAAGGATTATTTTAAAAACTTCAATAGCTTCACCTTAGAAAAAATAGCAACAACGAATATATCCCAGCAATTTTACTCTCCGGCCAAGCGGTAAATGGTCTCAGCATAGATATCCATTGCACGATAGAGATCATCCAAAGAAGCTCGTTCATTGGCTTGATGCTCCGTCTGCTCAGCCCCTGGGAATAGAGCGCCGAAGGCCACACAGTTTGGCATGGTCCGAGCAAAGGTAGCCCCACCAGAGGACATAGCTGGACTGGTATCGCCAGTCTTTTCTTGATAGATGGCCATCAAGGTACTGACCAGTTCGCTGTCTTTAGGTACGTAAAGCGGAGCCAAATAGTCAAATTCTTCATAGTCAAGCTGGTAGCGCCCAGCAATCTCAGCTAGTTTTGCCACTAACTGATCTTTATCCGCCAAAACAGGAATCCGAATATCGATACGGATTTCAGATTTTTCTGAGTTCAGAGTCAGACCTGCAATATTAAAGGAGAGTCTGCCAGACGGTTCATCCGAAACGTCGCCAAATAAACGGCTGCCAGTTGCATCTTCTCCCACCGCTTCTGCAATAAAGGCCAGGGCAGGATGAGCTTGTAAGGGCTGCAAAACTGTCGCCAGCCGAACAATAGCATTGACACCTTCAGCTGCATCCTTGGCATGCTTAGGCAGGCCAAGGACAGTGACTTGATGATCTGTTTGCTCATAGTCAAAAGAAGCTACTTGCAAACCTGCCACGACCTGTTCCAAAAGCTCTCCTTGGTAGCTAGCCTTGCCAGGCACAACATTAAAGGCTGCTCCTGCTTCTAGGTCTAGCTTATCTGAGCCAGGACCATGCAGCTTGACTTGCAAGAGGCCTTTTTCAGCATAGGTCAAAGGGAAAGAAGAATCCGGTGCAAAACCCATGGCAGCTTGCTCCTCTAACTCATTGTACCGACCCATACAGCGCCAAAGTGTCTCCTCATCTGTACCAAAGATAAAACGAACCCGCTTTTTAAATTCAACTCCGCTATCTAGCAGAGCCTTGACTGCATAAAGAGCAGCCATTGATGGTCCCTTATCATCTTGGACACCACGTCCGAAGATCCAGCCGTCTTTGATAGTTGCCTCAAATGGCGGTGTCTGCCAATCTGCCTCATCACCTGATGGAACAACATCCAAATGACAGAGAACGGCCAGAAGCTCTGCTCCCTGACCGATTTCTGCATATCCGTAATAACCTTTAGGGTCAAGATAGGTAGTGAAACCTAAGCCTCGACAAATCTCTAAAGTTTTTTCTAGGACATCTTGGATAGCTTGTCCAAAAGGTGTTCCATTTTCTCCTTCATTGAGTACTGAAGGATAGGAAATCAAGGTTTTTATTGATGTAAGAAATTCATCTTTCACTTGATTTGTTATATATGTTTTCATGGAATCACCTCACTCACTATTTTATAGGAATGGAAGGAAAGTTCCAAGGAGAAGAAGGGCGATGGTCACTACAATGATAGCGACAACGAGTTTGCCCATGAATTTCCACCAAGTACCAATGTTGATACGTCCAAGTGCAAGAGCTCCCATAACAATACCAGATGTTGGTGCAATCAAGTTCAAGACACCTGAAGCAGATTGGTAAGCAGTGATAATCAAGCTAGGACGTACATTTACAAATTCTCCGAGCGGAGCCATGATACCCATAGTTGCGCTGGCAAGACCAGATGAAGATGGAATCAAGAATGACATAGGTAGATAGAAGATATAAGTCAAAACGATAAAGACTTGTGAAGATAGCCCGCTCAGACCTTCTTTACCCCAGTTGAGGATAGTGTCAGTAATCATACCATCGTTCATGATAACTTGGATACCGCGGGCAATCGCTACGATCAAGGCAACACTGAGCAAGTCAGCAGCACCATTCATGAAGGCAGAAATAATTTTGTCTTCTTTAAGACCATAAACAATACCGATAAGGATACCCATGAAAGCAAAGAGCATTGCTCCTTCTGGGAAGTACCAAGTACCCAAAGCAGCTGTAGATGAACCAACGATTTGGCCAAGAACTGGCAGACCAGTCAGCCAAGCATTAAAGTCATCAAAGATAGTGATACCAAGATCTGTCCATGGAATGAAACTCAATACCATCAGAACAAATGTTAAAACAAATAAGAAGAGAACTGATTTTTGTTTGCTGCTAAGTGTTGATGCTACTGATGAAGAATCTTCTACATTAAAGTGTTTCAAATCTTCTTCGCGAGTGCTGTAAACCAGCGACTTAGTCGGATCTTTTTGAATCTTGTCCGCGTAGCTATAAACAAACCAAGTGCTCAGAGCAGTCAAGACAACCCAGAAGATCAAGCGAAGAGCGATACCATCTCCCGTACCAACTCCAGCAGTTGCTGAAGCAATACCTGTTGCAAATGGGTTCAAAGTAGAAGCCAAACATCCAATTTGGGAACCGAGCAAGATAATCGCTACACCAGTCAGACTATCAAAACCAACAGCCATCATAACTGGAACCAAAAGCGGATAGAAGGCCATGGTTTCTTCACCCATACCATAAGTTGTACCACCTAGGGCAAACAAAGGCATGAGAACCAAAATCAACATTTTTTCGCGGCCCTTGTACTTCTTCACGATAGAGGCAATCCCTACGTCAAGAGCACCAGTTTCGTTGACAATGCCAAGGAAACCACCAACCATAAGGATGAAGAAGGCTACATCAATCGCTGCGCTGGTTTCTTTAATCAGCGAGCCTTCCTCTGGATGAGTACCTAGCATAGCCCGAATCGGTGCCATGAGGACATCCCAAATCCCTTGTGGATTTTGAGGCTGAGCTTTGTAAACACCATCTACAAAAGCACCCGCAGGGATAATCCATGTCATCACTGCCATAATAGCAATGATTATCAACAAGACGGTATAAGATGAAGGCATCTTAAAACCTTTTTTTGTTTTTTCACTCATTGTTTTTTCCTCCTAATATTATAACAAAGTGTAAAAAACTGACTACTTTCTTGAATTTTCATTCAAGAAAACGCTTTCTATTTAAATTTATTTTACCATATTAACATTTAAAAAGCTAGTATTTTTGTGAAAAGCTATTAAATATTTTCAGGAAAAGCTTTCTTAAATTTGAATAAAAGGAAGACAATGAAACCGCCAAATATGCTTTTCCTGAAAACTTTATTAAAAGAAAACAGAAAATAAATATGAATGATTTTCTAAAGTATGTATAAATTAATTATGACTAACCTTTTTCAATAATTGTTCCGCTTTCAGACTCAATCAAAGCACCAAGATTTTCAAGGGAAGTGATAACTGCTTTTCCTTCTGGACGGTCATTGACAAAGGCAATCGCTGCTTCCACTTTTGGAAGCATGCTACCTGGTGCAAATTGTTCTTGCTTGATATACTCTTCCAGTTGAGCAACTGTTACATGTTCCAATTTTTCTTGATTTGGTTTATTGTAATTGACAAAGACATAATCCACACCAGTCAAGACGATGAAGAGGTCTGCTTCGACCAATTCAGCCAAGCGCTGAGAAGCGAAATCCTTATCAATAACAGCTTCAACACCAGCCAGATGACCATTATCTTCTTTGATAACTGGAATACCGCCGCCACCAGCTGCTACCACAACTTGACCAGCGTTCAAGAGAGTACGGATAGTTTCAATTTCTTTGATGTCAACAGGTTTGGGTGAAGCAACAACTTTGCGCCAGCCACGGCCAGCATCTTCTTTGAAAGTCGCTCCGCTCTTTTCAGCTTCTGCTTTTGCTTCTTCCTCAGAATAGAAAGGACCGATTGGTTTGCTAAGATTTGTAAAAGCTGGGTCATTCTTATCTACAACAACTTGTGTCACAACTGAAGCAACATCTTTTTCGATTCCTTCATCCAAGAGAGCATTTTGCAACGCATTTTGCAACCAGAAACCAATGCTTCCTTCTGTCATCGCAACAAGAGAGTCCAATGGGAAAGCTGGGTTCTTTTCAGAGTTCGCTGCCAAATGTTGGAGCAAGAGATTTCCGACTTGAGGTCCATTCCCGTGAGTGATGATCAAATCATCCCCATTTTTGATTAGTTTTACAAGATGCTTGGCTGTTTCAACCAAAGCTTCTTGTTGAGCTTTTGCTGATGGATCAGATGAAAGGATGGCATTTCCTCCCAAGGCTACAACGATTTTACGATTTGCCATTTAATTCTCCTTTATTGCGCTCGAACGAATGCGCTTCTATTTTTTATATTTTTCAAATTCTCAACAAGGAAATAAACATTCCTTATCATATAAAAGAGGGCAGGACTAAAGCTATTAGTCGCAGCCCTCATAGCTGTTGGTAGACGGTTTCTTATGTAAAATTATACTTTTGGAATGTAGAGGTTTCCAAGAGTTGCAGCCATAACCGCTTTGATCGTGTGCATACGGTTTTCTGCTTGGTCGAAATGACGAGCATATTTGCTGCGGAAGACTTCGTCTGTTACTTCCATTTCTTCTACGCCAAATTTTTCAGCGACATCTTTACCGTAAACAGTATTTGTATCGTGGAATGCTGGCAAGCAGTGCAAGAAGATTAAGTCTTCATTTTCAGCTTTTTTCACCAAGTCCATGTTAACTTGGTAAGGTTTCAAAAGTGCAACGCGTTCTGCGAATTTGTCTTCTTCACCCATAGATACCCAAACGTCTGTGTAAAGAACATCTGCACCTTTAACAGCTTCGTCTGCATCTTCAGTGATGAGGATGTGTGCGCCACTTTCTTTAGCAAATCCTTCTGCCAATTCAACGATTTCTTTTTCTGGGAAGAGTTCTTGTGGTGAGAAGATGTGAACATTAACACCAAGGATAGCACCTGTTACCAGCAAGCTGTTAGCAACGTTGTTGCGTCCATCTCCACAATATACCAATGTCAAGCCTTCCAAACGGCCAAAGTTTTCTTGAACTGTCAAGTAGTCAGCAAGCATTTGAGTTGGGTGCCATTCGTCAGTCAAACCATTCCATACTGGAACACCTGAGAATTCTGCCAATTCTTCTACCATGCGTTGGCTGAAGCCACGGAATTCAATCCCGTCAAACATACGTCCTAATACTTTAGCAGTATCTTCAGTAGATTCTTTTTTACCTAACTGAATATCGTTTGCTCCAAGGTATTCTGGATGCGCACCAAGGTCGATAGCTGCTGTCGTAAAGGCTGCACGAGTACGAGTAGAAGTTTTTTCAAACAAGAGAGCAATATTTTTACCAGCAAGGTAACGGTGCTCAATGTTGCGTTTTTTCAAATCTTTCAAGTGAGCTGAAAGACCAATCAGGTATTCTAACTCTGCACGAGTAAAGTCTTTTTCTGCCAAGAAGCTGCGTCCTTGGAATACTGAATTTGTCATTCTATTATTTCCTCTTTCTAGTTATTAGATTTTCTATTGACGACTGCCTAGCACGGATTAAACTTCTTCACGTTCAAATGGCATAGACATACAACGAGGTCCACCACGGCCCCGAACCAATTCACTTCCGCGAATCTTAATCAAGCGAAGCCCGTATTCTTCCAAAATCTTGTTGGTTACGGTATTGCGGTCATAAACCACTACCACACCAGGAGCGATAGTCAAGGTGTTAGATCCGTCATTCCATTGTTCACGCGCAGCTGCTACGATATTGCCACCACCGCAACGAATCAAATGAACTTTTTCTACGCCAAGGTTTTGAGCAAGAAGTTCAGCCAAGTCACCTTTTTCTTCAACGATCTTGAGTTTTTCGTTTTCATAAGTAACTGAGTAAACGCGAAGGTCGCCTTCGATTTCTGGGTGAATCGTGAACTTGTCATAGTCTACCATAGTGAAGACAGTATCCAAGTGCATGAATTTACGGTTATTAGCAAATTCGAAAGCCAAAACTTTCTTGAAGCCAACATTCTTCTTGAAGATGTTCACCAAAAGTTTTTCGATAGAAGCTGCGTCTGTACGTTGAGAAATACCAACTGCCAGTACATCTTTAGAAAGAACTAACTCATCTCCACCTTCGATACGAGTATCTTCTTCACGGTTGTAAACCAACTCAACCTTACCACCGTATTCTGGATGGTGCTTGAAGATGTATTTACCGTAGAGAGTTTCACGGTTACGAGTATCTGCAAACATGTGGTTAAGAGATACTGCATTACCCATTGTTGCAAATGGGTCACGAGTGAAGTACAAGTTTGGCATTGGATCAATCGCAAATGGATAATCTGATTCCACCAAGTCAGTCAGACCTTTAGCTTCTTCAGGAATTTCTGGCAATTCAACTTTTTGAACCCCAGCCATTGTTTTTTCAACCAATTCTTGGTTGTCCTTGATACTATGCAGCAATTCACGAATAGCTTTCTTCGTTTCGCGTCCACGAATATTTGCTTCTTCCAAATATTCTTCGATGAACTGTTCACGAATTTCTGGAGAAGTCAGTGACTCAGCAGCCAACTTTTCAAGATAAAGAACTTCCACTCCTTCATCACGAAGTGCTTGAGCAAAAGCGTCGTGTTCTTTTTGAGCATCTTCCAAGAAAGGAATATCATCAAAAAGAAGACGTTCTAGATAGTCCGGCAGCAAGTTTTCCAACTCTTTGCCTGGACGGTGCAACATAACTTTTTTCAGTTTCCCAATTTCTGAGAAAACATGAATTGGATGTGTAGACATCAACTGTCCTCCTTCTTCATTGAGGTTTGGTTTCCCAATCCCTTTTATGTCTCTTATTCTACCACTGTTTGAAAAGGCTTACATTAAAAATCTTACATTGTAAATGCCAAATCCTTTGTGTTTTTTATAAAACATTTTCATATTTATCTTTTTTTAAGCGTTTTCTTTGCATATTGTAGCTATTATATTATTTTTAAGAATATATATTTTTTTACAAAAAAATAATGTGCGCTTAATATGAGGATATCATCAGAAAAATGGCTAAAATGTAGCAAAATGTTTGAAAAAAGCTAATCAAATGACTGATTAGCTTCCTTCAAAATATTTCATAAAATATTCTTTCTTTTTAAAAGTGAGTTTCTTATGCTCATAATCAATCTGGCCTTCTTCCCTCAATTTTTTTAGAACCTGATTGACTGTTTCGCGTGTTGTAGCTCCCAGCTTGGCTAATTCTTTCATGCTGATTGGAAAAGGCAGACTGTCTCCCTCCCTGCATAAATCCATGCATAAAATGGAGAGAGATTGGATAACACGATCGGTGGCACTGGCTGATACAACATTTCTCAAGCGGAGCTCCTGAAATTCTAAAATCTGCGATAACCGCTTGGTGATAAATAGCAACTGTTCTACACTCCTCTTTGAATAATTCTCAAATAAGTCCATGGGAATGCTGAAATACTCCACATTAGTGACCGCACTGGCAGTATAATGATACCGCTCATCAAAAAACATGCCCCCATAAGGAAAAATACTGTCCTTTTTAATATAGTCCATGTAGGAAAATGTATCCGTTGAATCATATTGCTCGATACGAACATAGCCCTGATGCAAAAGGAAAAGCCGCTCCCGACGATCCCCTGAAAAAAAGATAATCTGCCCTTTGGGAATCTTACGAAATTGAATCTCAACAGCTATTTTGTCAAAAAGTTCCACAGGTAAATTAGCAAAAGCTGGATGTTGTTTAATAATTTGATAATGTTCCTTGTTGATCATAATAAACCTTTTTGTTTGATACTATTACGATTATAGCATAAATCCGCTTACAAGAAGAAAATCCCTACTATAAAAAGAAGAAATCCTAATAGAACAAAGAAGTGTCCCCACTTTCTATTCATAGGCTTTCTACCACCCTGTACTTTTTTCGGTAAGTAATTGCCTACAATCATAAAAACCAAAGCCACTAGCATAGTTGCTATTTTACGCATATCAAAACCCGCATGTAAACCCCGATAAATGGTAGCTAGATATAGCGAAACAAAGGTAAAAGGAAATATCCATCGAATAAGGTGCTTAAAGGTTCTATTCAAGATATCTTTGGCAATGGTTGTCCAATAAATCATAACTTCTAGCAGCATCATGACAATTGGAAAAGCAGATACTATTAGAAACTTAGGTAAGAAGGAATCGCCTTTTCCAGATAAGTCAAAGTGAATAGCTAGGTTTTCTGGTAATTTTTGATAGACCCAGATGGCATATAAAACTGGCAAGAGCATGACGCCAAGTGCCCATCCTAATTCTTGTAAACTATTTTTTTTCATTTTCGTTTCCTCCTCCAAGAGATTGAAACCAGACAAGAATTTCTTCAAAAACAGTGACATCTAAGCTGTAATATATAAAGTTCTTCTGCTTTTCTTCTATGAGCAGACCGGCTTTCTTTAGCTGAGAGAGGTGGTAGGATACCGTCGCAGGAGTCAGCTCAAAAGCTTGAGCAATTTCCCCTGCTGACTTCGGACCATGCTTGAGCATTTCCAGAATCCCCCTCCGAACTGGGTCAGCTAGGGCTTTAAGCGTTTGACTGATCCCCATGATTGAACCTTTCTTTCAGGTAAACTTTCAAAATTTTCTTGGTCAGAAAGACTAGTGCCACTACTTCTACTAAGAGAAGAGCCTCAACAGCCAGTGGCGGAAGAAAGCCTACCTGAGCCAGAGCAGGCGCTAAGTCAATCAGGGCGTGAAGTCCCAGAGCGGCTATAAAATACACTGGCGCCTTCTCCTTAACCGCCTTCCAAACCCAGAAGGTCAGAAGGATTTGAATGAGAATAGCCAAGATCCGTTCAAAAGCCAAAAGATAGATGCTGCCAGGGCTCATGGAACGGACATAATCAATCGTTGCTTGGGGAATTTGAGCCAGCGTCTGGGCATTCCCTTGAGTCACTACTTGGGCCATAACCCAAAAGTTTAAGAGGCTGACAATACCAATAAACAGAGCCTCAATACCACCATGACCCAAGCCATAGGCCATACCATCCCTAAAGGTCAGTGGGCGCTTCTTCTGCAGCCAGTAAAAGATGACCCAGCGAGCTGTTTCTTCAAAGATAGCTGCCGCAGCAATACCATAAAGGACATATAGCCAAGGATTTTCCGTCCGCAAAGCGATCGTTCCATCAGCCTGAGGCTGTAAAACAATACGGTGCAAAATATTTTCCAGAACCTGACTAGACAGATAAAAGCCGACTCCCCCTAAAAGAACAACCAATAGAGAAATGTGCTTGGTCTTTTTAAAATAAACCAAAGGAACAAGGACTGCCCCTAAAATCAGCAGCATAGCAATCAAGATATGAAAGGAAATCATCGTTTTTTCTCCTGAACTGTTTAGATTTTTTTCTAAATAGATTATACACCTTCTACCCATTTCTGTCAAATCTATTTTGATTTTTTTCTAAATAGATCTCAATCTAAAAATCATCAAGCTCTACTGCAATAAAAACCAAAAATACGCCCAGATTTTCATCTAAAGCGTATTGATTTGTGATTTCTATTAGATTAGTTCATATTTACACGATGCCACTCATTGATGATATAAGCAATCTGACCAACCTGATCAATTCCGACACCGCTAATCTCGTCACTAGCCTCCGTACTGCCACCCAAATAGGCCGTATAGAGGGCCACAATATAAGGTTTCTCCTCCATGACAATCGCGTTGACATTGAGTGCCTCACGGACATAGCCAGGCTTTTGATAAATGGTAATGCCGCGAACATAGCGCTTGTAATATTCATTTGGGAAAGAAACCCCGATGAAATCGAGAAGATCCTTATATTTTTCTTGATTATTCCATAGATACTCTAGGACTTGAATATAATAATCCGTTGTTGTTTTATTTTCTTTACTGATGGTCTTGATTTCCGCTTTTGATTGGCCGTATTTTTTAAACAGATCATAGGCCTTATCCATCCCACCCAACCGCTCTGCCAAAGCATAAGCTGGTGTATTTTCAGAGTAAATCAGCGAATATTCCTGCATATCTGGAATAGACATAGCACCATTGAAGGCTGCTACATAGTTATCGTGCTCTCCTTTGTATTCGTAACTAGTGCTCGTAATATCAAAACGCTCTTCCAACGATAATTTTCCCGCAACCACCTCATCAACGACTAACATATTGAGGGGCAGTTTATAAGTGGAGCCCGCTGTCATGGGCTGGGTATCGTTCATAGCATAGGTTTGCCCGCTTGTCAGATCCTTGTATGAAAAAGCAATCTGAGAATGGTCAATCCCTACTTCATCCATGTAAGCTTGGATGACTTGTGGCAAGGTCATATTCGCATAATCGTAAGATAAGCCCAAGGCTTCCATAGTTGGGAGGTCCGCATCCATCACTCGCTGCTTCTCTTCCGGCGTCTTAGCAGCAATAGGAGCCGGCTCTGTGCTTGTTTTTGTTTCTTCTCCAGAGGACGAAGAGGTGATTGCTGGACTAGATTTCGGCACGGCCTTTTTAACTTGTTGGTTTTGTTGGTAAAATAGAGTCAATCCACAAATAAGCAAGAAGGATGCCAAAAACATCCCAGCAAATTTCATTATATCGTTTTTATTCAAAATATTTCTCCTGATTTTTTAGTATTATAAAAAAATATCCCAAAAATAACAAGTATAAAGGGCAATTTTGAGGTAAAATTGTGCACTTAATTTGACAATTCAAGAGAGAAAAAAACGAATCATTGAGATTCGCTTTGTATTTCTATTATTTAGCTGCTGCATAGAGCTCGTTGACCTTGTTCCAGTTAATCACTGAGAAGAAAGCTTTGATGTAGTCAGGACGAACATTGCGGTATTTCACGTAGTAAGCATGTTCCCAGACATCCAAGCCGAGGATTGGTGTTTTACCATCAGAAATTGGTGTGTCTTGGTTGGGTGTTGAGACAACTTCCAGACCACCTTCTTGGTTGACTACCAACCAAGCCCAGCCAGAACCGAAACGAGTCGTTGCTGCTGTTGTAAAGGCTGTCTTAAAATCTTCAAATGAACCAAAAGTCGCATCAATAGCTGCTGCTAACTCTGCAGATGGTTCTGTCTTTTCTGCTGTCATCAATTCCCAGAAAAGTGCGTGATTCAGATGGCCACCGCCGTTGTTAATCACTGCCTGACGAATATCAGCTGGAATAGACTCAACATCTGCCAAAAGTTTTTCCAAATCTTCACCGATTTCAGGGTGTTTTTCAAGCGCAGCATTTACATTATTCACGTAAGTTTGATGGTGCTTGTCATGGTGTAGGTGCATTGTTTCCTCATCGATGTAAGGTTCTAAAGCGTCGTATGCATAAGGTAGATCTGGTAAAATAATTGCCATTTACTTGTCCTCATTTTCTTTATTATTATAAGCATGATAACGCAAACACCTGCTTTTTTCAACTATTTTGCTTATCAATTTTGCTGGACTTTCAGAAGTTTTCTGTTGCAATTTTCAGTAAAGCAAGGTCAAAAAGATAGTCCTTATCATAGAGACCAGACTTAATCTGATAATCGGTTTCAATCAAGCAGGCCAAGGTCTTTTTCAGAAAGATGAGACTAAGCTCGCGCGAATCTCTAAGCGCAAACTTGACTTGGAAGGGATTAATCTTGCGACCGAGATAGTCTGATAAATCCGATACGATCTGGCTCTCTGCTCTGCCAGTTTCCGCCAAAATCTTAACCTGAGTAAACATCCGAAATTGGCCTAGCATGATGGCAATCAGCTTGATCTCATCCTCGCCCTGCAGAGTCAAGTCTCGAACCAGACTCCTCGCTGCATCAATTTGTTTCTGTAAAATCAACTGGGTCAAATCAAAAATGTTGTCCTGCAAGGTTTTGGGAATAGCCTCAGCGATGTCCTCTAAGCTGACTTGCCCCGACTCCTTATAAGACTTCAGAAAAGCCAAGTTTTTGCTAATTTCACTGAAGTTAAAGCCTGATTTGAGCAGCAATTGATCAAAAGCCGTCGGAGCAAACTCCAACCCCTCCTGCTGCGCCTGTTTGGCAAAATACTGGCGTAAATCTGCTTCCTTGATCTCAGCTGCTTCAAAGATCTGTCCGTCTCGCTTGAGCATCTTAACTAACCGGCGCTTGCTGTCCAATTTCCCTTCTGCAAAAATCACCAATCTAGTTGTGCTGCTTGGATTTTCCAAATACTGCTCAAAAGATTTGAGCTCATCATCTGATAAATAGCGCTTTTTTGCTGTTGTCAGATCCGCAAAATGATCTAGAATAACAATCTTTTCATCTGCAAAAAAAGGCAGGCTGACTAAATCTAGCTCTACATCTTGATAAGCTGCCTCCTTCATATCGAACAGGATGACATTCAAATCTGCTGGATCGTATTGAATTTGCTTCAGAAACTCATCTTTTAACAGCTCAAATTGCCCCAAGTCATCTCCTGTCAAAATCGTTAAGGATGGAAGATTTTCGGGAGTGATTTTCTTAATTTTTTCAATTGCTAACACAGTGGCACTCCCTTTTCATTTTTACTTGATTCTTTCTCATGTTTAAATTGTAACAAAAAACAGCAGGAAAGTCTGCTGGTTTTCACGATTCGACAAATAAAACTAGAGTTTGCTGCAGGAAAGTTCACGAACAACATTTATTCTTTCTCCAAAAGCAATCCCTTTAATCTAAAAATTGTCAGAGTAATGCTGTTGATACATTTTTACGGATATTTCATCTCCAAGCTAAAGTAGTCCAGTGGACTGTTCTAGCATTCCGCCTCCACATCAAGAGTTTTTTCTATAACAAATCAAGGCTAGGATAATCATATCCCAGCCTCCTTTGATTTTTTTATTAGTTTTCTGATGTTTCCTCAGTTCTATTTTCATTTAAAACAGGCTCTTGCTGTTCTTGGAATGGGGATACAAATGATTGGTCCGGTGCAGGTTCAACCGCTGGCTGAACTTCCTGTTCAACTGGCTGGCCAAATGGTTGATTTTGAATTGGCTGTTGTGGTTGATCAAACTGTTGATTTTCAACTGGTGCTTGCGGCTGACCAAATGGTTGACTTTGGAATCCCGGCTGACCAAACTGCTGGTTTTGAACCGGTTGTTGTGGTTGACCAAACTGTTGATTCTGAACTGGCGCTTGTGGCTGACCAAATTGCTGGCCTTGGAATCCTGACTGACCAAACTGCTGGTTTTGAACCGGTTGTTGCGGTTGACCAAACTGTTGATTCTGAACTGGTGCTTGTGGCTGACCAAATTGCTGACCTTGGAATCCTGACTGACCAAACTGCTGGTTTTGCGGTTGACCAAATTGCTGGCCTTGGAATCCTGGCTGATCAACCTGTTGTCCGTAAGGATTTCCAGTCACTTGTTGAACTGGTTTGCTAGCTTGGCAAAGCAGAACAATCAAGGCAATACCACATGGTAAGCTGACTAAAGCAGCTAGGATATTCAACACTGGAATGAAGGAAGCTATTGATGGTCCTACAGTGAGAAAAATAAATGCCCAATGGAAACCAGCATCACGAAGACGACGAACAGTGATAGCAAGATGAGGAACGATAGTTGCAAATCCATAGATAGCAAGCAAGAACATTATGAACGCAGCAAAACCAGCGCCAGCCATAGCTCCAGAAAAATCTGGTTCATAATCGTATAGCCCTGCATAATAAACTTCACTAAAAAGCGGAATGAGAAAACCAAAAAGGGCAATCAACGAAAATGGTAGGGTAATTAAAAAATTACATAGGACAACCCACCAGAAATCAGAACGGCTTGAACGACCGCTAAAATCAGCATATTGAACCCAGAACTTTTTATATGCAGCAAACATAACATTCTCCTTTATAATTTTTATAACTTATATAATAGCACAGTTACATAAATAAATCAATACAACGGTCAATTTTGTTGGCCAAATGAATGAGAGACTGTTCACGTCAATCTGGATAAAAGCTTCATTGAAACCATGTTTATCAACTTATTTATTCTGCAAATTAGAATTTTTCACATCTCTTCAGCAGCGGCTATACGATGCAAAATTATTCTCGCTAATTCTTTTACTCTACTAAAATTTTCTTTACTAAGGATAATCAATACATAGCTGTCACTGCCCATATCCATTGCTGCTAAAATATGATCTTCCCATAAAGAATTAGTCACTTTGCTCCATCTCGGAATATCTTCATTCCCGTCGAGTATATCTTCATTTATTTCAAGCTTCAAACCTAAATTCAATGTTTTTACTGCGTGAACAAAAATATCTTTTCTACCTTTCCAGTCTAATTCAACCGCCTTTCCCAGTCTTAACAGTTCTTCATAAAGTTCTTCCCATGCAATTTCGATATCTTCCATATTGTCTGGCTTTACTCTCTTAAGAAAGCTCTGAGCATACTTAGAATCTCCTATCAGCAGTTCTGATAGTTCAGTGAAAGAAGCCTTAATCTTCTCATTGTCATTTCCCAAAACTTCTGTATATGTTTTTTCGTCCGGAAGAGCTGATCTTTTCACGAAAGTTCTCATGATCTGCACTGCATCGCCATAGCTTAAGTCAAAAATAGCATATTTTTTACCATTGATTTCCATATATAAATTCAGAACTTCTTCGCTTTTTCCGACGACTGCCTTCATGGATGTACAGCCATTTATAGCATGTGGGGGATATATCTCGGTATACATAATATATCCATCCTGCATAGCCTTTAGCGAATTATCAATTCCTACAATGTGAAAACCGTTGCTATCATATATAGGGTTTTTCATATGCCATTCTTCGTAAGTGTTAAAAATTATTTTCTGAATCCAATTATAAATATTCACAATACTGTCTCTAAATTCTAATTTTATTCTCCAAACTTATTTGATATTATACCATATTTTAGCTTCTATCACTAAAATTCAGATACAGCTCAATATTTTTAATCTTCAAATTTTACATCAAAAATGACTCAAACCTAACCCTATACAGTTACAACCTTTCCATTTTTAAATGTAAAGCTAACTAGCTTCTCGTTATTGACGACTCTTTTCTCGTTTATTGTATCTCATAAGAAACCGGTAACACTCACAGTTGCACAGCTTACCGAAATAAGAGAAAATAATTGATAACACTTTGATAAGTTAGTATTCTTATTTTCTAACGCACCGTCTCAATCTGCCAAGAATCCCAGCCACTAAAGCGAATGGCTCCTTGCTCATCTGTTCGGAAAATCTGTGTCTGAATATTCTCAAATCTGTCCAAAGTTTCCTGATGGGGATGCTTGTAACGGTTATTCTTACCCGCAGAAATGAGGGCAATTTTGGGCTGAAGCTGATGTAAAAATTCTGGGCTAGAGGAGCCTTTGGAACCGTGGTGTCCTGCTTTTAAGACATCCACCTTGAGTTGCGGAAAACGTCGCATCAAGGTAGCTTCGCCATTCTCCTCCAAGTCTCCTGTAAACAAAAAACTAGTGCCAAAAAACTTCCCGTATAAGACGACAGAGTCATCATTGCTACCGTCGCCTGTATCCTCAGGATAGAGAACCTGCAAAGCTCCATCAAAAATTGGAAGGCTATCTCCCACTTCTACCGCATGGACTCTCGTCTGCATCCGACCTAGTTTCTCCACGAAATCTGGCTGGGTCAAACTCCCCTTAGACACGTAAACTTCCTTTATAGAAAAATGCTTGCCCACTTCCAGCATATCGCCCATGTGATCCGTATCGGTGTGGGTCAAAACCAAAACATCCAAGTGACTAAGTCCCCGACTTTTCAGATAGGGAATCAAGGTCTTTTCTGCATTTGTCGAAGAAATCCGCTTCTGCCAAGCTTCTTTCTTGCCAATCTCCACTCGCCCACCTACATCAATCAGAATAGATTTCCCCTGCCAATCGCGCAAGAAAATGCTATCTCCCTGACCAATATCGATGACAGTGATCTCATTTTGCAAGGGATGCTTTGTGACGAAAAATAGCAGAGCAAGAGCCAAACTGAGAAGGATCAAAACTTTCTTCTGTCTGCGAAAATCATAGAGCAAGCCAAGAGTGATCAGCAGACCCAGCATCATCCAGATAGATGGCTGACCAAAAACCACTGGCCGTGAAGAAATAGACGCCGTCCAGCGAATCAGCCCTTCCAGCAGTTCAAACAAGGCATTGACCTGGGTAATTTTCAAAAGAGGCGATAGCGCAAAAATAAAAGTCAGGGCTGGAAGCATAAAAAGATCAAAAACGACTGAGAATAGAAAAGTCAGCAGAATAGACCAAGGCTGAAATTCGGAAAAATAGAAAATCAGAATCGGCAAAATCCCCAGTGAAATAGTCAGACTTTCTGCCAGCACCTTTCTCATGGAAGGTAAATGCTCAAAGTCCATGACAGAGATGACAAAAGCATAGGCACAGGAAAGAACGCCACCCGTCGTCAATAGAAAATTTGGCATGAAAATAGCTAAGAGCATAATCGTCAAAGCAAAGTTGTCCAGCTTGGTCACACCGAACTGCGAGAGCAGCTTTTGCACTAAACTCCTCACAACCGATACTGAAAAACCAGTCAAACCTGCATAGATAAAGGAAAAGGGCAACTGAATCCAATCGACGGTTTCCCTTTTTAAACCAGATTTTAGGAGAATCCGGCGAAAACCATCCATGAAATAGCCGACCTGCATGCCAGATAGGGCAAAGAGATGGATAATCCCCAGACTGGAATAAAGTTCATTCATCTCAGCAAAATCTGTGTCCAAATCACCAAACAAGAGTCCAGTCATATAATGACTCATGGGACTAGGGAAGTTTTCTTTGATATAAACCAAGGCTTTTCTCCGCCAGACCGACAGCCAATCCCAAGGATTAAGACTGTTAAAATGCTGACTGGACTTGATTTGATTGATCTTCAAAATCCTGTAAATCCCCTGCGTTTTCAGATAAGCCCGATAGTCAAAACCTGAAAAATTACGCTGGTCTTCTGCTAAGCTGAGCTCTCCATCAATCTCCAAAAGCAGTTGATCGCTCAGCTTTTGAAAAGCTTGTTTTTCCTGTTCTGACTGGATTTTATAAAAAGCCTGATAGGTTCGACCATTAGAATGACCGCGAAAAGAAAGCGAGTCGCCATTGACTTTGATTGTATCTGGCTTCATCACAATGGCAGAGATGGTTTTCGGTTCATCTTGAAAGGCTTGATTAGCCATTTCTCTCCGAAATAGGAAAAATCCTGCGAAAAGACTCAAAAGCATCAAAACAAGCAGACTATTTCTAGTCGAATAAAGCCAGAAGAGCCGAACAAGGAGGACTGCTAAACCTAGATAAGCTGGTAAACTACCTGTATAAACTGCAAAATAGGTCAACACCAACAAAAGACAGAAATAGATAGGTTTGATGGGAAATTTATTCATCCACTGTGACATAGTCTTTTAACTTTTCTAAGGTTTTAGCACCGATTCCTGAGACATTTTTCAGTTCATCTACTGACTTAAATTTGCCGTTAGTTTCCCGATAGGCGATGATGTCTTGCGCTTTCTTTTGACCGATGCCTGACACCGTCTGAAGTTCAGCTTCGGTCGCCGTATTGAGATTGACCAGGGCAGACTTCCCTTTTTCTGTTCCCCCATTTCCAGCGGGCGTCTGACTAGCTTGCGTCACATCTGCCCCTTCCTCACCGACTTTAGCTACATAAACAACCGCCTCATCTGTTAATTTTTGAGCTTGGTTGATAGATTTGGACTCGGCATCTGGCAGTAGACCACCTGCTTTTTGTAAGGCATCGTGTACACGCGCTCCTGCCTGCAACTGATAAACTCCTGGATTTTTGACAGCTCCTTTAACATCAACGGTTACTTCCTTCTCAGATTCCTCTGAATCCATATCTCTTTCTGAGTTAATTTTTTCCTGATTTGTACTTCTTTTTTCTGTATCGGTTTCAGATGAAGCTGATGTGACCACTTCCTGAGCCAGTGCACTGACCTGATTCTGTGGCTGAGCGTTGCCCTTCAGCAAGAAAAAGCCAGCAAAGATAACCCCCAATAAGGAAAGTCCAACAAAAATCTTGTATTCCTTCAATTTTTCAACTATTTCTTCAAACATATTTTTCTCCTTTATCTTTTTATTCGTAAAAAAATCAAAAAAATATGACAAGCCGAGAGAATTTTCAGCTTGTCATATTTTAAAATCTTTATTTTGCAAGTAGTCGTATAGATAGAGAGCCCTCTGACGAAAATTGGAGCTGCAATATCAGTCTGCTTTACTTATCCTGTATATCCAAGCTTCTAACTTTTGAGCTCTGCTATGTAAAAAAGCCAAGTTTGCCAAAAGGAAAACCATTATAAACGCACTTAAAATCAGCAGCAGCGGCCAAGAAACTGACTGCTGACTTAGATAACGGACCAAGACTAAGATCAATATGGGAAATGTCGTCAAAGCCGTGAAGCCGCCCGGTACCAGGCGACGAAAGCGAAGTATTTGCATGATATGGCCCAGCAGATGAAGAGTATGACAGAAGCCAATAGCCAGAGCTAGCTCGGGAATGCGAAATAGAATCGCAAGCAACAAAAGGATAAATGCCAGCAGAAATTCCTCTGCAATCATCAGAGCAATACTTTCAGCAGAAAGATAACTTCCTCTTCTGGCAATGAACATCTCCTTTTGATAGCCTTGATGGTCTTGATTCTGAGAAATCCAAGGCCGAACCAAGATAATCTCATCAAACTCGTGCAGCATAAACAGTGATAAGGTTACAAAAGATAAAAAAGCAAGAGACATAGTATCCTCCTTATAAAACATACCAACATTATATCCCACTCGCATAAAAAAATCAGCTCCCAAGCAAGATTGCTCAGCAAGCTGATTAGTATCTTATTTTCTATGCTTATCTGGATCCCAGACAAAGCTTGCAAGGAAACTAAAAATGAAGGTTAGAATACCAATCAAAGCGGCTGGAATAAAGGCCAGTGCTCGCAAAATTCGCCAGAAGATATTTGGTTTTTTGCCTGTCTGGTAAGGCGCCACTTCTGCATCCAAGCGGTCAAACTCCGCCTGAATCCGACGAGCCACTTCTTCCACTCCTTCATCGTTCATCTTTTTGATATCAGAAATATCAATTGGATTGCCGAAATTCATATCCACGCGCTCCCCAGCTGCCAAGCCTTTGAGGCTCATGGGACCAGCGTAGACTACTGGCATGATACGGACTTTAGCCATCTTAGCAATCACTGCCACTCCTCCCTTGACATCCGTAGAATGGCGGCTGCCGCTTGGGAACATAATCAGAGAGCGATTGCTCTTTTTCAGCATATTGACTGGATATTTGATAGCTGACGGACCAGGATTTTCCCGGTCGATAGGAAAGGCACCACACATGCGAATCCACCAGCCGAATACGCGATTTTCAAAGAGCTGTTTCTTGGCCATGAAAATGAACTGCTTGGGCTTGGTCGCAAAAGCCATGTAAACTGGATCCCACCAGGTTCGGTGAGGGGCCACCAAGATATAATTTTCATCTTGCGAAGGAATCTTCTCTTTATTATGGTAATGGGCATTGCCATTTAAAGCCCAGAGGATAAAAATCACCAAGCCTCGCAAATAAGTATAAAACATAAACTCTCCTTCTTACAAACTGTGATGGTACTTGAAATCAATTAGGTTCTCTTTCCCATTATACCTTATCGCTCCAGAGTCTGCAATATTTTTCCAAACTTTGCTTGTAGCAGCTGATTCTGATAGCTATTTCTATAAAAAAATGGTATCATTAATCTCATGAACAAGAAAGAATTAATTGGTTTAAACCAAACCCAAGTAGATGAAAAGATTTCGCAGGGCTTGACCAACGATTTTACAAGTGACACCAGTACTAGTAACTGGCAAATCGTTAAGCGGAATGTTTTCACCCTTTTTAATGCCCTTAACTTTGTGATCGCTCTGGCCTTGGTTTCTGTCCAAGCTTGGAGCAATCTGGTCTTTTTCGCCGTCATCAGCTTTAACGCCGTCACTGGTATTATCACGGAGCTGCGTGCCAAACACATGATTGACAAGCTCAATCTAGTCAGCCGAGAGCTGGTCACAGTCATCCGCGATGGTCAGGAAGCCAAGATTCAACCAGAAGAAATTGTGCTGGGCGACCTGATCAAGCTGTCAGCTGGTGAGCAAATTCCCAGTGATGCCCGTGTGGTAGAGGGTGTTGCCGAGGCCAATGAAGCCATGCTGACAGGGGAGAGTGACTTGGTTCTCAAGGAAGAAGGCGCTGAGCTGCTGTCTGGTAGCTTTCTAGCCAGTGGGCAGATTTATGCTGAGGTGCACCATGTCGGTGCTGACAACTATGCCAACAAGCTCATGACCGAGGCTAAAACTCTCAAGCCTATCAACTCGCGCATTCTTTACAATCTTGGGAAAATTTCCCGCTTTACCGGAAAAATCATCATTCCTTTCGGATTGGCTCTCTTCTTTGAAGCCCTGATGATAAAGGGACTGCCTGTCAAAAACTCTGTCATTACCAGCTCAACAGCTCTTTTGGGTATGCTGCCTAAGGGAATCGCCCTGCTGACAGTCACGTCACTTCTGACAGCTGTCATCAAGCTAGGTATGCGTAAGGTTCTTGTTCAGGAAATGTATTCTGTCGAAACTCTGGCTCGGGTGGATACTCTCTGTCTAGACAAGACTGGGACAATTACCCAAGGTAAGATGACTGTTGAAGCTTTGCATAGTCTGTCAGATAAGTTTTCTGATGAGACAGTCGGTCAAATCTTAGCAGCCTACATCCAAACCAGCGAGGATAATAACCCAACAGCTCAAGCAATCCGCAAGGGCTACAGCCACCTGGAGCACACCTACACTAGCAGCAATGTCATCCCATTTTCTAGTGACCGAAAATGGGGCGCTATGCATTTATCAAGTGTCGGAACCATCTTTCTGGGAGCGCCCGAAATGCTGCTGGACAGCAATCCTGCAGCGGTTGGAGAGGCTCAAAAACGCGGATCACGGGTTTTGGTACTGGCTCACAGCGACCAAGTGCTAGACAAACATAGCATCCAACTGCCTGAAGACATGACTGCTCTGGCTGTTCTGGAAATCACTGACCCTATTCGTGAGGGAGCGGCTGAGACCTTAGACTACCTGCGCTCTCAAGATGTTGACTTGAAAATCATCTCTGGTGACAATCCAGTGACCGTTTCCCATATCGCTAGTCAGGCTGGATTTGCCAACTACGCCAGCTACATCGACTGCTCTAAAATCAGCGATCAAGAACTGGTTGAGCAAGCAGAAGAAACTGCCATCTTCGGCCGTGTTTCTCCTCATCAGAAGAAACTGCTCATCCAGACTCTTAAGGCTGCCGGCCGGACAACAGCTATGACCGGAGATGGGGTTAATGATATTTTGGCCTTGCGCGAAGCAGACTGTTCCATCGTCATGGCTGAGGGCGACCCAGCAACCCGGCAGATTGCCAACCTGGTCCTTCTTAACTCCGACTTTAACGATGTTCCTGAGATTCTTTTTGAAGGCCGCCGGGTCGTTAACAATATCGGCCGAATTGCTCCGATTTTCTTCATCAAGACCATTTATTCCTTCATCCTAGCTATCATCTGTATCGCCAGTATCCTGCTAGGCAAGGCGGAATATCTCTTGATTTTCCCATTCATCCCGATTCAAATTACCTTGATTGACCAGTTTGTCGAAGGCTTCCCACCCTTTGTCCTCACCTTTGAGCGCAATATCAAGCCGGTTGAAAAACACTTCCTCAAACGCTCCCTGCAGCTAGCTCTGCCAAGCTCCCTCATGATTATCTTCAGTGTACTATTTGTCCGTATCTGGGGCAGCAGCCATGGCTGGAGCGACATAGAAATGGCAACACTGACCTACTACTTGCTAGGTAGCATCAGCTTCCTGTCAGTCATCCGGGCCTGCTTGCCACTCAACCTCTGGCGCAGCCTACTCATTATCTTCTCTGTCTTTGGCTTTTATCTATCAGCCTTTGTTCTGCAACACCTTTTGGAAATTGCAACGCTGACAGCTGCAACTTTGCCAGTCTATCTGATTCTCATGGTCGTTTTCGGACTTGTCTTTGTTGCCTGCACCATCAAGCAGAAATACAGATTTGATTAATAGCTAGTTACAAAAGAACTATTCGTTAAGCTCATCTAAACATGCGAGAACCATCGCGTGTTTTTTATTTTGATTGTTCAAAAACTTCCCATATTCCTTTGGAATCCTTGCTAAATCATGCTATAATGTTGGTATGACAGAAGCAAAATTAAAAGACGGAGAACGAGTTAATCAGCTCTTTTCCACTGATATTAAAATCATTCAAAATAGTGAGGTCTTCAGCTACTCGGTTGACAGCGTTCTGCTTTCTCGCTTTCCCAAACTTCCCAATCGGGGATTAATCGTCGATCTCTGTGCTGGAAATGGGGCAGTCGGCCTTTTTGCCAGTACTCGCACTAAGGCTCAAATTATAGCTGTAGAGATTCAGGAACGTTTGGCAGATATGGCTCAGCGCTCTATTGAACTGAATAACCTGAGTCAGCAGATGCAGGTTATCCATGATGATTTGAAAAACTTAGGCAGTTATATTACCGGTAGCTTGGTCGATATCATCCTCTGTAATCCGCCTTATTTTAAGGTAGATGAGCGTTCTAATCTCAATGGCAGTGAGCATTATCTTCTAGCTCGTCACGAAGTCGCTACCAACTTAGAAGAGATCTGTGCTATGGCCCAGCGGGTGCTCAAGTCTAACGGCCGTCTAGCTATGGTTCATCGGCCAGATCGCTTTTTAGATATTTTAGCAACCATGACAGCTCACAATTTAGCGCCAAAGCGCATTCAGTTTGTCTATCCAAAGCAGGGCAGGGAAGCCAATATGCTCTTAATTGAGGCTATCAAGGACGGATCGCAGGACGGATTGAAAGTCCTACCTCCCCTCTTTATTCATGAGCAGGATGGCAGCTATACACCAGAAATTCACGAGATTTACTATGGAAAATAAAGCCTATATGTATGTCCTAGAGTGCGGAGACGGATCCCTCTACACAGGATATACCACCGATGTAGACGCACGGCTCAAAAAACATCAGTCCGGCAAGGGAGCCAAGTACACCCGCTCCCGATTGCCTGTTACTCTACTTTATCAGGAAGAACATCCCGACAAATCAGCAGCCATGTCAGCTGAAGCCCTCTTCAAAAAGAAAACTCGACAAAAAAAATTAGCCTATATTATTAACAAACAAGGAGACCATAAATAATTATTTAGAATGCTATCTCTGTCTACAACAATTACAATATGTAGTATTTTAAACAACATTTTTGTAACTTGCTAACTACACTTTAGAATAGTATAAACAAGTGTATAACGACATAGATATTTATATAAACTTCCGCTATTATAGATAAACACCCCCTTCCTTTACAGGCAGGGGTTTTCGCTTCTCAAAACTTAGGAAATACTATAGAAGAATAGTCTTAACAAAACCGAATCCATGTTCGAAATAAACAAACTAAAACATAAATACTCTTTTTTATTAAAAAACTTTCATATTATTTTGTTTATATTTTAAAAGTATAGTATAATAAAATAAAGATTAACAGAAAACATGAGAAGGAAAGGAGCAGGTCTATGAAGGAAAGTCGACATAGAATTATTCTGCAAGAACTTGATCAAACAGGAGTTGTTTCTGTCAAGAATCTTAAAGAATTGCTGAATGTCACAGATATGACGATTCGACGCGATCTGATTGATTTGGAGAAACAAGGGTTACTGACTCGGGTCCATGGAGGTGCTCATAAAAAAGTTAAAGACGGGTTCAATGAAGTTCCCCACACGGATAAAATCATGCTGAACATTGAGGAAAAGCAGATAATTGCCCAGAAGTGTGCCGATTTAATCGCCGATGGAGATACGGTTTTTATTGGCTCCGGAACGACAACGGCTCTTATCGGGGACTATCTTGATGGGAAAAATGTTAATATCGTTACGAATTCTCTACCAATTTTTGATAAATTAAAAGATAATCCACATTTTGATATTATTTTAATTGGCGGGCGTTATCGTATGAAGACTCAAACTTTCGTCGGCCAATTTGCAGTTGAACTTTTAAAAGAAATTAAGGTTTCCAAAGCTTTTGTTGGGGTCAATGGCATTGACGGACATAACATTACTACTGCTAATGAGGAAGAAGGAAGCGCAGATGCGATTATTTTAAACAATGCGATTGAACGATACATTGTAGCCGACAATAGTAAATTTGATAGTTATTCTTTTTATACATTTTATCGTTTAGACCATATCAATGCGATTGTCACAGATGATAAAATTTCCCCGAAAGTTAAGAATAAATATCAGATCTACACAGAAATTTTGTAATCAAAGTCATTAATCTAAAGCTGAGACGATTTTCAAAATAGAAAGTCGTCTTTTTCTATTGCCCCAAATACAGTTAATGATTGACTTAACTATCAGATCAGCTATTTACGATATTTTCACTGTACTATGGGCTCAAACAATCTCTCGGCTTATTTTGATGTCTCCCTACTTATGAAAGTTTTATTTTTAAACCTAGAATAATCCTAGCTAACGTCCAGCATCAGCCTAGAAACTGCATTTGAAAAAATGATTTCCTTTGGGTTTTAAAGCAATACGAGCTAGATAGACAGAACTTTGAAAAAAGAAAAAAGCCCATCAATTAAATGATGGACTTGATTAATCGCTAAGATTATTTTACAGCATCCTTAAGCGCTTTACCTGCTTTGAAAGCTGGAACTTTAGAAGCTGGGATGATGATTTCTTCTTTGGTTTGTGGGTTGCGACCTTTGCGTTCTGCACGTTCGCGAACTTCAAAGTTACCAAAGCCAATCAATTGAACTTTTTCACCAGCTGCAAGGAATTCAGTAACTGCTGCAAATACAGCGTCAACTGCTGCTGCTGAATCTTTCTTTGTCAATTCTGTAGCTTCTGCTACTTTTGCAATCAAATCTTGTTTGTTAGCCATTTAACAAATCCTCCAAATTTTTTATGGGCTTATCACCCTAACAAGTATTATCATATCTAAAAAATGCCCTTAGGTCAAGTCTTAAACAGTTTTTTTCCAAATTAATGTTGATTTATTCGTAGCGAACCAATATTGCCCAAGCATTTTCCCCCGTATGCGTCTGAATGATCGAGCCTGTTTCCAAAACAGAAATCGTTTTCTTCACATAAGGCTGTAAACTTGCTTTCATTTCATTGGCTAATTCAGGGCTCCCTGAGTAAGAAATACCAATTTCAGCTACCTCCTTAGTCCTCAAAACATCAATTAAATCATCCAGCCATTTTTTAAAAGTTTTAGCTCCTCGTCCCTTTACCATTGGTTGCAAGCCATGATTTTTCATCTGCATTACGACACGAATATTAAGGAGAGAACTAATTAAACCTGTAACGCGGCCAATTCGTCCTCCCTTGACAAGGTTTTCTAAGGTAGAAACACCTATGTAGAGTTCCGTTTTGTCCTTAATTTCTGCTATTTTTTGTAAAATTTCCTCTAAGCTTGCACCAGCTTGAGCCATTTTAGCAGCTGCAACGACCTGGAACTTCATAGCTTGGTCAGTAAAAGAACTATCAATAACAGTGACATCAGCATTGGCCAATGTCGCACCTTGCCGTGCAGCTTCAACCGTTCCTGAAAGGGCATGGGACATGTGGATAGAAATAATCCGAGCATCTTCTTCAGCAAGAGCCTCAAAAACTTCTGCAAAAACTCCAACGGGAGGTTGGCTGGTCTTTGGTAGATTTTTACTGGTTTGCATGAGACGCAGAAACTCCCCTTCTTTCAGGTTTGTATCTGAATAAACCACGCCATCGACCATCACGGTCAACGGAACAACTGTAATATCCAATTCTTTCACAAGCTCTGGTTCAATCGTAATCGATGAATCAGTTACAATTTTGATTTTTGCCATAATTCCTACTCTATCTTTACTTTATCTTACTATTTATAAAACATTATACCAAATTTTTTAGCTTTGCGGGGAAATTATCATGGAAAAGATAGTGAAAACCGCTATTATAGCTACATTCTTGAAGAGTGCAATCAAAACTAATAGTCTCGATTCTATCGTCCAGCTGTCACTCTCCTGCTTCATATCACGATAAGAGGTCTTTTTAAACTGTATAGTCTCTACCTTTATCGCAGCGACAGGGAGTTCTGAAAACCTTCCTTTTTTGCTTCATTATTATACTGAGCATCTTAGAATAAACTTCATGACCTTTTTAAAACATTTTATGGTACAATAAAAAGAGTTTATTTTTGAAAGAATTAATAGAGGAAAACTATGACTGAAATCTACGATATCACCATTGTTGGCGGCGGGCCAGTCGGCCTCTTTGCCGCCTTTTATGCTCACATGCGAAAAGCCAGCGTCAAAATCATTGATTCCCTGCCTCAGCTGGGCGGACAACCCGCTATTCTATATCCAGAAAAGAAGATTCTGGATGTTCCGGGCTTTACCAATCTGACTGGTGAAGAGCTGGCCCAGCGTCTGATTGAGCAACTGGAGACTTTCCAGACTGATATTTACCTCAATGAAACGGTGCTGGATATTATAAAAAAGGATTCTGGCTTTACAATTGAAACTTGCAAGGGTCAGCATGAAACTAGAACCGTTATTATCGCCATGGGCGGAGGAGCCTTTAAGCCACGGCCACTAGAGTTAGACGATGCCGAAGCTTACAGCAATCTCCACTATCATGTCTCAAACATCAGCCAGTATGCCGGCCAAAAGGTTGTTGTTCTGGGGGGCGGCGACTCGGCTGTTGACTGGGCTCTGGCATTTGAAAAAATCGCTGAAACTAGCTTGGTGCATCGCAGGGACAACTTCCGAGCTTTAGAGCATAGTGTGGAAGAGCTCAAAGCTTCCAGTGTTGAGATTAGAACCCCGTTTGTTCCTAGTCGATTGGTCGGTGAAAATGGCAAGATTACCCACTTGGAAATCAGTCAAGTCAAGGGAGACGAAAGTCAGCTCCTACCACTGGATCATCTCTTTGTTAACTACGGTTTTAAATCTTCTGTCGGCAATCTAAAAAATTGGGGCTTGGAGCTCAATCGTCACAAGATTTTGGTCAACAGCAAGCAGGAAACTTCTATACCAGGTATCTATGCAGCTGGTGATTGCTGTTCCTATGAAGGAAAGATTGATTTAATTGCAACGGGTCTGGGCGAAGCTCCTACCGCTGTCAACAATGCCATTAATCATATCTATCCCGACCAAAAGGTCCAACCCAAACATTCTACAAGCCTATAAAAAACAGCTGCCGAGCTCAAGCTCAGCAGCTGTTACAATTCTTCCGCAAGTCTATTTATTTTTCTTAATCGATGATTGACACCGCTCTTGGTTAGAGGCCGGCTAAGGCTGTCAGCCAGCTGTTGAATGGAGTAATCCGGATGCTGGATACGCAGCTGGGCTACTTCCTGCAGGTCCACTGGCAACTGTTCAATACCTATGCTATCAATAATTTTGATAATATTATTAATCGTCTTCATACTGGCCGTCACTGTGCGGGCAATATTGGCCGTCTCCGCATTATTGGCTCGATTGAGATCATTGCGTGCTTCACGCAGGAGCTTGATAGACTCAAACTCAGCCATGGCTTCCATAGCTCCAATGATAATGAGAAAATCCATGATGTCCTCAGCCCGTTGCAGATAGGTCACAGCTCCTTTCTTACGCTCAATCGTCTTGGCATCCAGAAGAAAACGGCGCATCAAAGCAGCCAGATCCTCAGCATGATCCAGATAAACGGACAGAATTTCCAGTTGGTACTTGCCTGAGTCTGGTTCCCGCATACTACCACTAGCCAGAAATGCTCCCCTCAGATAGGAGCGACTAGCTTCGTCATCTGACAGAATAGCCTGGTCAATCCCTACCTCGATACCAAAAAAGGAGTCAGCCAAGTGTAGGTCAGATAGGATTTCTTCCACTTTCTGATCCAGAAATACTGTATAAACACGATTCTTGCGCAGATTGGTCTTCTGATGGTGGCGGATTTCTGACTTGACCTGATAAATGTCTATCAGCAGCTCGTAGATATGTCGGGCAATTTTGGCATTTTCTGTTGAAATGGATAAGGTAAGGCCAGACGAAGAAATTCCCAGACTACCAGCCATCTTGATGATAGCAGCCAACTCGTTTTTGTCTTTTACAGCTAAACTTAAAAGCTCTTCTTTGACTTTAACTGTAAAACTCATTTGCGCACCTGTATAATCTGCATCAACTCATCAACGACTAACTCGCCATCGTGAAAAGCTCCGCCATTTTCCAAACGAAGAAAATTCGAAGAAATAACGCGCGGAACTTGCTCCTGCAACCCTCGAAAATCGTGGTCAACCTGCACCAGATATTCATCAAATTTATTGCTATTCATATACTCACGAGGTACCGGCTCGATATTGACCAAGACAGTATCAATGAACTTTTTTCCAAGATGACGATGTAAAACTTCGACATGGTCGCTATCTGAAAAGTGCTCGGTTTCGCCGCGTTGAGTCATAATGTTGCAGACATAGGCTACTTCTGCCTTAGTCTCTAAGAGGGCTTGACCAATTTCCTCAATCACGAGATTTGGCAAGATGGAGGTGAAAAGGGAACCCGGCCCCAGTACCACCATGTCGCTATCCAAAATACTCTGGACCACCTTTCTACTAGCAACAGGCTTTTCATCATCATAGGTATTGGTCACATAGACCCTCTCAATCATACCAGCCTTACTAGCTAGATTGCTCTCACCGACAACTTCCGTTCCATCTGTAAAAACAGCATGCAGAGTCAGCGGAGTGTCGCTCGAAGGGTAGATTTTACCTGTTGTATGGAAAAACTTGGTCAGAAGCTGCATAGCATTATAGGTAGAGCCCTGCATTTCGGAAATGCCTGCAATAATCAGATTCCCCAGAGGATGACCTGCCAGAACTCCGTCTCCTTCAGCAAAGCGATACTGAAAGACCTTCTCATAAAACTTTGGCATGTCGGACATGGCCACCAAAACATTTCGCAAGTCACCCGGCGGCGTCAGCTGCTGAATGTTTTTCCGCAGCTCACCAGAACTCCCGCCATCATCTGCTACTGTGACAATGGCTGTGATCTCTACATCCTTTTTCCGCAAGCTATTTAAAATAACTGAAATTCCTGTACCGCCGCCGATGACTGTAATTCTCGGTTTTCTCATGAGCGGTTCACCGTTTCCTTCCGACGATTTTTGTCGCGATGACTGGCATTGACTGGCCAATTTTTTGCCAAATCATCCGCCAAACGTTGCGCAAAGGCTACGCTACGGTGCTGTCCCCCCGTGCAGCCGACTGCGATGGTCAGCACAGATTTCCCTTCCTTCCGATAACCCGGCAAAATCGGCTCAATCAACCCCAGTAGATGCTGGTAAAATTCTTCTGACTCCGCATGGTTCATGACATAGTCAAAGACATCCTTGTCCAATCCTGTTTGATTGCGCAGTTCAGGTTTATAGTAGGGATTTGGCAGGAAACGTACATCAAAGACCAAATCTGCATCCAAAGGCAGACCGTATTTGAAACCAAAACTCATGACCTCAATCCGGAAACTGTGCATCTCGTTCTGATTTGAAAACTGCTCAGAGATAGTCTTTCTGAGCTCCCGCGGCGTCAGGTCTGTCGTATCTACGACATTTTGACTGAGATTCTTCAGAGGGGCTAAAAGCTCGCGCTCCAGCTTAATCCCATCTAAAATCCGACCGTCTGCTGCCAGCGGATGGCTACGGCGGGTTTCCTTATAACGGGCCACCAATTCCTTGTCAGCCGCATCCAAAAATAAAATTTTAAAATCAATTTCTGTGCTTCCTTCCAGCTCATCCAGAATATCCTGAATCTCCAAAAAGAAGGACCGGCTCCGCATATCAACAACCAGAGCCAACTTGTCATTATCTGTGGTTCCTTCGACCAACTGCAAAAACTTTGGCACTAGAGTCGGCGGCATATTATCAATCGTAAAATAGCCCAAATCCTCAAAAGACTGGATAGCAACGGTCTTTCCAGCACCGCTCATTCCTGTCACAATCACTAATTGAATCTTGTGTTCAGTCATTCTTTCTCCTTTCTCTAACCTATCATGTCTAAAAAGGGACAGGAAACTTTTCCCAGCCCCAATCATTTATTCCACAATTTCAGCAATGACTTCGATTTCGATTTTAACATCACGAGGCAAGCGAGCAACCTCTACTGCCGAACGAGCTGGAAAGTCGCTCTTAAAGGCTGTCTTGTAGACTTCATTAAATGGCACAAAATCATTGATATCACTCAGGAAACAGGTCGCCTTGACCACATGGTCAAAATCTGTTCCGGCTGCTGCTAAAATGGCTGCTACATTTTTCAGAACCTGCTGGGTCTGCTCCTCAATCGTTGTCCCTACAACTTCTCCTGTCTCTGGTGACAAAGGAATCTGACCGCTGGCAAATAAAAGGTTACCGACGATTTTTCCTTGGACATAAGGCCCGATTGCCGCTGGTGCTTTATCTGTTTGTACTATTTTTGCCATCATAATCTCCTCATTTCTTTCATCTTATTATATCATAAAGTCAAAAGACTGACTATTCTTGTCCTCCTTCCCATTGACTTTTAGGCAATTTTTCATTATGATAGTAAATGCATAATTCAAAACACTTGTTTTGGACTGGTTCGCAAACTTCCCAGTATAAAAAACTAAGTACCCTTATATTCTAAAGTAATGTAATTGCGCATAGTTTTTTCTGGTGTCCTGCCGCTTTGGCAGAACTAACTGAGAGGTTGAGACGGAGGTTTCAGCCTTATTTTATTTCTCAAAAGGAGGACCTATGAAAAGAAAAGTCATTATTGACTGCGATCCTGGCATAGACGACAGCCTAGCTTTGCTCTATGCCCTGCAACACCCTGACTTAGAGGTCGTGGCTTTGACCATAGTCGCTGGAAATGTCCCAGTTGAACTGGGCCTAGAAAATGCTTTCAAAATATTGGAGAAACTGAATCGACTAGATATTCCAGTTTATGCAGGAGCCGACAAGCCCTTGGTTCGTAAATTCGTCTCCGCTCAGGATACCCACGGCATGGATGGGTTGGGGGAATGCGGGATAACAAGAAGCAGTTCCACCCCAGCCCAGCCACAAGCAGCCTATGACTTTCTGGCAGACTACTTCCAGACCAATATGAATACTTCTATCATCGCGCTGGGGCCTTTGACCAATATTGCCTTGGCTCTTAGAAAAAATCCTAAACTTGGTCAGCAACTAGACCGGTTTGTCAGCATGGGAGGCAGCTACAAATCGCACGGCAACTGTTCACCTGTGGCCGAATACAACTACTGGTGCGATCCGCATGCAGTTCAAGAAACCTACGAAAAACTTGGAAAAAAGATTGAAATGGTCGGTCTAGATGTCACTCGAAAGATTGTCTTAACACCCAATCTATTGGAATATATGCGTTTTATTAATCTTGAAGTCGCTGACTTCATCGGGAAAATCACTCGTTTCTATTGGGATTTTCATTGGGAGTATGAACATATCATCGGTTGTGTCATCAACGATCCGTTGGCTGTTGCCCATTTCCTGCATGAAGACCTTTGCCATGGTTTTGATTCCTATGTAGATGTTGCGACGGAAGGTATTGCCATGGGACAAACGCTGGTTGATGCTTATCATTTTTATAGTAGGGAAGCCAATGCTAAGGTGCTGACCCAAGTAGACATCCAACTCTTCTTTCAGGATTTTCTCTCCGTGATACTCAACACGTCAAAGGAAATCATCTACCAAGATCTAGAAACTTTAAACTTAGGATAAGATTATGAAAAAAACATCACCCTTTATCATCACATTTACAGCTATCTGCATCGCTCTAAACTATGTCGGTGCCAACATCGCCCTTTTTCTAAAACTTCCTGTTTATTTGGATACTTTTGGAACGATATTAGCCAGCCTTGTTTTAGGACCTATTTTCGGAGTGGGAACTGCGATTGCCAGCGCTCTGATTAGTGCTTTTACAACGGACATTTCTGCTATATATTTCTCTCCAGTAGCCATTCTTTTGGCTCTGCTCGTCTCAGTCTTTTTCACTTCTGATTCAAAACCCAGACTAAACCTCTTCTGGAAATCTTTTATGGTTTCCCTGCCAGCCACTGCCTTAGCCTCTCTGATTACCGTCATTGTCTTCAAAGGGATTACTCCAAGCGGTTCCAGCCTCATCGTTCAGGGCTTGCATGGCTTAGGCTTAGATTTGGTCACCAGTACCATCATCGTCCAAGCACTGACTGACTATGCAGACCGACTTCTCGTTATCGGAGTCAGTCTGGTCTTCATTCCACAACTCAAAAAAGTCAGCCCAAGAATCTTTGCAAGATCTAGTAATATTTAAAAATGCATTTGAATTACCAAAAACAACAGCACTAATTTTGTACTGTTGTTTTTGGTATTCTCTTCTAAATTTCCCCCTTTAAAATTCCTCTGATGAGTTGTTTACTTGCGCTACGGTTTAGTCCGTCTTCTCTCAAGATTGAAATTAAAGAGTTTAGAAAAAGTTTGCAGTGCTCAAATGAGATGCTTATTACAATTGAAATTTATCGGCACTTGCTTCCTGTGTGCAAAGAATTTCTTTCTTTATTTATATAGAGGACTAGCAAATCCGCGGATATTCCCGTGACCAATACGATAGGTTTTGCGTTGCACCTGATTATTGGTACTGTTTCCTTCGATAGTATGAATAATGCCATTCTCCACTTTCTCTACAATACCAATATGATCCGCCCAGCCGTCATTTTGCTGGCTGTTTTGATCCCAATTAAAAGTGATGATATCGCCTGCTTTAGGTGTTGAATTCCCATCTTCATTCCAAATACCCAAGCGTTTGAAAATTTGAATATGACGTTCTACTCCGCACTCGCGACCGATAAGTTCACTCAAACCCTGTCTTTGGAAAACCACAGTGACAAAAATATCACACCAGTCATCCGTTTCCTTGACAGCATATCCCACTGGCAATGGACGGATGCGATTATAATCCTCCACTAACAGACGGTGCTGCTCGCTGCCCCCCTGAACACCAACAAGTGCTGCTGCTGACTGTACGACTCGATCTCTCTGCCCCTTTATCTGAGGATCTAATTCATGATTTCCTACATTGAAACCATCTGTAGTTCCGTCAGTGTAGTCAATATAAGCATGAGTAATATAATCTCCTTTAAGAAAATAATGGTTAGCCGAATTAACGACAACTTCTGTACTATCACCAGTCGGAGCTGTCTTATACCAATGAAGATTACCTTGATTTTTTTCAGACCAAGCAGCAACCCGTATATTTTTAATCTCTTTAGCACCATGAGGACGATTTACAACAACTCGGTAAACTCCCTCTGTCTGTCTTACATCTTTTATTTCAACTTTTACACTTGGAATAGAATCCGTGCGAGTAACGGTTACTTTC
>NZ_KQ968976.1:365889-368324 GCF_001578725.1 Streptococcus sp. DD04
CCCCTTGTATGTAATACAAATGAATGTTGTATTCACCAGTCGAACCTTTATGATTCGCCGCATTGACAGTCAATTTATAGGTTCCATTGGCTTGTTTTGCTGCAGTATACCAAACAATATCATCTTGACCATTCTCAGTAGACCAAGTTGGAAGCTTAATTTCCTGAATTCCATGTGGTGCTGAAACTTTGGAAACGATGACATCAAAAGTACCGGTTTTGGGGTTATTATTTTGAATACTAATCGTACCCGTCAGTGGTTGCTTAGCTAAAGCAGACTTGGCTGTAAATCTACCAGAATAGTCAATACTCTGGTCGAAAACATGCTTGCCTGCTAATAACTCCGCCTGAGAGGTGAATTGCCAAGCCCCTGATCTGCTATTGTATTTCAGGCTTCTAGCATCATTTGCACTTAGTTTTGGTGCTGGATATTGGGCAATCCAAAAATTATCAAGGCCAAACAAAGCTGTATTTACTGGTCCTTTTTGGCGCAGGTTGTTTTGGTCGACCCAACTAGCACTAGTATAGTACATTAGGTTCTTATATCCGTGTTTGCGCATTTCATCAGCCCAAGCTTGAGTATGCTGGTTGATTCCGTTTTGCATTTTCGGATCTTCCATGTCATTGACCATGACCGTATTTTTGGGCAAGCCCAGCCTATTGGCGAATGCAGCATAATAACGGGCTTCCGCTTTCGCTTCTGAATCGCTAGTGTAATGCGAGAAGGCATAGGTCGAGACTTGCAGACCGGCTTCTTGCGCATTTTTCACTTGTGATTCAGCAAAAGGATTTGTATAAGTCGTTCCTTCTGTCAGTTTGACAACAACACCGCCGACACCTTTTGCTGCCAATTGACGATAGTCTTCCACACTGATATAGCCGTTGTGACTACTCACATCCACAAAGGAAGAACCTTTAATGTCCGCTTGAGGATTGCTGCGAGCTGTTTGTCCTGACGGAGGAGCGCTATAAAACACTGCTTTTCTCTTCTCAGAAGTTACTTCTGTACTACTCACAGCCGGCGAAGATTGATCTGACCCTATCTGATTTCCTGTGGATTCAGCATAAGTGTCACTCCCCGTCTCACTTTCACTGCCAGAAAATTCACCCTTTATCAAATCAGAAGCCCTATTTTGGCTTTGATCAATCACAGAGCCATTTGCTGTCGGATTTGTATTTTCCTGCCCTTTTGTATTCTCATCAGCAATCGTTTTCAATGCTGCTGGAGCTTCTTGAGTTTGGCTAGCATTCTTTACCTGAAGTTCCGTTTTTGGAACCTCTAAATCTCCTGCCGGACTTGTATTCTCTTCAGCACGAGCAATATTAGCCGTTGCAGCCAATAAGACAGCTGTACTCGCTAAATAAACTATTTCTTTTGATTTCAACTTTTCTCTCCGAATTTTAAAAAGCTTGCCACCTTAAGGCAACAAGCAATTTTATTTAAAACTTAAAATCTTTTTTTATTTCACAAAATCAAGAAGAGCAAGGAAGCTTTCAGCTTCAAGTGATGCTCCACCAACAAGAGCTCCATCCACATCTGGACAAGCCATGTATGATGCTACGTTTTCAGGTTTAACTGAACCACCGTATTGAACACGAACCTTGTCAGCAACTTCTTGACCAAAGTCAGCAGCTACAACGTCACGAACAACTTTACACATTTTTTGTGCGTCGTCTTGTGAAGCTGATTTACCAGTACCAATAGCCCAGATTGGCTCATAAGCGATAACGGACGCAGCAACTTGTTCAGCTGTCAATCCAGCAAGAGCAGCAGATACTTGAGCGCCTACGAATTCAGCAGCTTTACCAGCTTCGTAAGTTTCAAGTGATTCACCACAGCAGATAATAGGAAGCATACCGTTTGCAAAAATTGCTTTTGCTTTTTTGTTGATATCTTCATCAGTTTCATGGAAGTAGTCACGACGTTCTGAGTGACCGATAACAACGTAGTCTGTACCGATTTCTTTCAAAACTTGTGGGCTAGTTTCACCAGTGAAAGCACCTGCATTTTCAAAGTAGCAGTTTTGTGCAGCAACTTTAAGGTTTGAACCTTTTGCAGCAGCAAGAACAGTTGTCAAGTCAAGTGCAGGGGCAGCAATCCCAGCTTCTACAAGATCAGAAGACGGAAGTTTAGCAGCTACTGCTTCCACAAAAGCTTTTGCTTCTTCTGGATTTTTGTTCATTTTCCAGTTACCGGCAATAAATGGTTTACGTGACATTTCACATACCTCTTCTTTTTTATTTTCACGTTATATTGTACCATAAATTTACCAATTAATAAAGGTTAGCCAAAAATTTTCATAAAAATAAAATACCCTCATCTAGCTTTTGACATTAAATAGGAAAACAAGTAATTTAGAGATTCATCAGCGAATTTTCAATCTTAAATTCGATTTGTAAAATGTGATGTTCTCCTTTCATCTTCACAAAAAAGGG
>NZ_KQ968976.1:369335-379478 GCF_001578725.1 Streptococcus sp. DD04
CAAAGAGCCCAAAAAAGCCCCGCTGAGCGGGGCTTTTAGTGTCTGACTTTATAATTATTATTCTGGGAACTTAATCAAATTAAGCTTCGATTTCTGTAACCATACCTGAACCAACAGTACGTCCACCTTCACGGATAGAGAAAGTAGTACCTTGTTCAACGGCGATTGGGTGGATCAACTCAACGTCGATAGTCACGTTATCACCAGGCATAACCATTTCAGTACCAGCAGGAAGCTCGATAGAACCAGTTACGTCAGTTGTACGGAAGTAGAATTGTGGACGATAGTTGTTGAAGAATGGAGTATGACGTCCACCTTCTTCTTTAGTAAGGATGTAAACTTCACCTTTGAATTTAGTGTGTGGGTGGATTGAACCTGGTTTCGCAAGAACTTGTCCACGTTCGATTTCATCACGTTGGATACCACGAAGAAGCACACCAACGTTGTCCCCTGCAAGACCTTCGTCAAGCTGTTTACGGAACATTTCAACACCAGTAACAACTGCTTTGCGGATTTCTTCCTTAATACCAACGATTTCAACTTCATCGTTGACTTTAACAGTACCACGGTCGATACGTCCTGAAGCAACAGTACCACGTCCAGTGATTGAGAATACGTCTTCGACTGGAAGAAGGAGTGGCTTGTCAGTATCACGTTCTGGTTCTGGGATGTACTCATCTACAGTGTCCATCAATTCCATGATGATGTCTTCGTACTTAGTATCACCTTCAAGAGCCTTAAGAGCTGAACCTTGGATAACTGGAAGATCGTCACCTGGGAAGTCATATTCTGACAAGAGGTCACGGATTTCCATTTCAACCAATTCAAGCAATTCTTCGTCGTCAACCAAGTCAACTTTGTTCATGAAGACGATCAAGTGCTTAACACCAACCTGACGTGAAAGCAAGATATGCTCACGAGTTTGTGGCATTGGTCCATCAGTTGAAGCTACTACAAGGATAGCTCCGTCCATTTGAGCAGCACCAGTGATCATGTTTTTAACGTAGTCCGCGTGTCCTGGAGCGTCGATGTGAGCGTAGTGGCGCTTAGCAGTTTCATACTCAACGTGCGCAGTGTTGATGGTGATTCCGCGTTCGCGTTCTTCTGGAGCAGCATCAATAGACGCATAGTCTTTTGGTTGGTTAACTGCTGAAGGCAAGCGACGTGCCAAAACAGTTGTGATTGCTGCAGTCAGGGTAGTTTTACCGTGGTCAACGTGTCCGATAGTACCAATGTTAACGTGTGGTTTACTACGATCGTATTTTTCTTTTGCCATTTGAGTAAAAGCCTCCAATAAAATATATTTTATAGATAGACAGTAGGCAATACAGTCTAACTTTCCTTACTATTTTATCAAATTTCACTGAAAATGCAAGCCTTTTAGTCTTTTTTTGTGAATTATTCCTTATCTAACTGATAGTAAGGCTGATTGGAAACGGAAGCACCAATACTCGAAGCAACAATCCATTCTTTCCCTTCTAATTGGCTGAAATTCTCAGCTTTCCCAGTCAGAATAATACCAGAAAAGGTCAATTGATCCCGATTTTCTGCTTCACGAATATCTAGCTGACCAAATTTCTTGAGATAGGACTCAACCTCATTGTACATGTTGTACCCACTAACACTTGGAAAAAGATTTTTATCTGCCTTTTTCAGATAATCCAAGAAAGTCTGCTGCTCTTTCTTAGCCTCTTTTGCCTTCTTCCTAACATCTGAATCATAAGTAAAGAGAAGACTAGCGTTAGCTCCATAGGTCAGCTTGGGATCAGAATACAGTTCAATACCATTTTCACTGTCTTCTGACTGACTGCCAATCCAGTACCAGTTGATTTTGAGATTGTTCGGTATCATCTGCTGGATTTCCTTATAGGTATAAGGCTTATCAAAAGTCAAAGCTACTTCCACCAATTGATTCGGCATTTCTTTGACAGAAGCCAACTCTTTAGGCATAGAATTACTATCCTTTGTCCCTTTGGCATTGATATTATAGAAGACCGGATATTTTTGACGCAGGGTTCGCGTATAGGTTCCTGAGAGAGACAAATAAGTCCCTTCCGCAGTCGGATCTCTAAAAGCACCTATGAGTGAATAGTTTCCCTCATAGGAAGGATAAGCCACCTTCACTCCATCTAAATCCTTGAAACGATCGGAACGTAAGGTCCCTGAAAAAAAGGAAGTTTGAGTGTGGTAAAGACTATCATAGTCAACATTAGGATAGGCGATTTCGGACATAACTTCGTACTGTTTTTGTAAGTCTCGTCCGTTACTAGAGGCTAATTCTACCAGCCCCTTTCCTAGAAGACCTAAGAGAACTAAAGATACAAAGGAACTAATGACGACTGTCTTCCAGAGTCTTTTTCTCCTGCTTTTCTTTGCAACATTTTCAAATGTTTCCATTTCGATATCCTTTCTTTTCCAGCTCCTTTCGGAGTTTAGCACGACTGCGCATCAGCTGAATCTTGACCTTGCTCACTGAGTAAGACATAATTTGGGCAATCTCCTTGACCGTGAAATCTTGAAAATAATAGAGTTCTAAAAGCGTAGCTTCCTTGAGTGGCAGATCTTCTATCATACTTCTTAGCAGCTCATAATCTTCATTTTCAAAGGGATTGACCAGATCCTTTCCAAAAAATTCTTTTCGCAAAATCTCCAAATAACGTTTATCTCTCCTATATCTGTCGATATAGCGCCGGATGGAAACCCGATACATCCAAGCTCGCATCTTTTCCGCCGGAATAATAACTTCTGTTTCCAACATCTTGACAAAAACGTCCTGCACTACATCTTCTGCTTCCACTTTAGAAGCCCCTGACTTCTGCAGATAGGAGACAATCTCGCGAGCAAAGCCTATCAAGATTGTTTCATATTCATCTAGTTTGATAAGCTCACCCCCCTCCTTCACTAGTATAACGAATGGAAAAGTCTTTTGGTTACAAAAACAGAAAAATCGGACAAAAAGCCGATTTTTCGTTATTTATAATGGTAAATGGTAAAGTGTTCATTTTATTCTCATGTATCAGCCAGAATTCCGAAGTCCTGTGGCAATTCCGTTGATAGTGATGTGGATCAAGCGTTCTTGCTCTGGTGAAAGTTCACCGCGTCGCTGACGCTTAATCAACTCCAACTGAATATAGTTCAACACATTAAAGTAAGGCATACGGTAATCCAAACTGTCCTTGAGGTAAGCATTTTCCGCCAAGAGCTCATCGTGCCCTTCGATAGCCAAGATGACCTTCTTAGTCAGCTGCCACTCGTCCAAGATAATATTGAAAATATCCTGCACATCCTTGTCTTCGCAGAGTTGTGCATACTCAAAGGCAATGTTCATATTAGACTTAGACAGCACCATATCTACATTTGACAAGAGAGACTGGAAGAAAGGCCATCTCTTATACATAAATTGCAGGAAGGCCAGATTCTTTTCAGGATCTTCATCAATAAATTCCTTGAAGCTAGACCCAACACCATACCAGCCTGGGAACATAACCCTGCTTTGAGACCATGAGAAGACCCAAGGAATCGCTCTGAGACCGCCGATCTCAGTAATCGTTTTACGGGCTGCTGGACGGGAACCGATATTAAAGCTGGAGATAGCCTTAATCGGACTGGACTCAAAGAAATAATCGTAAAAGCGCTCATCGCCAAAGACTAAATCACGATAAATCTGATAGCTGCGCTCAACCACTTGATCCATAATCCGCTCATACTCATTGGAAGTATGAGTATCACTTTTCTTACGGGTTACCATGCGGTTGATAGCTGCTGAGACTAGCATTTCTAAGTTATAGTAGGCTGCGTCTTTATTTCCATATTTGCTGCCAATGACTTCTCCCTGCTCGGTCAGACGGATTCGGTCATTGATACTGCGTAGTGGCTGAGAAGTAATGGCTTCATAAGTTGGACCACCACCGCGTCCTACTGTACCTCCCCGACCATGGAAAAAGGTGATTTTTACGCCAAATTTATCACCGATGGCTGTCAGCTGCTGCTGAGCCTTGTAGAGGGTCCAGCAAGAAGAAAGATAACCACCATCCTTATTACTGTCTGAGTAGCCCAGCATGATTTCCTGATAGTTATCCTTGGAAGCAATCCACTTCTGAGCAATCGGCAGGGACAGGTATTTCTCCATAGTATCGCAAGAATTATCCAAGTCTTCAATGGTCTCAAAGAGAGGAACAATCTGAACACGTGTCCCATTTTCATCAATCAATCCTACTTCTTTGAGCATAATGGCTAATTCAAGCAAGTCCGATACACTAGTTGAGTGAGAAATGATATTTTGTTTAATAACTTCTTCTCCCAACACATCTTTAAGCTCACGGGCAGTTTTGAAAATAGCCAGTTCTTTTTGTAAAAGCTCTGATTTTTGGACATGAGTAGCCGACAAAATCCTTGGATCGTCCAAAAGTTGTTTAAGCAGAACCTGACATTTTTCATCCTCTGAGAGAGAGCTGTAGTCCTTTACAATATTTGCTGATGCTAGGAGCTCGGCCACACAGGCTTCATGAACACTGGAATCCTGCCGCATATCAATACTTGCTAAGAAGAAACCAAAGACATCGACTGCCTGCAATAATTCAGTCAACTCACCTGTAACTAAAGCTTGTCCATTGTGCTCTAGCAAAGAATCACGGATAACTAGCAAGTCTTCTTTAAATTCCTGAGCAGTCTTGTAAGATAACACCTGCTCCTTGCTCAAGCCATCTATGGTATCTGTAATACGGGACTGGATATAATTCGGAATGATTTCTTTACCGTTATTGGTGACAGACACACTAGCATTGGCATTCAAAACCTCACCAAGCTTATCTGCCAGCTGATGTCCTTCACTTGAAAAATTCCCTTCTTTCAAATAAAGCAAGGTCTGAATCAGCTTGGACTGAATATAATGAAAAGCTCGGCGGTAAGGTTCATTTTCACGATAAACTGATTTATCACTGGACAAAGCAGCCATTTTCATTACTGCTTCACTGGTTTCCGAAAACTTAGATGAAAGCGAAAAATTTCGATAAAGAGTATAGACCTTATCGATATAGTAGTTCAAAATAACTTCACTTTGAACAGTTGCTGACAGTTTTAGCGTTTCTGCTGTTACAAATGGATTACCATCACGGTCACCACCAATCCACATTCCCATAGTAATTGGTTTTGGATTTTCTAAATGAATCCCTTTTTCTTCTGCTAAGCGCTTGTATTCCAGCATAAAGTTGGTAATAGCCTGAAGAAAAGAACTATTATAGTATTCCATGACATTGGTAATTTCATTAGTTACCTTCAGTTTTTTCTCGCGAATCATGTCGGTCTGCATCATGAGCTCAATATAGCGGCGTAAATTCGCCAACCATTTCTTCTCATTTACCAAACCAGCCTTTACATCACGGTGCTGACGCAACAATGTGTGAATATGATTGGTCAAATCCAACATGGTCTTGCGCTGAACTTGAGTAGGGTGAGCTGTCAGTACTGGCACAACATTCAGGTTTTCCAGAATTTCCTGAGCATTTTCCCGAGTTGAAATCAAGTCTATTGTTGTAGAAAGCTTTCCTAAATAATCGCGATTGACATTGTTTTGATGGTTGATTTCATAGGCCAAATCAACATCTTCAGAAATATTGATTAATAGCGGCAAGATTGAGAAATAGCGAGAAATATAGACCATCTCGTCTGTCGTCAATTTTTCTACGATTGCTTTCAATTCTTGATATCTCGAATCAATTGCCAAATCTTTCATAGTAGAAATCTTTTCAAAAGTCTCAGGACCTAAGATATTTTGCGTAATATCTGCAAGCAGATCTGTTAGAATTGAAACCTCTTCACGAATGACTTCTTTATTGCTATAGCTTTCCAATTTGTTAAATGACATAATCTATACCTCTCATTTTTTCAAGGATTTTTCTACTTTAGAAATATGCTTCAGAAATGGCCAAATTCCTATCGGCCAGAAGTTTGCATTTGCTGATAGATATCTTCTCTGCGCTCATTGGCATCAATATTTAACACGAAGGCAATTGCTACCGATAGGACGAGCAGACTATTCCCCCCTTGAGACAAGAAAGGGAAGGTCACTCCGGTTGATGGAATCAAACCAGAAATTCCGCCAATGTTTATGAAGGTCTGTGTTAAAAACATGCCGCCAATTCCTAAGGCCATCATTGAATTAAAAGGATCTTTAGCTCGAATACCCACTAGAATAATTCTTAGGATAAGGAAAAATAGCAATGCTAGAATCAGACTGGCTCCAAAAAAACCTAATTCCTCAATCACAATAGAAAACACAAAGTCGGTATGAGCCTCAGGAAGATACCCTCGTTTTTCAATCGAATTGCCTAAACCTAAACCAAACCAGCCACCGTTACTTATAGCATAATATGAATTAGCTAACTGGTGGCCTGAACCAGACAAGTCATTAAAAGGGTTAAAGAAAGCGCTGAACCGCTTCGCAACATAGCCAAAGAGCGGCATCTTTGCAACCCGTTCAACCCCAATAAGCCAAATGCTAGCCAAGACCAGCCCTGAACTTCCAAGAATGACTCCCAGCATAGTGGAAAACCATCGATAGCCAATGCCGCTGACCGCCACCATAATGATGACTGTTAAAAACAAAATGGTCGCATTCCCTAAGTCAGGCATCATTGCAACAATCCCAATCAGCAGGGCTACGATTATCCGCCAATCATTAAAAGCTTTTGGAAGCCATTGATTTAAAGTCAGGGCTTGGTAGTCATAAATTTCGATTTCTTTCTGCTTTTTGGAAAAACGATAGGCCAGAAACCAAATCAGAATAATCTTCAAATACTCCGCTGGCTGAACGCTGAATTGGCCAATAATCAGCCATCCGTGAGCTCCGTTGACCGTTTTAGTTACAAAGCGCGAAAGAAGCAAAAGGATTATTTCCACAAAAATAATCAGCGTAATGAAACTACCATTTTTTAAGAAGGACATTTTCATCCTATACAAAATAGTAATGGCGACCAAGCTAGCAATCCAAAATAGTCCTTGATTTATAGCCATACTAAATCCGCTTGCGCCGGCTTGAATCAAGGATGGACTTGTCGTTGAATAAACAATAATCAATCCTATAACAGACAGAATCATGTAAGGAATTAAAATTGAATAATTCAACAGGTGTCTCTTATCAATTTTCATATTTCACCATAAAATTTCTAAAAATTCAATCTTCATTATATCACCTTTCCAATTGAAAAAAAGTATTACGGAAAGTTCAGAGCCAACTTTTTCAAATTAGCACAGCAGTGAAACAACTAAAACTCTTTATATTTCAATTGTATGACATTTTATTCATTATTTTGCAAATTTAGAGATATTTTTTGCTTTTTATTGCACTTTGGGTTAGAATAAAAATGTATGAGAAAGAGAATTAAACCGCTTGCATTCTTCCTGTTTTTTATTTGTTTCATTGTATTTCTTTTAATAAATAAACAAATATCTGATTCGGCAGCTAAGCAAGCAAAAGCAACAAATTCACAATCTGCACAAACAACAGCCAATTCATCAGATGAAGAGCAAACTTCGATTTTAGCTGAAGAATTCATCAATAAACCTGTCATTGATATATCTGGCTGGCAGTTACCAAGTGAGATTGACTATGATATTTTATCAAAAAATATATCCGGCGTCATTGTTCGAGTTCATAGCGGCAATCAGGCTAAAAAAGAGAATGCTGCAACCCACTTAAACGGACTGGATAAAGCTTATAAGACTCATATCACTGAGTTTCAAAAGCGAAATATCCCCGTCGCAGTGTATGCATATATAGCCGCCGACAGCGAAAAAGAAATGGCAAAAGAAGCAGAACATTTTTATAAGGCTGCTTCAAAGTACGAACCGACCTATTACTGGCTCGATGTCGAAGAAAAGACCATGCCTGACATGAATGCGGGAGTTGAAGTTTTTCGCTCAAAACTCGAAGAACTAGGTGCTAAAAATATTGGGATTTATGTTGGAACTTTCTTTATGGAAGAACATAGCATCTCAACGGATAAATTTTCCGCGGTTTGGATTCCTACCTACGGGGCTGATGATGGTTATTATAATGCCGCCCCTAATACGGAGCAAGAATACGATCTGCACCAGTATACTTCCCAAGGAAAATTAAATGGCTTTCCTCACTATTTGGATTTGAATCAATTATCTCCTTTAAAAGATAAAATGCAGACCTATAAAAAACTGTTTGACAATTCCCAATGATTTCAAATCTTTGTCCACTCAGATGAGTAACGACTGAAGAAAAAGACTTTTATTTCCCATTCTTCAATCAAAAAAAGAACCAACCTTGCAAGCTTTTAAGAAGGCAATGATCCTTTTTTAAAAGTTTGCTTTTTTATTATGCACTTATATTGTATATTCAAGTTCTAAAAAAGTAAAAACAAGCTAAAATCCTGTATCTAATAGTGATGAGTATAAAAAAGATTGAAGAAAACTCACTTAAATGGATTATTTCTTCAATCTAAAACTATATTCAATTGGTTGTTCTGATGATTTTGCAATCTGCACCTAGACACTCTCTTTTAATTTCTTACTGCCAAGTCATCGTTTTCAACAAAATAGTGCTTCAGTATTCCGCTATCCCCAAAGAGAACACCATGAAGAACACCTCCATAAACAGCACCGCCATCCATACCAATTTTTCCGTCACCCGTCATCCAGAGACGCTTCGTTCCCGGTGCTTGAGAAAAGAGATAAAAAGTCGGTGTATGACCAAAAACAATTGTCTTTCCAGTATGATTATGGCTCTGATGAAAAGGCGCGCGAATCCAAACTTTTTGATAATCACTGGTCTCTCGCCAGTCTTTCAGTTCCAAATCAAGACCAGCATGGACAAAAATGTAATGCTCCGTCTCCAATAGGAAAGGCATCTGACGAATAAAATCTACTAAATCTGCCGCCTCCGTCTTGACACGTTCCGCGTCCGCTACTCCATCTACAGGAGCATTGAGAGGTCGGCCTAAAAGCGAATTAATCGTCGTATCTCCACCATTACGTCGGTAGTGGTCATAAGACTTTTCAGGATTGTCCAGCCAAGTCAGAAACATATACTCATGATTGCCAGAAAGACAGACAGCTCCTTCTTGGTCCACTAGAGCCTTGACCCGCTCCAAAACTGCTCGGCTGTCCTCGCCACGATCGATCAAGTCCCCTAGAAAGACTAGTTGGCTGCGACCGTCCCAGTGCTGGAGCAACTCATCTAGCATACCAGCCTTGCCATGGACATCACCTATTACAAAATATTCTGTCATACGCGCCACCTCCTAAAGGAGACCGAAACACTAGTGTCTCAGTCTCGCTTGTTTATTTTTTCAATAATTCTCTGGCTTGAGTCAAAGCAGCCTCCGTCACATCTTCGCCAGCCAGCATCTTAGCGACTTCCTGAACACGCTCGTCAGCCGTTAGCAGGCGAACCGTTGAGACGGTCGAATTCTCATCCGAAATCTTCTCAATAAAGAACTGATAATCGGCAATCGCAATGACTTGCGGCAGATGGGAAATAGCCAAGACTTGGCCGTTGGAGCCAATCTTGTGAATCTTCTGAGCAATAGCCTGGGCCACTCGTCCAGAAACACCCGTATCGACTTCATCAAAGACAATACTGGTCTTGCCTTCCTTACGAGAAAAGGCAGACTTGATCGCCAACATGAGACGGGAGAGTTCCCCGCCAGACGCAACCTTCACCAAAGGTTTGAAATCCTCGCCCGGATTGGCTGAGATGTAGAACTCTACTTGCTCATTGCCTTCACGGTTAAACTTCCCCTTACTGAACTTCACTTTAAAGCGCGCCTTTTCCATATAGAGGTCTTGCAGCTCTTGCTTGATTTCCGCTTCCAGCTGGGCTGCTAGGCCGTGACGAGCCTGACTCAGCTCCTGAGCCAGCTCTATCAACTCCCTTTCTAAGACCTTCAGCTCCCGATCCATATCCTCTGAGGACAGATTACTTCCGGTTAAAAGGCTGTATTCTTTGGAAATCTGAGCAAAGTATTCCAGCACATCATCTACTTGGCCGCCGTATTTACGTGTGATGCTGTTAATCAAGTCTAAGCGACTCTCCACCTGCAGCAGCCGATCTCCGTCAAAATCCAGTCCATCTAAAATGTCCTCTAGGCGCTTGCTGACATCTTCCAAGACATA
>NZ_KQ968976.1:379498-426872 GCF_001578725.1 Streptococcus sp. DD04
ACATCTTCCAAGACATAATAAGTCTCTGACAAGCTGCCTGAAAGCTCCTTGTAGGCTGGATCGTAATCCTCGATAGACTCAAGGTCATTCATAGCTGAGCGGACATTGGTCAGGCTGGAAAAATCTTCATTATCCAGCATGGTATAGGCATTGGTCAGCGTATCGGCAATGAGCTTGTGGTTGAGCAAACGGTCTCGTTCCTGATGCAGGGCAGTATCTTCACCGCTTTTGAGGGCTGCGCTCTCAATCTCCGCCATCTGAAACTCCAGCATCTCAATTCTGGCCTTATGCTCCTGCTGATTTTTCTGCAGAGTCAGGACTTGCTTGCGCAAACTTCGATAGCGGTCAAAGGTCTCCTGATAGCGGCCTTTGAGATTTAAAAAGTCTGCTGAGCCAAACTCATCTAACATAGCAATATGAAGCTGAGGTCGCATCAACTCTTCCTGATCGTGCTGACCATGGATATCAACCAAGTGCTGACCGACAGCCTTTAGAACAGACAGATTCACCATCTGACCATTGATACGGCTGACACTGCGGCCGTTTTGCAGAATTTCCCGACGGATAATCAGCTCATCGGTCAGCTCCCAGCCCTGCTCCTCAAAAATCTCTTGCAAAGCTCTGCTATTTTCCAGCGAAAAAAGCCCCTCTATCTCAGCTTTGGGCGCTCCATGACGAATAACATCCGTCGTCGCACGACTGCCCAGCATCATGTTCATCGCGTCAATAATAATAGACTTTCCAGCTCCGGTTTCCCCGGTCAAAACCGTCATCCCCTGCTCAAAATTAAGAGAAATCTCTTCAATGATGGCAAAATTTTTAATCGAAATTTCTAATAACATAGGCTTTCCTACCAATTATCAATTTCAGCCGTTACTTTTTTGGCTGCACTTTCACTTACTGCAACGACTAAAATACTGTCATTATCCGCAATGATGCTGAAAATTTCCTCAGTAAATTCTTTACTAAGATGGCGTTTGACTACAGCAGTACTCCCTGGCACCAAGGTTAGATTAATCATATTTCCCAGATTTTGACAGGCTAAAATATTATTTTCTGCCAACTTCAGACTATTGGTCGCTGTTTTGGGAAGCTCATAGATATAGGTATTATCTTTAAAAGGGATTTTTACAATCCCTAGCTCCTTGATGTCTCGTGAAACCGTTGCCTGTGTCGCTGTAATACCAGACTCCCTGAGATGTTCCACAATTTCCTCCTGGGTACCAATCTCAAACTCGCTGACAAATCGTCTGATTTTCTCTAATCTATCCTTCTTCTTCATCTTTAAATTCCTTGTGGGCTGCCTCTACGACAGCAACTAAGTCTTTCTCCAAGTCATTTTTCGGCTGCTCGCTTTTTTCCAGAAAGGCTAGAAATTCAACATTGCCATGCCCGCCCTGAATCGGAGAAAAATCCAAACCTTTAACTGAAAAACCTGCCTCCAACATAAAGGCTGTCACGGTCTCCAGCACCGCTAAATGAACTTTCTTGTCCTTGATAATCCCCTTCTTGCCAATCTGCTCGCGACCAGCCTCGAACTGAGGCTTAATCAAGGCCACGACCTGACCTCCCTCCTCTAAAATCTGATAGAGGGCCGGCAGAATCAAGCTGAGCGAGATAAAGCTGACATCAATGCTGGCAAAGCTGGGTCGAAAGTCAAAATCAGCTGCCTCCGCATAGCGAAAATTGAACTGTTCCATGCTGACGACCCGTTCGTCTTGGCGTAGTTTCCAGGCTAACTGGTTGGTGCCGACATCAACAGCGTAGACCAATCGTGCTCCCGCCTGCAACATGACATCAGTAAATCCGCCGGTCGAAGCTCCAATATCCAAGGCCACTCGGTCTGTCACCGAAAGGCCAAACACTTGCAAGGCTTTTTCTAATTTTAGGCCGCCCCGACTGACATACTTGAGCTTTTCTCCCTTGAGCTTGAGCTCTGTTGCATCATCGATTTTTTCACCCGGTTTATCAAAGCGTTCTCCATTCACAAGCGCCACGACTAGGCCGGCCATCACTCCGCGCTTGGCCTGTTCTCGGGTCTCAAAGAGGCCTTGCCGATAGGCCAGTACATCCACTCTTTCCTTAGCCATCCAGTCTCAAACTTTCTATTATTTTTTGAATTTCTTCAGCTGAAAAATCACTTTCTGTTTCTAGTTGCTCCAGCAGGTTTTTTGCTTGTTCCAGTGTTTCATCGAAAAAGGCTCTGGCTCCATCTAAACCTAGTAAAGCTGGATAGGTCGATTTCTCAACCGCCAGATCCTTCTGCGGTGTCTTGCCAATCTGCTCAAAACTAGCTGTCACATCTAAAATGTCATCCCGTACCTGAAAAGCCAAACCCAAGAGTTCTCCCGCTTGACGGAGCTTCCCTAGGACAGACTGACTGGCCTGAGCAATAATGCCCGCCGCTACAAAAGGATAAGCTAGGAGTTTGCCTGTTTTATTATCATGGATGGCTTGGAGCTGGTCCATGGTCAACTTGCGACCTTCTCCCTGCATATCCAAAACCTGTCCGGCCACCATACCAAAGGATCCAGCTGCCAGAGACAGCTCTGCTATCAGCTCCACCTTGACCTGACTAGGGAGCTCTGCCATTGCCACCAAACCATAAGGATCCAAAAAGAGAGAATCCCCCGCTAAAATGGCCATATCCTCCCCGAATTTCTTGTGGCTGGTCAGACGGCCTCGGCGGTAGTCATCATTATCCATAGCCGGCAGATCATCATGAATCAAACTACCAGTGTGAATCATCTCTAAGGCTGCCGCCACCTGAAAGTGAGCGGGAGTCAATTCCAGACCAAAGCCCTCCAGCAACTCCAAAAGCAAGAGAGGGCGAATCCGCTTGCCACCGGCCTCGACAGAATAGAGAATGGTCTCTGTCAAATCCGATGACACTTCCTTGCTCTGATAAAAATCTTGAATCGTCAGGCCAATTTGCCTGATTTTAAACTCTCTTGTCATTCCATATCCGTTTCTGTGCCATCAGCCTGCATGACCTTGACCAAGGTCTTTTCTGCCTGATCTAGCGTCTTTTGCAGCTCTTTAGACAACTGCATACCCTTCTGAAATTCGGCGATTGCCTCTTCCAAGGCCACATCTCCATTTTCCAACTTCTGTACAATGGCTTCCAAATCAGCTAAATTTTCTTCAAATTTTTTGTCTTTTGACATCTTTTACCTCAACTTTGACCTGGCCATCTCGCATGAGCAGAGTCAGCTGGTCCTTCTCCTTGATATCCTGACTGGACTCGATTACTGTTTCATTTTTTTGGATAATAGCGTAGCCCCGCGCCACAATGCGACTGGTATCCAGCATGAGCAACGCATCTGACAGCCGCTTGGCTTCAGCCACCTTGTGATCATAGATAACCGCCATATTACTACGCAACAAGCGTTCCTGCTGGTGAACCTGCTCCTGATAGCGCTGCACCTGCCGCAGAGGTGACAGAGACTCTAAGCGGTGCCAGAGAATCTTGACCTGCTGGACTTCTTCACTATAATATTCGCGAATTTTTTGCTTTAAACGCAGAATAAGTTGGTCTAACTTTTGCAGATAGCCATCATAGAGCCGTTCTGGCTGCCGAAAAACAACAGACGAAGCCAGCTTGTGCAAGCGTTCTCGCTGGTAGGACAGACGATTTGAAGCTGCATTTGCCAGACGATTTTGCTGCTGACTCAAATGCCCCAGAAGATCCAGCTTGGTGACTGGTGTCGCCAATTCAGCTGCTGCTGTGGGGGTTGCTGCTCGTCGGTCTGCCACAAAGTCAGCCAGAGTCGTATCCGTTTCATGCCCCACACTGGAAATAATAGGAAGCTGAGACTCAAATATAGCCCGTACCACTACTTCTTCATTAAAAGCCCAAAGATCCTCAATCGACCCTCCACCTCGGCCTATAATCAAAACATCCAAGTCCTCTCGTTCATTGGTCCGACGAATATTGGCTGCCACCTCAGCAGCAGCTCCCTCTCCCTGAACCTTGGTCGGATAAAGCAAGATGTCCACGCCAGGAAAACGGCGGCTGACTGTCGTGATGATATCTCGGATGACAGCTCCGCTAGGACTGGTCACCACCCCAATTTTCTTAGGAAACTGGGGTAAAGCTTGTTTAAATTTATCTTGAAAGAGTCCTTCTTCTCCCAGCTTTTTTTTAAGTTGCTCGAACTGAACAGCCAAGGCGCCAATGCCGTCTGGTTCAGCCTTTTCAATAACAATCGAATAAGAACCGCTGGGCTCATAGAGCTGAACACGGCCAATGACATTAACCTTCATCCCTTCTTCTAACTCAAAGCCCAGCTTTTTATACACACCAGACCAGATAGTCGCCTGAATGACTGCCTTCTCATCCTTAAGCGAAAAATACTGGTGGGTGGGGCGCTTACGAAAATTGGAGACCTGACCAGTCAGATAGACCCGTTCTAGATAAGGGTCTCGGTCAAACTTCATCTTCAGATAACGGGTCAAAGTCGAAACCGATAAATAATCTGGCATGCCTCCTCCTTTCTATTTCCTCATGTTTTCGTAACTTTTATTATAACAAAAAACTGTATAAAAAACCGATTTCAAACCCCAAAAATGTCTTGAAAAGCTAAAAAGCTGGGACTTTCTAAATAGAACCCAGCTTAAGGAACAACTAAGATTAAAATTCACTGATGAAAAAATCTACGGACAGATTTTCTTCATCCATCTTGGGATTGCCCGACTAATCTCCGTCGGTAAAACGACATAGGCCTCCTCGGCTAATTCATCCGCGATGGCTGAATGCAGGTGGGTTGCAGACGTTACCCGTTCAAAAAGTGAAGCCTGCTGAAATTGTCCTGCAAAACCAGCAATCATCCCTGCCAAGGTATCTCCCATCCCACCAGTCGCCTGATAGGGGCCACCAACCTGCAGCTGATAAAAGTCTTTTATCCCACTCTGAAAAACTCGTGTTCTATTGCCTTTCTGAACAACTATAGTACCTTCAGAAAATTGGTCAACAGCTTTTTGACTGGATGTCTCATCTTGTGACTCGATAGGCAAGCCAGACAAGATTTCCCACTCTTTTTGATGAGGAGTAAAGATTATCTGGGAGCTTGGAAAGGGCAGAGCTTGCTTGGCAAAAAGCGAGATGGCACCACCATCCATAATCAATATTTGTCGTTTGTCCACAAGATTCAAAACCAGCTGCAATACTAACTTCTCTAAAGGGTTCTCAGCCAAACCCGGACCGATTAAAATCACACTTGCCTTACGAATCTGCTCCATCAGCCGCTCTTGCTCCCGCAAATCAAAGGCCATTGCTTCTGGCAGATGAGCATGGAGGGCGGAAATATTCTCCCGTTCAGTCGCAACTGTCACCAGACCAGCTCCGCTGCCTACTGCGGCTAAGGCAGCCATGATAATAGCTCCGCCATAGGGATAGGTTCCGCCAATCAAGAGCAGGCGACCATAGTCTCCTTTATGGCTCTCTGGCGGCCGATTTATAATAACCTTTTTCAAAAGATTGTCACTGACTATTTTCATTTTCAATCCTCTACAACTTATTTTAAATATTTTCGAAAACAAATATTCCCTACTCTATCATATCAGTCAAAGAAACTCGACCTATCTCCTCATATCTCTGCTTAACATAAAAAGTCGGTGCATATATGGATACGGGCGCCACGAAAAGACTCCCCATTCCATATTGCCGTCCCAAGTTTTCAAGATAGTTCAATAATAAAGTACCTAAATCTGGATACTAAGAGGCTTTTTCCACTCATAACTTCTGCATCTGAATTTGGATTCCGCAAGATAAATTCGTCAAGCCAACCTGAAAACATCACCCTTTTTCATTTCAGAAACTAAAATTGCTCTGTATCTCGCCAATCACCCGCAACAAGCGCCTCGTATTCCTTGGATTTTCGCTCCAAATCTTTTTGAAGAAAGTCTGAGTCTGCATTTAAACCAGAGCAGTTTTCCTTCTCCCATATTTTATCATATTTTCACCCAATACTTAAAATGAAGAAATAGATTTAGGAAAAGACTAATGAGAAACTGTTGCATCAGTTTCTTAACCAACACTTTAAAAATTCATGGAAGTTTCAAACAAAGAAAACTCGCTATTGCGAGTTTCTATCTGCAACTTAAAAAGGCCCAGTTGGCCTTTAAAAACGTAAAGTTGTTAGCAAAACTTCTTATCTGCAACCTAAAAATGTCTCTCAGATTATATAAATAAGTAGATTCATTCTGACAACAACTAAAAAAGGTCCACTGGATCTTAATTAACGAAAACTCGCTATCGCGAGTTCCCACCTGTAACCTGAAACAATCACCCGGAAATTTTGACGAAAACTTTGTTTTCTTTATACGCAACTTAAAAAGGTCCACTGGACCTTAATAAGCGAAAACTCACTATCACGAGTTCCTATCTGCAACCTGAAACAATCTCCCAGATTGTTTCAGCCACCTAAGTATGCTTTGCGGACTTCATCGGAAGTCAGGAGTTCTTGTCCTGTGCCTGAAAGGACGACTTCCCCAGTTTCAAGGACATAGCCTCTGTCAGCAATAGATAAGGCTTTATTGGCATTTTGCTCGATCAAAAGTACAGTTGTTCCCTGCTTTTGGATATCTTGAATGATGTCAAAGATTTCTTGAATGAAGATAGGAGCCAGCCCCATTGACGGCTCATCCAGAAGCAAGAGCTTGGGTGTAGACATGAGCGCTCGGCCCATAGCCAGCATTTGTTGCTCACCACCAGAAAGAGTCGCTGCATCTTGATTTTTTCGCTCTTCCAAGCGTGGGAAACGAGAAAAGACTTTTTTGAGATTAGCTTGGTTTTCTTCCCGATTTTTCTTAAGAAAAGCTCCCATTTCAAGATTTTCCAAAACGGTCAGGCCTGGAAAAACATGGCGCCCTTCTGGAACCTGTGAAAGCCCAGCCGCTACAATTTTTTGGGCGGGTACTTTTTGAATTTCATTGCCTAAAAATTCAATCTTTCCCGCACTTGGGCGAACCAAGCCAGAAATCGTGCGGAGGATGGTCGTTTTCCCAGCACCATTGGCACCAATAAGCGAAACGACTTCTCCTTCGTTGACTTCAAAGCTGACATCACGGACAGCCTGAATCATGCCGTAGTGGACGGATAGATTTTCAACTTTGAGCATGGACATTAGGCTTCACCTCCTAGATAAGCTTCAATAACGCGCTTGTCATTCTTAATCTCATCTGGTGTCCCGTGGGCAATCAAGCGGCCGTATTCCAGCACATAAATGCGCTCGGTCACTTCCATAACCAGACTCATATCATGCTCAATCAGCATGATGGTAATGTTAAATTCATTTTTAATCCGACGAATCAGGGCAGTCAGCTCAGCTGTTTCCTGTGGATTCATCCCAGCTGCTGGCTCATCCAAAAAGAGAATCTTAGGCTCTGTAGCAAGCGCCCGAACAATCTCCAGACGACGTTGCTGACCGTAGGCCAAATTTTTAGCCAAGGTTTCTGCTTCCTTATCCAAGTCAAAGATGGCCAGCAACTCCAAAGCTTTCGCTTTCAATTCTTTTTCATTTTTATAAAATGCCGGAAGGCGGAAGAAAGAAGCCAATACATGAGGTTTATGGTGATTACCAAAAGCAATCAACACATTATCCAACACTGTCAAATCTTTAAAAAGACGAATATTTTGGAATGTCCGGCTGAGACCCAGAGTTGCAATTTTGTAAGGTGCCTTGCCATTCAGCAAATGCCCGTCCAAAGTGACCGTTCCCTCACTCGGCTCGTAGACGCCTGTCAAAAGGTTGAAAAGAGTTGTTTTCCCAGCACCGTTAGGACCGATAAGACCGACCAGTTCTCCCTCGTTCAATTCCAGACTTACATCGCTAACAGCCGTCAGTCCTCCGAAATTTTTGGTTAATTTTTGTACATCAAGAAGCGCCATTATTCTTTGACCTCCTTATTCTTTTTAAAGAGCTTAGACAGGCTCAGTTCCCAAGTACCCAGCAAGCCTCCTGGACGGAAAATCATCACCAAAATCAAGGCCAGTGAGTAAACAATCATCCGGACGCTAGAAATATCTTGCAAAAGCATATTGAGGATACCCAGTACCACCGCAGCTACAATTGTTCCAGTCATTGACCCGAGACCACCAAAAACGACGATAATCAAAACGTTAATCGTATTGATGAAAGAATAATCTTTTGGTACAACAGAACCAACGAACCCTGCCTGCAGAGAGCCTGCGATAGAGGCTGTGATAGCTCCGAAAACAAAAGCAAGCACTTTAATTTTTGTTGTATTGACACCGACAGATTCTGCTGCAATCTCGTCCTCACGAACAGACAGGGTGCTGCGCCCGATAGGACTGCGGAGAAAGTTGAGGGTCAAAATAGTCGTAATCACTACAAAGACATAAACCATCTGCCAAGATGTAAATGGAGGAATAGACAGGATACCTGCTGCACCATTGGTCAATTCGCCTCCATTGACAATCAAAATCCGAATAATTTCAGAAACACCCAACGTCGCAATTGCCAAGTAATCTCCCTTTAATCGAAGAGTAGGAACACCGACAAGTAGTGCCACAGCTCCAGCAATCACAGCTCCGACCAACATGGCAATAAAGAAAGCTCCGTAGGTCGGTGATTTTGAACCCATAATAGCTACTGCATAGGCACCAATTGCCATGAAACCAGCATGACCGAGTGAGAATTGTCCAGAGAAACCAACGATGAGATTGAGCCCGACAGCCAAAATAATATTAATCCCAATCTGCTCAAAAATTTGCAGATAAAAAGGATTCAAGATACCTGCACTGGCAAGCACTGTCATCAAACCGTATCCAGCGACGATTAGAGCAAGCCATAACGCATTTACTTTTAAATTCTTTTTCATACATTACACCTTCTCTTTCACGTTTTTACCTAGAATACCAGCAGGACGAACCAATAGAATAACAATCAAGATAGCATACACAATCGCATCCCGGAAATCTGACAGTCCAACTGCTGTTGCAAAAGTTTCCAACAGACCGATTACAAAACCACCTAAAGCCGCCCCTGGGATGATACCGATTCCGCCCAAAACTGCCGCAACGAAAGATTTGATACCCGGTGTCATTCCCATTAGTGGCTCAAGTGAATTGTAGTAAAGGGCAATCAGGACGCCAGCAGCTCCTGCCAAGGCTGAACCTAAGGCAAAAGTAAAGCTAATCGTACGATTGACATTGATTCCCATCAGTTGGGCAGCGTCGCTATCCACGGAAACAGCCCGCATGGCTTTCCCCATTTTGGTTTTTTGCACGATAAACTGCAAACCAACCATGAGTAAAATCGAAATACCCAAAATCATAAGTTGGATATTGGAAATCGAAACTGGTCCGACTGTATAACGCACCGTTTCAATCACCTGAGGGAAGGAACGAGTATTGGCACCTACAAAGAAGACCATGCCGTATTCCAAAAGGAAAGAAACCCCAATCGCCGTAATCAAGGCTGCAATCCGTGTCGAATTGCGTAGCGGTCGATAGGCTAAAAACTCAATCACTACACCGAGGATAGCTGTTCCAACCATAGATAAAATAAGGGCCACAAAGAAATTCAGGTGAAGGGTGTTAATCAGGTAATATCCCATGAAAGCACCGATCATATAAATGTCCCCATGCGCGAAATTGATCAATTTGATAATCCCGTAAACCATGGTATAACCCAAGGCCAGAAGCGCATAAACACTCCCCAAAATCAATCCATTGGCTAGCTGCTGAAGAAATTGTTCGAGCATTCCACACCACTCTTTCTAATATAAAATAAGAGCAGAAACAACAATCTCAGACGAAGCCTTGTCTTGCCGTCCCTACTCAAACATCATAAGCAAGTAATAAACAAGCCAAAGACTGGGAATGCTCCCAGCCTCAGACCCTTTATTCAGGTTTAACTGTCTCAACAGTATCTACTTTACCATCTTTCAAACCGATCATCAAGGCTGTCTTAACAGGGTTGTGATCTTTATCAATGGTAATGGATCCAGTAACTCCTTCAAAGTCTTTTAACTTAGCAAGGTTATCTTTAATATCTACAGATGTTTTTGCACCCTTAGATGCTTCTGCTGCCATGTAAACTGCATCATATGAGAGCGCTGCAAACATAGAAGGTTCTTCATTGTACTTAGCTTTGTAGGCTTCAACGAATTTCTTCGCTTTATCTGTCATGTCACCTGAAGTTGAGAAACCAGATACATAATAAACATTAGTTGCTGCTGCTGGAGTTGCTTGCTCTACAAACTTAGCATCGCTAAATCCGTCTGGTCCAACGATTGTTTGAGTGATACCCAAACCACGCGCTTGGTTCACCAATTTACCAGCTTCTGTGTAGTAACCTGGCACAACCAGTGCATCAAATTCTTTGCCTTTGATTTTTGTCAAAGCAGCTTGGAAATCTGAGTCACCAGAAGCGAAAGTTTCTGTCGCAACGATTTCACCCTTGTATTCTTTCTTGAAGGCTTCAGCCATTCCTTTAGCGTAGTCGCTTGAGTTGTCATAATAGAGAACAACTTTCTTAGCTTTCAAGTTTTCAGTTACATACTTAGAAATGATTTTACCTTGATAACCATCTATAAAAGTTGCACGAAACAGATAGTCTTGGTTTTTAGTCAAATCATCCTGTGTAGCACTTGGTGTTACCAAAGGCACACCAGCTTTACCAGCATTTGCAATTGCAGCCGCAACCCCACCTGAAGTCGCAGGACCGATGATTGTATTCACCTTATCTTGAGTCGCCAAGCTTGTAGAAATAGTAGCTGCTTCTGCTGTTTCTGATTTATTATCTTTATCAGTGACTTCGATCTTCTTGCCATCTACACCGCCAGCTGCGTTGATTTCATCAACAGCAAGCTGAGCACCGTGTTGTTCTGCAGTACCGTAAGCTGCTACAGCTCCAGTTTCTTCAAAGTTGAAACCGAACTTAAGTGTATTACCGATTTCTGTTCCAGTAGCGGATGAGTTGTTTGTCGAAACCTCACCACAGGCTGCTAAAAGTGCAGCACTAGCAAAAGCTACAAGAGAAAGTGCAAATTTTTTCTTCATAATAATTCTCCTCTATTTTGTTATTTGCAAATGATATAGTAAGAATATACCGAATTATCTGACAATTGTCAACCCAAATAAACTATTTTTTAAATAATAGCGTTTTCTTGACTCCTATGGAGGCTACCAACAAAATCGGTATCTAGATCTTTAATATGACAAAATCGGATTCTTTTAATATATCTTTCCTTTGACAAACGTTTTTTTAGTTCATCAGCATGCTCTTTATGAACATACAATTGAAGATAACGGTGCTTTTTAGAATGATACACAATATCGCCAACATCTTCTAATTTTTTAACATCGCGATTATAATAAAGGTAGATAATTAAGCCTATTCTTTCCTCTTTTGTAAACATAAAACTCCTCTCTTTTATTTTTCGTTCTACTTGCTCTATTGATTATATCAAAAAAAATGCCCTTACGGAGCATTTTTTTCAAAACAGATTAAGTAGATTGACTAACTTAAGTTGTTATTTGCCATAATTTCGTCAATAAAACCGTATTCTAGAGTTTCTTGGGCACTCATCCAATAATCCCGCTCAGCATCTTTATGAACTTGCTCAACAGATTTTCCAGAATTGTCAGCTAGGATTTGCTCTAAGGTCTTCCGAGTCTTAAGCAAATGCTCAGCTGCAATCGCCATATCTGTTTGCTGGGTACCACCGCCAGTGCCACCCATTGGCTGGTGAATCATGTATTCTGCATTCGGAAGCATGAAGCGTTTCCCCTTGGTACCGCTAGAAGCAATAATGGTTCCCATGCTAGCTGCCATTCCCATAACAATAGTTTGCACGTCTGATTTGATGAAGTTCATCGTATCGACAATAGCTAAACCAGCAGAAACGGATCCACCCGGCGTATTAACGTAAAGGTAAATGTCTTTGGTATTGTCCTGAGCATCCAAAAAAAGCAACTGAGCAATGATAGAATTAGCCATATTGTCCTCAACGGGACCTGTCAGCATAATAATACGGTCTTTTAAAAGGCGTGAGTAAATGTCATAAGAACGCTCACCACGGCTGGTTTGTTCAATAACTACAGGAATCATGAATATTTTCTCCTTATTTCAATCTATTCATTATTATAGCTTTTTGGTCAAAAAAGGTCAAATATTTGCTTTATCTGTCGGATGACAGAGAACAAAGCTGTGATTATCTTTGGTTTGGAAAGCACAAATCCACTGGATTGGCTGGACTTTCCTATTACAAACTAGAATTTCTATTTTGTACCAAAAAGACGATCTCCCGCATCTCCCAGACCTGGAACGATGTAGCCGTGTTCATTGAGGTGATCATCGAGGGCAGCCGTGAAAATATCCACATCTGGATGAGCTTCCTGCAAAGCTTTGACACCTTCTGGAGCAGACACCAAGCAGACAAATGTAATATTGCTAGCACCACGTTTCTTCAGAGAGTCCACCGCCAAGATAGCAGAACCACCAGTAGCTAGCATTGGATCTACAACGAAAATCTGACGTCGGTCAATATCTTCTGGCAGCTTCACCAGATATTCAACCGGCTTCAAGGTTTCTTCATCACGGTACATTCCAATGTGACCAACTTTAGCTGCTGGAACCAAACTCAGAAGGCCATCCACCATGCCAATACCTGCGCGCAAGATTGGTACGATGGCCAATTTTTTCCCTGCAATCTGCTTTTGAACGGTTTTCGTAATTGGTGTTTCAATTTCTACATCTTCAAGTGGTAAATCGCGCAACACTTCGTATCCCATCAACATAGCAATTTCATCTACTAATTCGCGAAAAGCCTTGGTAGAGGTATCTGTACGGCGCAAGATAGACAGTTTATGCTGAATAAGTGGATGAGCGATAACTTCAAGTTTTCCCATGATTGGATTTCCTTCTTTCAATTTATTCGTCTTATTATATCAAAAAAATATTGAAAAGGCTTGCCATAAGCAAACCTTCTTAAAGATTTTATTTGCTTTACAGCCATTCTCTGTAGCGCTTGATATAGAAATGTTTAACAAAGGTTACGCTAAACATATAAAGCACAATTATCAAGAAGAGGAAAAGGAAATATGTGCCATTCAGCGGAGCTGTCTTCAGGACAGACGCAAAGAGGCTGTATGGTAAGGAAGTGACAAAGAGCGCAGCCGCCATGGTCGTCACAATAAGGGACAAAGCAGGACGACTTTGCACAAAAGGCAGCTTAGGCGAACGCAGCATGTAGATAACCATGGTCTGGGTCCACATAGACTCAATAAACCACCCTGTTTGGAAAAGAGTGATAAAGATCACTGCCTGTTCAGTACCAGCTTGATAATTTCCACCGGTCAACATAGGCACAATAATAAAGTAGAGCACCAGATAGGTCAAAACATCAAAAACGGATGAAATTGGTCCAATCCAAGCCATAAAGCGCGTAATGGAACTGGCTGACCAGATATGAGGTCTTTTGAGAAATTCCCTGTCCACGTTATCAAAGGGCAGAGCTATACAAGACCAGTCATAAACCAGATTGAGGACAATCAAATGAACTGGTGCCATAGGCAGAAAAGGCAGAAAGATGCTAGCAAAGAGAAGAGAAAAAATATTCCCAAAATTGGAACTGACCGTCATCTTGATATACTTGGTCATGTTGGCATAGACCTTGCGACCTTCTACCAGCCCTTTCTCCAGAACCATAAGGTCCTTGTCTAGCAGGATGACATCCGCCGTTTCCTTGGCAATATCGACAGCCGTATCAACAGAAATACCCACATCTGCTACTTTCATAGAAGGCGCATCATTGATGCCATCGCCCATGTAGCCGATCTTGTGGCCATTGGTTTTGAGCTGGAGGATAATACGAGCTTTTTGGTCAGGTGAGAGTTTAGCAAAGACTGTTGTATTCTCCACTGCCTGGCTCAATTCCTCATCAGACAGGGCATCTACCTCTACGCCTAGTAAGATATTGTCTACATCTAGGCCAACCTTCTCACAAACTGCCTGAGTTACCTTCTCATTATCACCCGTCAAAATCTTAGTGGCAACGCCGTACTCAGCCAAGGTTTCAATAGCTGGCGCTGCAGATGGCTTAGGCGGATCCAGAAAAGCCAGATAGCCCGTCAAAATCATATCGGACTCATCCTCAACTTCAAAGGCGTAATCTTCTTCTAAGTCTGACTTGTAGCTAACACCAAGCACGCGCAGCCCTTGCTCATTGAGTTGGGCCACTTCCGCAAGGATTTCCTGACGAATCTCCTCAGTCAGTTCCGTAATGCGATTCTTGTATTCTACATAGCTAGAGATAGACAGCATTTCCTCCAAGGCTCCCTTGGTCACCATACTGATGATATTTTCATCATCCTTGACAATGACGCTCATGCGGCGGCGTTCAAAGTCAAAGGGGAGTTCATCAATTTTCTTAAAGGTTTGGTCCAAATCACGGACAATCTCATGCTTTTCTGCTTCTTTCTCCGTTCGGTTGATAATAGCCCGATCCATGAGATTTTTAAGGCCCGTTTGATAATAGGAATTGAGAAAGGCACGACGGAGCACTGCCAAGTCCAAATCGCCGTGAATATCCAGCGGATATTCTAACACAATCTCGTCTTGGGTTAGTGTCCCCGTCTTATCCGTACAGAGGATATCAATAGCTCCTAGGTCTTGGATGGCATTCAGCTTTTTAATCACGACCTTTTCCTGAGCCATGATAATGGATCCTTTGGCTAAGCTCGCCGTGATAATCATCGGCAGCATTTCTGGCGTCAGGCCGACACCAACGCTAAGGGCAAAGACACCTGCTTCCAACCAGTCGCCGTCTGTCAGACCGTTGATGAAGAAGACAACTGGCACCATGACCAGCATCAAACGAATCAAGAGCCAAGAAATGCTATTCATCTCGCGCTCAAAAGAGGTCGGCTCATCGTAGGTATTCAGCGTCTGCTCAATAGCTCCCATCATGGTCTCGTCACCAACCACCAGCACCAGAGCTGTAGCTCTCCCGGAAATAACGTTGGTTCCCATAAAGGCCAGCGACTCTGTTTCTAAAAGGCTATCAAAGTTTTGCCCATCCGCCTTGTTCAAACAGAGCTTTTCTACTGCATCACTTTCCCCTGTCAGACCGGACTGCTGAACAAAGAAATCACGCGAGTCCAGCAGCAGTATATCTGCAGGAATCATGTCTCCGGCACTAAGCTTGATGATGTCTCCTACAACAAGCTCATCAATCGGAAGTTCCTGCTCTGCTCCTTCTCGGATAACCGTAGCTGTGTTGACAATCAGACGAGACAAATTGCTAGCAGCGCGGTCGCTCCGCAATTCCTGAATAAAACGAATGCCTCCAGAAATCAGCACCAGAACGACAATGATGATGGAAGTCGTTGGATCCTCCTCTCCAGGCTTGGCCAGCCAAACATTTGTCACTAAGGACACCAGAGCAATCACTAGCAAAATAACCGTAAAAGGGTTAATAATAGACTCGTAAATCTTCTTAAAAATGGAGTCTTCCTGACCCTTCGTGATGATATTTTCCCCATAGAGGTCCCGATTTTCTTCGACCTGCTCTTCTGTCAGGCCTCGAAAGGCACTATTGTAGAATGCCAAAGTTTCTTTTACAGGAAGCTGCAAAGCTACAACTAATCTTTCTTTTACTGTTTTCATTGATTTCTCCTTTATGTATGATTGATCATTTTCATACACAGGGACCAATCGCTTTATAAGGACAGAACGACACAAATCAGCGATTGGCTGTGTATGTGCGGTTCCGGATAATCGTCAATTTGCATCGTGCTGCTCCTTTCTTTTATTCTTGATTTGCAGGGAATCCATCATTTACATACTTAACCTACTTTCAGCAAAAAAGAAGACCCTGCCAATTTCTCGGCAGGGTTGGTTGCATGTCAGGTTATTCGCTTCATTGTTTTAAATACAGATAAAGCAAGTTTTGACCGTTCAAGCTTTAACTCCATAAGGCGATGTAATGAACTTAGTCTTGACCTTGGCGATCAGGACTGTTGACCAACGAGTAGTGTCTCCACTGCTTTGCGGTAGTCATCCGTATCCTTATGGTAGCCTCACCTACCGATTTACACTCTTACTATACTCCTATTTAGAAGGACTGTCAACAGTTAAGTGTCCTTAATTTCATTTTGGGGAAATCTATTTATTTAAAAGAAAAGCAGCCGCATTTTGCAACTGGCTTTGGCCTTATTCTTCTGGCAGAATCAACCAGAAAATGAGGTAGGGAAGAAGTCCAATCCCATAAGCGAAAAAAGAAACTCCCCAGATGACACGGATGATAACTGGATCTATATTAAAATAACGAGCTAAGCCGGAGCACACCCCAGCAATGATTTTATCATTGGCATTTCTTGTTAATCGTCTTGCCATAATCAAGCCTCCTTCAAACGGACTACAAATCTTTACCAGACTAAACAAATGATTCTAATATTATTTTACCACAATTTCCCTCAAATAATCGTCGGAAGTTCATCGTCGTCTTCAAAGTCTTCGAGCTTTTCCTCACATAGGAAAGGTTTTTGGATATTCCCTAGTATAAAACGAGAAAAGGGACCAACCAGCAGAAAGTTGAGCGGAAAAGGCATTACAAAATTTGTTCCCCAAGCTCCCAAATAGCTTTCCATTGACAAAGGTACTCTATTAAAAAGCAGCCCATAAACAGACATCAATGATACCATTGCTAGCACCATGCCCCCAGATATGACCGCAATCTTTTGCCAGCGCTTATGATAATCTTTCAAAAAGCGAAAGGCCAGGCCTTTGACCAAAGGTCCCACTAAAAGAACATCTAATAAAAAAGCAGTTGTAAAATCAGGTAAAAAGCCAGCGGCTAAATTTTCCAAAGAGAAATGTTCCAGTAAATAGAGATTCCAAACAGACATCCCCAAGACCATCAGACTACACATGAACAGCGTGAAAAACATGGCATCCTTAAAATTTCTAGGCATAAGCACTCCATTTCTTGTTTAAGAAAATTCATTCTAACATAAATATTTTTTTCGTAAGCAGAATTTCAAGAAAATGTTTTCATAGGTTCAGATTCGCAATTCTTGGCTATTTTTGCTAGACTAAAGTTAAGAGAAAACCATTGAAAAGGAGAAAAGTATGCGAGCAGGTATCATTATCTACAATCCTTTGTTGGACAAGATTTTACTGATTCACCGTTGGAAGGATGGACAAGAGTATTTTGTGATTCCCGGTGGAACTATCGAGCCTGAAGAAAGACCTTTAGAAGCCGCTCTGCGAGAGATTAAAGAAGAAGTCAATCTTACCTTTTCTGCCGACCAGCTGCTCACAGCTTTTTCCCTTAACAATCAGGGCAGAGAGGAGCATTATTTTTATACCGATCTAAGCACAGCTGACACTCCTCTGATGCAGGGCGAAGAAGTCCAGCGCAGTAGTCGTCAAAACATTTACCAGCCTGAATGGGTCAGCTTGCGAGATATTGACAGCCATAATCTGCGCCCAGAAAGTCTCAAATCCCTGCTCTTGGAATTTCTGACACAGGAAAGTTTGAAAAACTAAACCACTTATAGTAAAATATCAATAGTTTATAAACTTATGCTCAGAAAGGTTCCTTATGAAAAAAATTATTCTTTTCAGTCTTTTATCCGCTCTTACTCTGGCAGGCTGTTCTGCCAAACAAGAATCCAATACCCAGTCTTCCAGCGCTACTAATCAGTCTTCTGCTACCAATACCAGCTCTGAAGATGCTGAGACTCAGAAGCTCCGCGAGCAATACAAGGATGCTATGACCAACGAAAATGCCAACTTCCCACAGCTATCTACAGAAGTTGCCGAAGACGAAGCCGAGGTCAAAATCACTACTACTCAAGGAGACATTCGTCTCAAGCTTTTTCCAACATACGCTCCTTTAGCTGTCGAAAATTTTCTGACACATGCTAAGGAAGGTTATTATAATGGCATCATTTTTCACCGCGTTATCAATGATTTCATGATTCAGGCAGGTGATCCAAAAGGAAATGGCACGGGCGGCGAATCTATTTGGAAAGGAAAGGATACTGCCATTGATTCAGGAAACGGCTTTAAGAACGAATATTCTCCTTACCTCTACAACTTGCGAGGCGCATTAGCCATGGCCAATGCCGGAAAAGACACGAACGGCAGTCAATTTTTCATCAACCAAAGTAAGAAAGATTTATCCAACCAATTACCGACCGATACCTTCCCAGCTAAAATCATTGAAGCTTACAAAAACGGTGGAAATCCTAGTCTTGACGGTGGCTATACTGTCTTTGGTCAAGTGATTGAAGGAATGGATGTGGTAGATAAAATTGCTGCTGCAGAAACAGACAGCAGCGACAAGCCCAAAGACGACATCAAGATTGAAAAAATCGAGATTATCAAGGACTATGACTTTAGCAAATAAGCTTGCTGCTCAACGGATAAAGAAGGGAAATCAAGATGATTGTCTGGGGATATAAAGGTTATCAGAAAAACTTGGGCTAGACTCAAAGCAAAATTGAGTGCACAAACTGTAACAATGCTGCACCTTGCGACATTGTTGAAACTAGCTGAAAGTTTACACTTTACTGGATTCCAATCTTTCCTTATGGCAAAAAAATCTACCTCGCCTGCTCGGTCTGCCAATATGGTAAACAAATCGAAAAGCAGGAAATCAACAGTTTTTGAATTATTAACAACAAAAAGAGATGATTCGTAGTGAATCGTCTCTTTTCTTTTTTACTTCATTCGTCAAGTCAGCTGATTGAAATCCCAGATTTGGTCCATCCAGCCTTCATAGAAATCAGGCTCGTGACAGACCATGAGAATGCTGCCCTTGTACTCTTTCAGAGCGCGCTTGAGCTCTTCCTTGGCATCTACATCCAGGTGGTTGGTCGGCTCGTCCAGCACCAGAACATTATTTTCTCGGTTCATGAGGAGACAAAGGCGAACCTTGGCCTGCTCCCCACCTGAGAGAACCTGAATCTGGCTTTCGATATGCTTGGAAGTCAAACCACATCTAGCTAGAGCTGCTCGGACTTCGGCCTGATTGAGGGCCGGAAAGGCATTCCAGACTGCTTCTAGCGGTGTCTGACGATTACCACCTTCGACTTCCTGCTCGAAATAACCCAGCTCCAGATAGTCCCCACGCTCAACTTCCCCAGCGATTGGTGGTATAATCCCCAAGAGACTCTTCAAAAGAGTTGTTTTCCCAATCCCATTTGCCCCGATGATGGCCACTTTCTGATTGCGCTCAAAGGTCAGATTAAGAGGCTGGGTCAGTGGACAGTCATACCCAATCTGCAAGTCCTTGGCTTGGAAAATAAAGCGCCCTGGTGTGCGGGCAGGTTTGAAATCAAAAGATAGCTTTGGTTTCTCACTTTGCAGCTCAATAATGTCCATCTTATCCAGCTTTTTCTGGCGGGACATGGCCATATTACGGGTCGCCACACGGGCTTTATTGCGAGCTACAAAGTCCTTGAGGTCTGCAATTTCCTTCTGCTGACGCTCATAAGCTGCTTCCAGCTGAGATTTTTTCATCTCGTAGACTTCTAAGAATTGATAATAATCCCCAGAATAGCGGGTCAACTGCTGATTTTCCACATGGTAGACGATATTGATCACGTCATTCAAGAAAGGAATATCGTGAGAGATTAGAACAAAGGCATTTTCATAGTTCTGTAGGTAACGCTTGAGCCAGTCAATATGCTCAGCATCCAGATAGTTGGTCGGTTCGTCCAAGAGCAGAATATCCGGTTTTTCCAGAAGAAGCTTGGCCAAGAGAACCTTGGTCCGCTGGCCACCAGATAGCTCCGTCACATCACTTTCCATACCGTAGTCCATGACGCCCAGCGCCCGTGCGACTTCATCAATCTTGGCATCCAGAGTATAGAAATCCCGACTCTCCAAGCGATCCTGCAGCTCGCCCACTTCCTCCATAAGAGCATCAACATCTGCTCCGTCTTCTGCCATAGCTAGATATATCTCATTGATTCGAGACTCAGTCTTGAAAAGCTCATCAAAAGCCGTCCGCAACACATCACGTACAGATTGACCTTCTTTCAACACAGCATGCTGATCTAAGTAACCAGCTGTCACATACTTAGACCACTCAACCTTGCCTTCGTCCGGCAGCATTTTACCAGTCACAATGCTCATGAAGGTTGACTTTCCCTCGCCATTGGCGCCGACTAGGCCGATATGCTCACCCTTGAGCAGGCGGAAGGATACATCCTCAAAAATAGCCCGGTCTCCGAAACCGTGGCTGAGATTTTTTACTTCTAAGATACTCATTTTTTCTCCTCTATCATTGATTACAGTTCCTTGATTATACCATCAAAAGGGATTTTTTGGCAAGACAGAAGAAAAGGAAAAGCGAGCCACTTAAGTCTCGCTTGGTTTAACCTAATTCAAATGATGAGTGTGTTTGGTAATCCACTGGGTCAGTTTGATTTTAAGCCAAAAGCCATAAATACCAAAGGTAACAATGGTTAGAAGCCACCACTTGATCCAATTTCCAAAAAGCTGCATGGCGGTACCGTCAAAATAGAGACGGCGCCCATCAATGACCGTATGTTTTATCTTCCAACTATATAAGATACACATGCCCCAAGGTGCACAGATTCCTAGTGTCAAAACAGTAATCAAGGCAGCTAAAATCACATGACCAATGTAAGAAAAGAGACCGCCATCGAAATAAGACTCTTGATTCATGACATTTCCTCCTTTAAACCAACTCTTTCAGAAATTGAATCAGAGTTTCTGCAGAGCGTTTACCAGCTTCAAGAATAAATTCATCAAAAGTGACATTGGCATCATGGCTAGCTGTGTCACTCATGGCCCGAATAACCATAAAAGGCAGGCCAATTGAATGCGTCGCTTGCGCAATAGCTGCGCCTTCCATCTCCACAGCTAAGACATCTGGGAAATGCTCCTTGATACGGTCAATCTTATCCTGACCAGCAACAAAACTATCTCCTGTCGCAATCAATCCTACTCTTGCAGTCTGATGGGTCTTTCCCAAAATTTTTTTCATTTCAGAAACTAGATAGCGGCTAGCTTCAAAATAGAGCGGCTGCCGTGCCATCTGACCGTAGTCATAGCCAAAGGCCGTCACGTCCACATCATGATAGACCAGACGATCTGCGACTACCACGTCGCCGATAGCCAGCCCTTCTGCCACTGCTCCTGCTGAGCCTGTATTAATCACAGCTGTGACCTTGAAGTCATTGACCAAAACTGCCACACTCATAGCGGACATGACCTTGCCAATTCCGCTTTCGACCAGGACCACCTCATGACGGCCGATGGAGCCCGTATGATAGACATGACCCAAACGCAGGTGTTTCTCTGGATTCTCCAAATGCTCCAGCAGAATCTTCAGCTCTTCGGGCATGGCTGCGATAATTCCAATTTTCATGATTACTCATTTCCTCCATTCACATTAAAAAAGCGAAGAAGCCCAGCTTCTCGCTTTATTATAGCCAAATAATTGCTGCGATTAATACAACCAAAAGAATCACAATCCAAAAGAGAATTCTATTTAATTTAGCTTGGAAAATGCTGCGCTTTTGATTTTCAATCCGACGGCTTTTTGTTACTGTCGGTTCCACCTCAATCTTCAGGGTGTCTTGAGTTACATTTCTGCGCGGGGCAGAGTAACCAAAAACACCTCTCCCGGCGGTGGAAATCACCTTTGTTTCCTCATCATCCATCATAGGCGGCCCCGAAATGTCTTCACCTCGATTGGCACGCTCAATCATTTCATCAGTTAATAAGGGTTTTCCCATTGTTCTACATTCCTATTTCTTCAAGTTTTTTTCTTGCTGCCAATATTGAAGGGCCATGATAGTCTTGGCATCACAGATGTCCCCACTAGCAAGAAGCTGCTGAGCCTCTTCCAGACTGACTTCAAAGATTTCCAAGGTTTCATCTTCATCCTGAGGACGGGGATTTTCCACTTTTGTCAAATGGCTGGCGCTGTAGAGCTTGATTTTTTCATTGCAAAAACCAATAGCAGAATAAAAATCATAAAGCAATTCCAAGTCACCAGTATAGCCTGTTTCTTCCTCCAGCTCACGCAGAGCGGCCGCCTGAGGATCTGCATTTTCTCCCACTTCCAGTTTTCCAGCCGGAATCTCATAAGAAGTCGCTTCAATCGCCTTGCGGTACTGCTTGACCAAAATCATTTTGTTTTCCGGAGTGATAGCAATCACAGCCACCGCACCATTGTGGAAAATCAAATCCCGCTGAGCTTGACCTTTACCCTCTGGCAGCTCAACCTGATCCGTGACCACTTGGAAAATCGGTCCCCGATAAATTTCTTTGCGTTGGACGGTTTTTTCTTCAAATTCCATAACTAAACCTACTTATTTTGAGGGTGATGAGGGAGACGCTTAGCATAGTCTTCTTTGTTTATCTGACGACCGCGTCCCAGAGCGATGGCATCTGCTGGTACGTCCTGCGTTATGGTAGAACCCGCACCGACTAATGAATTGTCACCCAGCTCAACTGGGGCAATAATGGTCGAGTTGGAACCGACAAAGACATTATCTCCAATGATTGTCTTGTACTTCTTCTGACCATCGTAATTAACCGTAATCGTACCTGCGCCAAAGTTAACATGGGCACCGACCTGAGAATTACCGATATAAGTCAAATGACCAGCCTTGGTATTTTCACCAATACTAGAGCCCTTGACTTCGACAAAGTTGCCAACATGGACATCCTTGGCTAGACTGGATCCTGGACGGATATGGGCGTAAGGGCCGACTGTTACCCCATCTGCCAAGCTAGACTCCTCAATCATAGAGTTTGTAATGACCGCTCGCTCACCAATTTCTGAATCTACAATATAAGTGCCATTGGTCAGGATAGTCTCCGCCCCAATCTTGGTCTGACCTTTTAGGGTCACGTTAGCTTCAACTTTAACCTCAGGCGCGATTTCCACATCTACATCGATATAAGCCGCATCTGGGTTAACAAAACTGACCCCATTGACCATGTGTTGCTGATTAATCCGGCGGCGCATCACACCTTCAGCTGTAGCCAGAGCCACTCGGTCATTAACCCCTAGACTCTCATCAAAGTCTTTCAGCGTATAAGCGCCGACCTTTTCGCCATTTTCACGGAAAATACCGATCACATCTGTGATATAGTATTCACCTTGGGCATTATTGGTATTGATATTTTTGAGAGCTTCAAAGAGGCGAGCATTGTCGAAGACGTAAGTCCCTGTATTGATTTCCTTGATTTGCTGCTCAAAGTCAGAAGCGTCTTTTTGCTCAACGATTTTGACAACTTCTCCATGCTGATTGCGGATAATTCGACCGTAACCAAAGGGATTGTCAGCCTCTGCAGTCAAGATGGTCGCAACATTCTTGTGGTTGATATGAAAATCAATCAGATTTTCCAGGCTTTCTCCCGTAATCAGGGGCGTATCACCAGCAATGACCAGCGTTTGTCCAGCAAGGCCTTCTAAAACAGGCTCGGCCATCATAACCGCATGGCCAGTTCCCAGCTGCTCAGTCTGACGGACAAACTCTGTCTGACCTGCCAAGACTTGCTCGACCAGCTCTGCCTTATGTCCGATAACGGTAACAGTTTTCTCTGGCTCAATCGCACTAACACTGCGGAAAACGTGCTCTAGCATGGAAATTCCTGCCACCTTGTGCAATACTTTTGGTAAATCTGATTTCATGCGAGTACCTTTACCCGCAGCCAAAATAACGGCATAATTTGTCATAGATGAACTCTTTTCTTTAAGATATTATCATTATTATACCATTAAAACGAGATTTTTTAAAATCAAAAAAGAAATAGACAGTTGAAATGTCTATTTCTAATGAAATATCGCCCAGCTTTCCTCTCAAAATTCTCAAACTTTTTGCATACAAATTACACATATGTGGGAAAATATTTTTTATTCTCAAGGAAGTAAATTCGCATGAGAATATGCTAATTTTGCTCTTAGAATCCTCAGCACACTTGGAGGGATGAGACGAGCATAAAGTCACATTTGAATGCCTCTGTAGAGTGTAACCTATTTATTTCTTTTTCGTATTTGAAAATACTATTAAAACTACTTCAAACTCCAGCCACCATCAATCTTGATAATTTCCCCCTGCATGGCTGCAGCCTTACCACTGGCTAGAAAGAGGCTGACATCAGCTACTTCCTGAGGATCCAGCCAGCGCTTGATAGGAGTTTCTTCGGCCACCCAGTCAGCGAGTCCGTCTGGCTCAAAATCTGCGGCAGTCATGGCTGTCTTAACAGCGCCTGGCGCCAAGCCAAAGACTTGGATATTTTTATCCGCATAGTCTAAAGCTATCTGCTTGGTCAAGCCGGCCAGAGCATGCTTAGAGGCTGTATAGGCAGCACCGCCTCCGCCAGCCAGAAAGCTAGCAATCGAGCACATGTTAATGATGATACCAGACTTTTTCTCCAGCATTTTCTGCAGGTAAAAGCGGGTGATTTTCATGGTCGCGGTCAGATTGAGCGCAAAAATCTGCTCCCAGTCCTCGTCACTGGTCTCGTGAAGGGGACGATAATCGTCCAAGATACCGGCTGTATTACAGAGAATATCCACCTCAGGCAAGCTAGTGAAGAGCGGTGTCAGATCACCTGTCAAATCCAGCTGGACAAAACGCAGCTCATTGAGAAAGCCTGGATTTTTATCCTTATCTACACCATAAACGCGGTAGCCATTTTCCAAAAAGGTTAGAGCCTGAGCTCGGCCAATGCCAGAGCTAACTCCCGTCACCAGTACTGTCTTAGTCATTCACTTCCACCCAATCTGTCGCCAATACATCACAAGGAGTCGGACTCCACATGGAGAAGCCCTCCCCTTCGCCTGAGACATTGATGAGGAAATAAGGTGTCACTTCAAGAGCCACCCCATTCTGCTCAAGCGTGTCAAAGAGCTGGACGTAGTTTTCCGCTCCACCCCATCCTGTACGTACATATTTTTTCTTGGCCTTAAGGCCTGGCAAAATTTCTTCAAATGTCATGGTTTTCTCCTTTATTGTCTATAAACCTTGATTTGATAAGGTTTGTGAACCTCTGAAATGAGGTGGTTTTTAAATTTGTTCACCTTTTTGTGGACTTACAGGTCATTTATGGCTTTTTCGTAGTATGAAACAGCCTCTTTTTCTTTGTCTTTGGATAGGTGACTGTAGATGTCCATGGTCATAGCCAAGGTAGCATGGCCTAACCGGTATTGTAATTCTTTATAGCTGATACCAGCATTGAGCAATAAACTAGCGTGAGTGTGGCGGAAAGCGTGGAAGGTAAAGCGGGGGATTCCAATTTCTTTGCAACGCCTATCCAGGGAATCTTGCCTTGTGGCCATATTCTGATATTCCTTAGTCGGGATAGCAAATACTACAGACGGAGCACGCGCCCCATCTTCTACGAATAGTTGCCGCTGCCTATTTTTGTACAGCTTAAGCATATTGACTGTTTTCCGGTCAATACTAATCACTCTAACTCCTGCTTTACTTTTAGGCGGGCCTACTAGATCCACCAGCCTATTATAATTCTTTGATATGCTGATGGTCGCATTCTCCAAGTCGATATCAGACCACTCCAGAGCCACTGCCTCACCAAAGCGACAACCAGTCGCAAGTAGTAGGCTATACAGCACATAATCAAAATAATGACTGTATTTTTTAAATGCCAGCTTCTCCATATAGCCTAAAAGAGACTTCAAGTCCTCCGGAGCGATAAACTTGATTGCTTTACTCTCACGCTTTGGCTTCCTGGGCAGGATAATATCCCTCGCTGGGTTGAATGGCAAGAGCTGCAGTGAAACGCCATATTTTAAGATACGGCTGTTTATCGAGTGAACCACGCCAAAGTGAACCAAGCGACTTGATAAGTCATTGATGAAATTCTGGATATAACTAGCGGCCAGCTTATCCAGTTTCATCTTTCCAAAAACTGGGACTAAGTGGCTATTCACCATTCTTTCTGTCGCTATGAAGGTTTGTGGTTTGACAGTCAGCCGGTAACTTTCCAGCCACAGTTCAGCCAATTCTTGATAATTCTTCACCCGCACAGTTTTATGAACCGTTGATCCGTTCGCTTTAAAGTCAAGCTGCGCGTGCTGGGCTTTGCTCTTGACCTCTTTTCTTGTCCGTCCAGTGATACTGGTCTTTACTTTCTTCCCTGTTACCTGATCCACTCCCAGATAGACACTTGCGCGGTACACGTTGCTACCGTCTTTCTTTTTGACTTCTGTTATTTTCATGATATACCTTTCCATCAGCAGGCAAGCTGTTATTAAAAAGATTTTAGATTGAATTAGGTTTATATCATGCTAGGAGTTACGAGAACCCCTCTATTTTTGATTTTAACGAGTTGAACGGTCAAAATATACCAGAAAAGAAAACACGCGCTTAAACGGGCTTGTATTGCGTTTTAAAACGTGGCATATTTTGGGTGAATAATCTAGGTCAAGAAATGAGATTGTGAGGGTATGAGACTATTCATCCGATAGGTGCTTGATTTGTTTTTATATAGATTGAGCTTTACAATCCTCGTTTTACTTATCACTCTAACATCCAGATATTTTGCGTAAGAATTTTTGTTAACATTTGTTAACATTCAGGAATTTTTTACAACAGTTTTAAATTCTTTGATTTCTCTATCTAAATTGCGTTTCACCTCATTTCTTGGTAAAATTAGGTACAAGAAAACGACCTTTTGAATGGTTGTTTCTTATACGTATTTTCCTCACACTCAACGTTTTGCCATGACGAGTGTGAGTTTTTTAATAGTGTAACCAGATAATGTCTTCAGGATGATTTCCAAAATCTCTGTCATGACTAACAATTTTTATGTCACTTGTTAACATTTTTGTATAAAGCAAGTCATTGTAGTCTTTCATTTGGTGATAGTCATTTAGACTGCTATTGATATGTGATTGTTTGATTGGTAAAATTTCACTGTACTTTAAGATTTCATTTTTTACACTTTCACAAGCTAGTTGATAATAGTGTGAGAAGTCTGTAGTCTGTTGATAATCACGTTTGAACTTAAAATTACTCTTATTCAATCTACGAGTTCTTACGTAGTTCTCGTAAGCGGTTCTGCAAATGACATTGATATATTCTGAAATGATTTGTGAGTTGGTAAAGAGCTTGCAATTTTTATTTTGCCCTTCGGATAAGAAATTTTGATAACCAAAGCTATTGGTAGAAAATGGCGAGAAGAGATATATCCAGACATTGGTATCAACGATAAAGGTCTCACCTTGATTCAAGGTATAAGTATTCAAATCTTTCTCAATAGCCATCCTGCATTACCTCATCTTGCAAATCGGATAACTCTTGCCTTTTTTCTTTACTGTTAGATAGAACAAGACCTATTTTTCGGAAATGAGAGTCACTAACTGATGACCGTTTTATCTTCACTAGCTTTGTGAGTTCGTTTGTTGGTTTTAGATCATAAAGTTGCCCGATAGCAAGATTTAGAAATGCTGTGGTTAAAGTTTCTATGCCTGTGAAATCTAGTATAACTGGCTCGTCTTTCTCAACATATTCTTTAATTTTCTGAAAAACAATTTGGCCAGTTTCAGATAGGATAGCTGATTTGTTATTAATTATTTCAGCAATATTTAGTGTTTTCATGTATACTCCTTTATAAAAACCATTCTTCTAGTAGTAGCCCTGATAAATCCATTGTATCAGAAAGGGAAGGATTTTGACAGTCATCAAGGAAAAAGGTGATAATAACAAGCGTCCCTGAGACGTTAAATGGGAACTCTGAAAAAGTAATATCACCCGTTTTATCAATGTGATAATATCCGTTATTGGAGACTATTTTTATTTCCCCTTTTCCTCGGAGTTTTTTCTTTAGTTCATACAATCCTACACCACTGTCATATCTTTCTTTGGTTGACGTCCCTCTGGCAAAAGCCCATTCAAAGTATCCCTCTGTTTCAGAAAAGGAATGTCCTTTGGTTTTAATATTTTCTATCATTCCAATGCCATTGTCTGATATAGCAAAAGATATAGTACCATTTTGACTTCCTCTAGGTTTTCGCGGATAGTGCTGTCCGCACATATATAGGACATCCGAGCGCGAGTGGTCTCGAACGTTGTGGATAATTTCCAACAGAGCTTCCTTTATCTCTCCTAAAAACTCTTCAGAAGTTTTGTTTCGGATCTGTCTTAAAAGCTTGTCATCTATATATTCGTCAATTTTGTTAATTTTTTCTATCGTTTCTCTAAAAAATGGTATGGTGGTGTCGTAGGTATCGGCTAATTCATATTTTAAGCCGAAATGCTTTAAAAAGCCATTTTTTAGAAGTATTTCTTTTGATTTTAAAGAGAGGTTTTCTACAATGGCATAGACATCAGCTCCTCTATCTGTTACAGCACTGAACAACATCCCTAAAAAAACAGTCATTTCAGCATTTATCCAGCGGATATTTTCAAAGTTGAAAACAACTTTATCTTCTTTTGCTAAATACGGAAGGAGATTATCTATTTGCTGATATAGGTCAACTAGGTTGGGATACTCATTATCTAGTGTTCTTGGTAAAAAAATCTCGTACTTTGCCATATTCACATCCTCACAATTTTCTTGAATTCTTCCTGAATCATATCTTCATCCCATGTTGTTGAAAATTTGTGTCTTTCGGAAAATTGAAGCCAATTAAATTCTGTTGCTTCACATTTTATGAATCCTTCAGCCATGAGACGGCGCACCATAAAGCGGTTAGCTTCACTCTCGCAGCGCATAGAAGAATGACGATGTATAGAACTTACACGCTCTAACCACCCTCTATCGTGCTGTAGGCGGTCTGTCAATAGCGCGTGGAAATCTTGCACCAGACCTAAAGTCAAGGGGGCATGATTGACCAAGCTATCCAGCAGAAAAGAAAAGGCCTGCTTGTGGTTCTCTATCTCGTAGAACTCTCTAATACTCTTGTGCTTCCCTGGCAAGGTGCTTTCCAAGATGATGCTGACCGTTTCAGGAAGGGATATGGTGTTTCCCTCAATCCCGCTAGAATGGTAGGCCATGCGAACCAGAATATCATCCAGGTAATCTTGTTTGTAGGTCATGCGGTTTCCTTTCTGTGGTTTAGTGTATTCGTTATTCAGAAGATTTGGTAGGCGTTGAACTCCGAGCGAACGCCGAGAAATCACGCGCAGAATATGAAAAATAGTGAATTTTCAGAGCTTCTAAAATCTTAAGAACTCGCTATTTGCAAGGCTTTTAGCCGTTTCATACTGTAGGGGGTCATGTTTTTCTGATTGTTAACATTTGCTAACGTTTTAAAATATATAAGCGCGTGGGTTAGTTGTCTATACTATTATTGCTGTTAGCGAATTCCTTACTTAAATCCATAACGATTTTTCTTTGAATGTTAGTTCCCATAGTCCAATATACTAGCAAATCACGAAAATCTTCAGGCAAACTAGAAATATTGTTGATTAAGTGATTTATATCTCTATGAGCTTCTTCTTTTGAACTGTAGGCACCTAGTCCAAACTTCTTATTTTCAATATTAGCTATGTTGATGAGAGCACTGTAAAAATCGTCAATCCGCTTTTCTCCGATAGTATTAAAAGTTAGAAGTTCTATAGGGTTGGCTTTTAGTTCAATAATATCCCCCACTTCTTCATGATGCACTATTTCACGGCTATCTAGAAAATCTTCGGGTGTTTTGAAATCACTATACCCCAACAAATACCCAACAGACACCCCGAAATAGTCGGCTAATTGTTGGGCTTTTTCTGGTTTGATATTGCTTTCGCCGTTTTCCCAACGTGAAACAGTTTTTTCATTAACGGCTAACATTTCAGCTATTGCTTTTTGTGATACCTTTTTCTCTTGTCTTAACTCTTTTAGTCTATTCATAAATTTCAACACCTTTCACTATTGATTATAACACAATTTTATAGAGCAGACAAAAAAAGTCTGATTGTTTGCAAAAAATCATTGACATAGACACAAAATGTCTGTATAATAAAACCATCAGGACAAAAAACGTCCGATACCCCTAATACCTTTCAAGTCTATTCTAGGGGTTTATTTTATCGGTACGTGATTTGTTTTGACGGTGAGGCGTCCGACTTGCACTGGTAAAAAGAGCGAAAGGAGGTAGAGCATGAAAAATAATATGCGCGTATTATTAGCCAAGCGCCGTGAGAAAGTTTCTGATGTTGCAAAAATGACAGGTCTATCAAAAAGCACGTTAACAGCTTTGTACTATGAACGGGCGAAAAGTCCGACTATTGACACTCTCCAACGAGTAGCCGATTATCTAGGCGTCACCATAGATGAACTACTTACACCAGAAGAATAGAAAGGAGGCAGGAAGTGGCAAAACAACCATTTACCCAAGAAACACTCTATAAGCTCTATGAAGATAACGGAGTTATCACTTTGGATCTTATCGCTGAAGCTTTGCCGACGTGGACGCTTGCAGACATTAAGCAGCGGCTTTCGGGTTGGCGGTATCGAAAGGCTATTGACTATAAGTTAGAAGATGATGAGCTGATAGATTTTGAATTTTTGAGAAATAAAAAAGCCCAACAAGTAGAAATTACAGAAGGGCATAGACTCAAATTAGACTTACTTTTTCGGCAAGTTCTCGCAACTTCTGAAATTATCGAAAAAAGCACCGCCAAAGCAAGCGATCGTAACAAAGCTATGGAACTGCAACAAAAAGCCATGCGAGCAATCCCTGACGCTGTTTTTAAAGAACTATCAGAGGTTTACGAGTAAGAAAGGAGGCGCAGTATGGAATTAGTTTACATGGACGGCAAGAAAGAGCCGTACACCACAAGCGAGATAATCGCTGAATGTGCTGAGGTTACTCATCACACAATACAAGAGCTTTTAAGAAAGCATAAAGCTGATTTTGAAAGCTATGGAATTATCGCATTTAAAATGCGTAAATTAGACGGCAGAGGACGACCAATGAAAATCTATCGCCTGAACGAACAACAGGCAACCTTGCTGATCACTTACCTAAAAAATACCGAACCCGTTAGAGCTTTTAAGAAAGCTCTAGTCAAAGCATTCTTTGAAATGCGGGATGAGCTAATTCAGTTTAAGCTGCAGCGTGCTTTAGAAAAGCCAAAGCGTAAGACTTTGCATGACAGCATAGAAAGCTGGAAAGAAGCTCCAAAGCACCCGCATAGCACCATTACAAATCTTTTGCTAAAAGGCACTAGCGGCATGAATAAAAAGCAACTGATGGCAGCGCGTGGCGGTCTAACAGGTATCGATAGCCTGACTAGTACCGAGCTTGTCAGATACCAAGCCTTGGAAGATATGGCTATCGCTATGATTAACCTAGGCATGACCTATCAGGATATTAAGTCTATGGTCTTCAGACCAAAAGAAAACGCACCACAAGGCGCGTGAGAGCAACAAAAAAGGCTTACCGAGACCAATCAGCAAAGCCTTTCACACTATCACTAAAACATAATAAACAAGCAGGCAAGCTGTTATTAAAAGGGTTTTAGTAAAGATTTATACCTAGATTATAGCACATCTGGGACACTTTGACCATACGGAGAGCGCTAACTCTTAAAACTGGTACTTTCTCACACTCTCAAACTTTGGCGACTCTGAGCGTGAGACTGACTACAAGAAAAACTTTCAAAAGATTGTAATTACATTAAAAGCGAGGTAAATACCATGAAAAAACAAGACCAAAATCAAATAGTTGCTCTGACAGTTAAGCAAATCAAAGAACAAGGCCAACGCACTACCGACATTATGACGAGAGTAGACACTCTAAAAGGCTATGCTAACAGTCTTATGCTAGCCATGAACAGCGAGCCAGACAAAGCTGTTCTATTAAGCTGCCTAAAAAACTTTCTAAGCCAAGTATATGACCAGATGGATGTAATGCATCAGGAACTAGATGCTGTGGCATATCAGCTACTGGAATGCGACAATCCCGAAGAATTAAAAGCCTATCTAAGCGCGAAAGGATAAGGGTTATTAGCATGAGCGAACTACTAGGCGCAATTTTAACACTACTACTGTTCTTTCTGGCTGGCGTATGTGCTGAGCTATTTCACTCCTGGGCTATTGCTTACAGACGCCGAGGATATATCACCAAACGGCAACTCAAAAAGATGGAAAAATGGCTTGAAACAATGGAGGGTAGAGGATGATAAATAAAACAAATGATATTCTAGTAGACTATGAAGGGCTTTGCGGACAGTTAAAGGACATTCTAGAGGTCTTAGAGTTAGCTAGTGCAGAGGAAGGGCAAAGAACTTTTTCCTTACTCCATACAGCTAACCACGCTCTAAAACAACTTATTTCAGAACATGACGCTCTAGCCGAGACATACCGGAAGGAGGGCAGCCATGACAGAACTTGAAGAAAGAATTTTAAGACTGATACCAGTAGGGGCGGACGAGCCACGCGCAGGGCGAGATATTGCCAATGTGCTAGGGCTAGAGATGAGAGCCTTACGAGATCATATTCTCCGGCTTATCGTTCGCTATGGTATTCCCATTGTGGCCAAACGTGGAGCGAGTAATGGCTACTATATCCCTGCTAATAATACCGAACGCCTAGCAGGTATCCGAGAACTAAAGGCTCAGTATGACACAGAGGGAAGGCGTCTAGATGTGCTTATTAAAGCTGATCTAGAAAGCTATAAAGAGCTGCTGAAGGGAGCTGATCAGAATGTTTAGTCTTAGTAAAGAAAGTGAATATGAGCTAACTCATGGCGTTTTGGAGCTTGTGGAGAACTATCTAGAAGTGCGTGAGAAGGTCAAACCACGCTTGACAGGGTTAATTTCAGCCCAGCAAGCCATGGACGAACTGGATATAAAATACAAGACATTGCAACGGTGGGAAAAGGCGGGACTAAGACGATACAAGCCACCGTTAGAGGACGCTAGAAAAGTGTATTACAGGGTTAGCGAACTTTTAAAATTTTTGGGGGTGGAAAATGGCAAGGTATAACGTACACCCCGCACAAGGTGGCGGCAAATATCATGATATGAAAATCTATAAGGATCGGCAGCCTAAACCTCTTACACACGAGGAACAAAAACGCTTAAAACGCCTGAAAAAGAAACGGAGAAAGGGGCGATAGGATGGCCATCTATGAAAGCCGAGGGTTTGGATCACTGGTCCAGCCATATAAAGGCAAACTAGAGCCGTTTGATTATGTTGCACAGTTTAAACCTATGGTAGTCTCAGAAAGTGCAGACATCGAGGAATACAAACGAACTGCAGCGCCCTACTGCTTAAGCGGAAAAGTAATCGCAGAAAAAAATGGCAGCTATCGCAGAAGTAATCAAAGTTTAGTGTATCGTGATTTGATTTTCCTTGATTATGATGAGATTGAGGGAACGACTGAGAGCTTCATAGAAGCTGTTTCTGGTGCTTTGTTTGGCTACTCCTATATCTTATACCCCACCATCAAACACACCCCAAAAAGCCCCCGTTTTCGCCTTGTGGTGAAGCCTAACAACGTGATGAATGAGGCAACCTATAAGCAGGTAGTAAAGGAGATTGCTGACAAAATAGGACTACCCTTTGATATGGCCAGTCTGACCTGGTCACAACTCCAAGGGCTACCAGTAACCACTGGAGAACCATCCGAATATCAGAAAATTGTCGAGCATGGCCTAGATTATCCAGTCCCCAAGGTTGAACCAAGAGCGAAGCAAGAAACTACGGAGCGTTACAAGCCTAGAGCAAGTGGCCAGAGGTCAATGACTATGAGGATCATTGACACGCTTTTTAATGGCTTTGGAGACGAGGGAGGGCGTAACGTGGCAGTGACACGATTTGTAGGCTTACTCTTTAACAAGTGGGTTGATTGTGACCTAGAGACCGCCTACGAGCTAACAAAGATAGCTAATAGCGTGACTGCTGAACCGTTACCGATTGAGGAACTAGACCGTACTTTCAGCAGCATAGCACGGGCAGAATACAGAAAGAGAGGGGAGAACCATAGAACTAGAAGAATTGGAAAACCTAAAAAGTGAAATCTTAGAGGTGAGAGAAAAAGAGCAACCCCCTAGGACGATGAAAGAGCTTGAAAATCGTATCTTTCAGGCTGGTGAAGAATGGCGAACTGAACATACCGAAACTAAGGTAAACGAGTCCACAGGGGACGTTACCGAGAAAGTAGCTATGCCCCAGACCTTCACAGTCGCTAAAATTTTAAGCGATATTGTTACGTTTACTTTTATCAGTAAGAGCAACATAGCAGACTATAGCCTACTCTATATCTATGATTTAGACGAGGGTATCTATACCGCTAGTAATGACCTGTTTAACCTATTTTGTAAGACTTTTGACGTGAGAATTAAGCCCAGAGAGTGGCCACAGATTAAGTTAATGGTTAGGACATTGACCAAGATTAAGAAACCACTGGAGAGTGCTGACCTTGTCCCCGTTAAGAATGGCATTATTGACCTAAGAACTAAGGAGCTACTCCCTTTTAGCCCTGACTATGTCATTACAAGCAAGATCAGCACAGCTTACCACGCGCCTAAACGAGTCCCAACAGATCGAGAGGGCAAAACTTTTGACGATTGGCTAAACTCAATCGCTTGTAATGATAGTGAGCTGGTAATATTGTTTTGGCAGATTATCCTAGAGGCTATCAATCCTAACCACACCCGAAACAAGTTCGCGATCTTCTACGGGGACGGTAACAATGGTAAAGGGACATTTCAGCGCTTCCTTATCAATCTGATAGGAGAAAGCAATATATCAGCGTTAAAACCTGCACAGTTTGCTGAAAAGCATAACCTTGAAACCTTGGTGGGTAAAGTTTGTAATATTGGAGACGAAGCTCCAAACGAATACTTAAAAAATCCGTCTGATCTAATGAGTATCACTAGCGGGGACACCGTGCTAGTCAATCCAAAAGGTCGGCCAGCTTTTGAGGCTACTTTTAAGCTCTTTAATATTTTTTCGGGCAACTATATCCCCAACGGAGGCAACAAGACTAAAGGCTGGTATCGTCGAATTATGATCGTACCTTTTAACGCTGACTTTAACGGGGAAAAGGAAAAGCCTTGGATAAAAAACGAGTTTTTAGCAACTAAGGAAGTCCTAGAATATACCCTATACAAAGCTATCAATCAAGAGCCATTTACTCACTTTATCGAACCTCAAGCAGTCAAAGACCTGTTAGAAGAATACCAAGAGGATAATGACTACTTACTTTCATGGGTTAAGCATGAATACATGGAAAAAGGTTGGCATGAGCTGGACGTGGTGCCTGTTTTTATAATGACCAGATCGCTGAAACATTATGCTGAAGATATGGGAATACCTAAGCCCAATGTTTACGGAGCAGGTAAAGAAACTATTAGGCATTTACAACAGTTAACACCTAATAAGTATCAACTTAAAAAAGCTCGTGTTAGGATTGAAGATTTTGACAAACTAGATCCGTTGGAGTTTGAAAGACCTAAACTTGGTCGAGTGAATCACGCTATAACTAAAAAAGAATAATGTTGACCTTCTTAGGATGCTTTAAACTATTGAGATGACTGGTTTTTTACGAAATATGTTGACCTTCTTGTTGACCTTGTTTTAAAGAAGGTCAACATCTTAAAGCCTTGATACTACTAATTTTATATCCTTTATGTTGACCTTGTTACCTTCTTTTTAACTCTCTATATAGAGAAAAAAGCAGTATTTATATATAAGGGGTAAGGACTTCAAAAGAAGGTCAACATGGTAACAAAACGACCTAAAGCATTGTGGCAGTAAGGCCGAACTATGTTACCTAGAAGGTAACAAAATCACTAAAGAAGGTAACAAATTGAAGAAAAGGAGCTAAAAAAATGAAAATCAAGATATTTTATCAGCAACAGAAGCAAAGCCTGCAGGAATTCGAAGCTCAAATCAACAACTTTATGGCAAAGGTTGAAGTTGTGGATGTAAAATGCACTGAAGCAACTGAGGGTGACTATGAGAATTTGAGTGCAACATTGGGGCTACTGGTCCTATATAAAGAATAAGGAGGAATCCCATGACAGAATCAACATACTTTGAACAGACAGATCATGAACTGGAGGAACTCAACCGTAAGCGTGACGATTTTATGGCGGATGCAACACCAGTATGTCTTGCAGATACGCCTAAACTGATTGAACTAGGTGAAAAGCTCCGAACAGAAGACACCAGCATAAACGCCTATGAGTTATACAAACACCCTGAAGCGCGTGCAAAGTTATTCGCCCAAATCGTGGAAGCCTGCTTCTTGCTGATTGCCTATAGTTCACCAGTACCAGTGCAGCCAACACAAGCACAGCGGATCCATTTTTGCGAGTACCTAGAAGGGCAGTTCCAGAATATCATTAAGAAGTTGATTGTAAGCACAGACAAGCAAGCTATGGAGTATTTACTTGAAGCCCTGCAACTGCCCAAAGAAAAACAAGCTCAGTTTGTCCGTGATGTGGTAGTAAGCGGCTTACTCAGTGAAAAATAACATCAAAAGGGCATTGCCTCTTTTTGTGGCTTAATTGCTACTTATCCCAATAGATTTGGGTTTTTCTCTATATGGGGATTTTGGAGCGGATGAAAACTATAAAATCAATAGCTATTGAAACATTTATAAAGCCATTGAAAATTAAAAATCTAACTCATGGCATAGCTAAGTTAGACGGCAGGAAACTAGAAATAGACTTAGATAATTTATATATCACCCTTGGCAAAAACTACTTTGATTTAGATAGAATACCAGGGACTAAGGGAGGCTATCGCTACTTCTTTCTATGCCCTATTTGTGGTCGGCGGTGTAGAATACTTTATAAACGATATTTGCTCTATGGTTGCGGATCATGCCAGAAAATACACAAGTCAACCCTGAACCGCAGCAAGACGGATTGTCAATACTATTGGGAGAGAGCACTGAGAGAGGCTAGAAAGGTAGAGCCGGGTTGGAGTCCTAAACGTGGCGGGTATATGTTTGACGCTTTTCCAGAACGACCAAAGTATATGAAACGGGAACGGTACTACAAGCATTATCAGAAATTTGTTAATTACACCAGAAAAGGGGATAGATTTTGGCTGACTGGCTTAGGTAGATTGAGGTAGCTCCTTGGCCACTAAACGGAATAGCTAAAGCCCTAAAAAAGTACCAAGTTTTGAGTTAGGCTGCGCGTGCTCAAAGCTCAAGCGAAGCCGGAGAAAATGCAAAATATCCCCTGTCATTTATCAGGCAGATAAGAGCAACAATAAGGCGCCTTAACTCCCTGAGAAATGACAAGCAGATAAGAGGAGTTTTTAGCACTCTTATTTCTCGTCTTATTTTGAGTTTGCTCCTTGTAACTTTACAAGCAGATAAGCGGACTTTTTAGTCCCCTTATTTCTGATTTACTCCTTGTAGAATGGTAAGCAGATAAGGACGACAATAAGCCTTCTTAATTGCTTACAAAACAATAGGGAGTTAAGATGACTTTAAAAGCTCCTTATTTTCGTTTTTCCCCTTGTCAAATGCTAAGGAAATAAGACGGGAAATAACATCGCTTATTTTGATTTTACTCCCTGAAAAACTGCAAGGAGATAAGGAGAAGTTTTAGCTTCCTTAATTTGAATTTTCTCCCTGCAGAATGACAAGCAGATAAGAACTAAAATAACTCCCCTTATTTCCTTACAAAATGGCAGGGAGATAAGAGAAGTTTAAAAGTCTGTTATTTTGGATTTGTTGCTTACAAAACGACAAGCAGATAAGCTAAGAAATAACTTGCCTTATTTGCTTGCAGAATGACAAGGAAATAAGAGTGATAAAAACTTTTCTTAATTGCTTATCAAACTGTAAGCAGATAGGGGGGTATCCTCCTACCCACGCACCCCTAAGAGCTTCACACCGTCATTATACATTTTTTCTCACGGCGAACCGATCAAGTCATATAGCACTTGAACCTCGAACGAAGCAAGAGCGAACCATGAGAAAACGCAAAAAAGCCAAGGTGCTCCGCCTCAGCTTGATCGATTCATGCTTCAAAGATGAAGTTATAGAGTTGAACAACCTTCTGAAAGCTCGGTGTGTCCATGGTGGTGATTTTTTGCGCCTGGCGTTCTCGAAAGTCGAAGGTGTAAAGCTGGAGCGGATTCACTGAGCCATCTACCTCAGAGGACAGGACAGGAACCAGCAAGCCTAGCTTTTCTAGTTTCTTCTGGCCATGCGTGACAGGGCAGACAGCAACGAAGCCAGTGCGTTCTGAATATTCCTTGCGAGATACCACCACGGCAGGGCGGCGCTTCTGGATCTCACGCCCGACAGATGGATCAAAGTCTATCCAGATGATATCCTGCTTTTCTGGGATATAGTTAGATTTCGCTGTCAAGTAGTTTCACCCCTTCAAAATCATTTTCCATACGGAGATCAGCCACTTCAGAGAATGGATCTGCAATCTTTGGAGCTAGGACGATCACATTATCAGCGCCTTTGTAGACGACCATTTCTTGACCTTCTGGGACATCTAGCGCCTTGGGAATGGTCACAGTCAGAGAGTTCCCAACTTTACGGGTTTTTACTGTATTCATTTCTTTTCTCCTTTGTTTGTATATATCAAGTATATACCTGAAAAGAGAGAAAAGCAAGCAAAAAGTCAGCCTTGCGACTGACTCCTTGGTATAGATTAGATAGATTTATTATACCACAAGAGGAGGCCAAAACGTGACACCAGAGCAAGTAAAAGCAAAGTTAGAAGGTATTAGATGGTTAGATAAAGAGATTCAGAGTTTGCAGTTAGAACTTCAATATCTAGAACAAGGTCTATTTAAAAAATCAACTCTAAAACAAGCCAAAGTCCAGACTAGCAGAGCGAACAATACAGAGAATGAACTTGTCTATGTTTTGAAGTTGAAAGAAGATATACAAGACAGACTTTCCAATCTAATCAAAGAACGTTCAGAAACTTCTAAACTCATTGACAAGCTGAGTGATCCTCTTGAAAGGTCAGTATTGCGGATGTCCTATGTCAATCACTTGGAAATATGGAATATCGAAGACGAGATAGAAAAGTCAAAAGCTACAATTTACAGAATAAAGAGATCAGGAATAAAGAAACTTGCTGCAATCTTAACCTAGGTAAACCTATGATTTTTCGAGAAGCTGTATTTTTCACACCCCCCGCCCCTATGTGGTGGATAAGAGAGCCGCAACAAGATGTCGTCTTATATCACGCGCCAATTTTTCAAAATTTTAGGTAGGGGGGGTAACACCTTAAAAACATTGATAATACAAGGTTTTTAGTCTCGTTTCACATAAAACCGCTCCTGTTTTAGCACTTGTTCCACCGCTAATATCGCCTTTTAGTTGAATACGTGTAGTACGTATGATATAATTATCTTGTCAGGAGGTAAAAGCGCTATGCCTATGACACAAAAAGAAATGGTTAAGTTACTGACTGCCCACGGTTGGATAAAGACCAAAGGTGGTAAAGGGTCGCACGTTAAGCTTGAAAAAGCAGGAGAGCGACCTATAACCATTCCCCACGGTGAGATTAATAAATACACCGAAAGGGGTATCAAAAAGCAAGCAGGGCTGTTATAGTGACAGCCTACCGCTTGTTTTATTTTGGAGGTAAACTATGCTTGTCACTTATCCAGCTTTATTTTATTATGACGATACAGACGGAACGAATGTCCCTTATTTTGTTACTTTCCCTGATTTTGAACATTCAGCAACTCAAGGGAAGGATATGGCAGACGCTATGGCAATGGCTAGTGATTGGTTAGGTATTAACCTAGCGGACTATATCGAGAATGGGCGTGAGATCCCTACCCCCTCAGACATTAACGCTTTATCTTTGGTTGATAATAACCCTTTTCTCGATGATGAGGATATAGAGCTAGTTTATGACCCTAGCAAGTCTTTTGTCTCAATGGTTATGGTTGATGTCGCCGAGTATCTAGGCAGCCAAGAGCCTGTAAAGAAAACACTCACTATCCCACGTTGGGCAGATAATCTAGGGCGTGAATTAGGTTTGAACTTCTCACAGACACTAACAGACGCTATTGCTGACAAGAAAATCCATGCTTAATAATCAATTATGCTATAATGAGTATAAACAGAGGTGGTCTGATACTCCTTTTGGGTAGAATGCACCTATCAGCAACTCCACAAGTAATAAAAAAGCACGTTTGACCGTGCTAGTTTCTTGCCTGCTGAACTCATCAATTTTACGCCCTTTTTGAGGGCTTTTTTTGTTCACCTTTTTGTGGACTCCTGAAGAATATCAAAGATGAACTAATATTGGTATTCTTGCTATAAACCGCTATAAATCACTGTAAAGAGACACTAAAGAATATATAAAATCATGGTTTTTTTAAATTTCTTCAAATGTCATGGTTTTCTCCTTTTATCACTTTCAATTTATTCATCAAAGCTACCTTGGCATCATTTTCACCGCTGTAAGTCATCCCTATTTTCTTTAAAAACACCTTTTGAAATACCTTGAAATGTCCATCTATGATTCCAAGCAAGTCTCTCTTGAGGAAAAGATTCCACTTTTATTTGCTCAACGAGGTAAATTTTCTGCAATTCGCTTACAAATTTCTTCTATGATGCTTTTAGGTGCTGCAACATTCAGCCGCGCATGATTCTTTCCTTCTTTTCCAAAGTCCGTCCCTCGGTTAAGGACTACTTTTGCTTTCTGGCGCAAAATCTGAAATAACTCTTCATCCGTCAAGTTATAAGCTGAAAAATCCAACCAAATCAGGTAAGTTCCTTGTGGCTTCATAACCTTGAGGCTAGGAGCGTGCTGACTAAAGTAAGCGACTACAAAATCAATGTTATCCTCCAAGACAGCTTTGAGTTCAGTCAACCAAGGCTTGCCATAGCGATAAGCAGCTTCCGTAGCTAAAAACCCTAGACTAGATACTTCATGATGATTATTGGCCAGCTGACGTTGCTGAAATTTCTTTCTCAACTTTGGATTTTCAACAACAACGTAGGAATTTTTTGTACCAGCAATATTGAAAGTCTTAGTTGCGCTACTCAAAATCAGTGTAAAATCTTTGAAATCAGGCGAAACTGTGTTAAAAGAACAGTGTTTATTGCCAAAGAAAGTCAAGTCTTGATGAATTTCATCAGAAACTAAAATCACCCCGTGCTGCTGACAGAGTCGGCCAATTTTTTCTAGTATCTCTTTTTCCCAAACACGGCCTCCAGGATTGTGAGGATTGCAAAACACATATACTTTAACATCGTGTTCCGCCAAATCCTTTTCCAACTGCTCAAAATCAATCTGGTATAAGCCGTCCTCTTCTATCAAAGAATTCGTAATCAGTTTACGATTATTGAGCTCAATACTGCGAGCAAAGGGAGGATATACCGGAGTATTAATCAACACCGTATCTCCTTCCTGAGTAAAAGCCTGAATGGCTATGGAGATAGCTGGAACTACCCCTTCAATAAAGACAAGCGCATCTTTTTCAAAAACGTAACCATGCTCTTCTTTTTCCCAGTCCAATACAGACTGAATCAAGCTGTCACCAGCATAAGTATAGCCATAGACTAACTGTTCTGCATAATCATGAACTGTCTGCCTGACTTCGGGCAAGACTTCAAAGTCCATATCGGCTATCCAGGCAGCCAAAACCTCTCGGTCAATTTCCGCTTCTTTCCACTTATAAGTATGTTGCCCCAATCGATTCGGTGCTGTTTCAAAATTATAATTTCTCATATTAAGCCTCCAATGCTGACTGCAAGTCAGTCACTAAATCTCGGCTATCCTCAATACCAATAGACAGTCTCAGTAGATCATCCGTCAAACCATAAGAATGGCGCACTTCTACAGGAATATCTGCATGCGTTTGAGTTGCCGGATAGGTAATTAAACTCTCCACTCCTCCCAGACTTTCAGCGAAAGTGAAGATTTTAAGATTATTCAACAAATCAGGTATTTTACTCTCATCCACAACCTTAAAAGAAATCATACCTCCTTTTCCTGGGTAAAGCACCTCCTTAACAGCCGCAGATTTTTTCAAAAACTCCACGACAGCTAAAGCATTTTGCGTAGAACGTTCCATTCTCAAAGACAGGGTTTTGAGCCCCCGAAGAAGCATATAACTGTCAAACGGTGATAAAACGGCACCAGTTGTATTAAGTTGATAAAAAAGCTTTTCATAAATCTTAGCATCACTGGTCATAATCGCTCCGGCTAAAACATCATTATGCCCTCCTAGATATTTGCTTGCAGAATGCAAAACAATGTCTGCTCCATCCTCAAGTGGCCTTTGATAAATTGGACTGTAAAAGGTATTATCGACTACCACGGTCGCACCGTTCTCATGAGCCGCTTTAGCAATGCGAGCAATATCAAACTCGACCATCAAAGGATTCGTAGGTGTTTCGATATAAACAACATCCACTTGGTCTGTCAATTCAGTTAACAGCTCTGCTTCACTGCGAGCATAACTAAAATGAAAGCGACCTTCTTGCTCGAGCTGATTAAACCAGCGGAAAGAGCCACCATAAAGGTCCCGTACAGCAAGAACTTTGCTGCCCGCTGGAAATACGCTAAAAGCCAAAACAATGGCACTCATCCCTGAGCTAGTTGCTAAAGCATAATCTGCACTTTCAATAGCTGCTAGCGTTTCTTCCAAACTAGCACGTGTCGGATTCTTCGTACGCGTATAATCATAGCCTGTTGACTGACCAAACTCAGGATGCTGATAAGTAGTTGCAAAATGCAAAGGTGTTGTCAGGGCACCAGTCGTTTTATCATTCTTAATCCCAGCTTGAGCTAAAATAGTATTTAGTTTTAAGTTCTCACTCATAGCAACCTCCGATAAAAAATATTGAGAAATTTCCCTCAATTGTTTTACCTTTCTATTGTAACATCTTCAGAAAAAGCTAAACTTTTTTCTTTTTAAGATCTAGGTATAGTTTGAAGCTATGGTCACTATTTTAATATCAGCTGACTATGCTCTATTCAAAGAAAACATCCAAACATCTTCCAGATTTTTTTTGAGGAAGTCGAAGCTTTCTTTAGCCACCGACTCTACCAATTTTTATTAAAGAGGTTTGTTAGTCTTTCTTAAATATCAAACAGTTTGCTGTATTGTCTTGATTCAAAACAAAAAGCCCATAGGCTTTTTATTTGATGTGAAAAGTCCGACGCAGACTGGCCGCCCTTTCACCAATAAAGCGATCCAGCAAACGAACGCTAAGTGAGAATCCTCCGTAAACTGCGACTCCAATTCCTCCGATAATGGCCAAATAGATAAAACTCGAAATCCGTCCGCTTGGCTGGAATAAATAACCAATGATAAATTCTGATATGAGAACAACCAGTGTCATCAAAACAGTTAAAATACAAGTCAAGATTGTCCGTTTTTTAAGATTTCTAGGATTCAAACCAGTAACCTTACGAATTTCTTGATACATCAATACAATTGGAATAATCAGACCAATGGTTGTCGCAAGAAGAGTTCCGTATGCTTTAAATAAATAGATAAGCGGAATTTGTAAGATCAGCTTGACAGCAACTCCATAGAGGAAATAGATGATGGCCTTTCTATTTTGAAAAAGTGCCTGAATCATCGGAGCAAGGACTGTATAGATACTTAGGATAATCGTTTGCAGCATAGCAAAGATGAAGAGCCCTAGAGCCAGACTATCCGGTTTTCCATAAAAGACTGTATAAAGCGGCTCAGCTACTAGAACTGAGCCAATCGTAGCCGGTAGGATAAAGAAGAGTAACATGCTAAGATTATCCTGAACCAGACGGGCAGTCGCCTTCAAATCTCCCTTAACATAGTTTTCTGTCAGCAACGGGATTCCAACCCCACCGATTGAAGTCGCCACAGCAATCAAAATCATCGTAATCTTATTAGGATTGGCTGAGAAGTAAGCAAACATGACTTTCAACTGAGACTCATTGAGTCTTGTAAACCACTTCATACTGTTGATAAAGGTCATCTGGTCAATGATTTGGAAAAGCTGAATGGCTGAGCCTGTAATGATGAAAGGAATTGCTTCCCGAACCGTGTCCCAGAGCAAAGTCCGCCCCTTGATTTCTGCTGAATTTTCAGGTTTATCAAGAATGGACCGCAACATGCCAGTCTTCCACAGATAGAAAACCAACACTCCCATACTAGCCAGCATCCCAATAAAGGCAGCAAAGGTGGACTGGGTAACAGCCTCTACATAGTTTCCAGACCCAATCTTCATGATGAAAAAGGCAGTCAGGAGCATCCAGATAACCCGAATAACCTGCTCCGCAATCTGGCTGATAGCATAAGGCTTAAGATTGTTAAATCCTTGGAAAAAGCCGCGGATAACACTCATGGACGGGAAAATCAGCACAGCCCAGGATAGGCTTTGCATGACTGGAATCAAGTCCTTGCCACCGCCCGACATGCTAGCGAAAACAGGAGACAGCAGGTACATGATGACTGCAAAAACAGCCCCTAAAAGCAGCATAAATTTCAAAAACTCACGAATAAGGGTAAAACTATGCTCTTCCTTATCGATGGTGTTGTACTTGGCCACCTGCTTAGCGACAGCCACCGGTACTCCTGCTGTAGAAATCAGCAGAAACCATGCATAGATATTGTAGCCCATGGTGAAGAGACCATTGGCTTCCGCTCCGTGACGTCCCATCCAGATATACCAAGGAATGATATAAATAGCTCCTAAGAGACGGCTAATAAAATTACTGGCAGTCAGCCAGGCAGTCCCCCGCAACATTTGCTGCTGCTGACTTGTTGTTTTTGGTTGGTCCATAAATAACCTCTTTGATTTATTCTTATTTTATTATAAACTTTTCCTGAGCTCTTGTAAAACATAGTCTTTAGGTTTACAATAGAGATATGATAAAAATTAAAACTGTATTAGATATTTTAAAAAAAGACCACAATTTCCGTGAAATCATTGCAAACGGAGAATACTTCTTTGATTACAGCGACAGCGAATTCGCCTTCTCCAAGATTAGCTATGACAGCCGAGAAGCTGATGCTTCTACTCTCTTTTTTGTCAAGGGAGATCATTTCAAGAGAGAATTTTTGGAAAAAGCTGTGACAGCTGGGCTTAGATTTTATATTAGTGAAACAGACTTTGAAGTTAGTATTCCAGTCCTCTTAGTCAATGATGTCAAGCAAGCTATGAGTCTGATTGCTATGGAATTTTACGGCCATCCAGAACAAAAGCTCAAACTTTTGGCCTTCACTGGCACCAAGGGCAAGACCACGTCGGCTTATTTTGCTTTTAATATTTTAAAACAAAGTCACAAACCAGCCCTGCTTTCTACTATGAATACCACTCTGGATGGAGAAACTTTCTTTAAATCAACTCTCACAACTCCTGAAAGTCTTGATTTATTCAAAATGATGGCGGAAGCTGTCGACAATGGCCGAACCCATCTGATCATGGAAGTATCCAGTCAAGCCTATCTTAAAAAGCGGGTCTACGGCCTGACCTTTGATGTGGGCGTCTTTCTCAATATCAGCCCTGACCATATCGGCCCTATTGAGCATCCGACTTTTGAAGACTACTTCTACCACAAGCGACTCCTGATGGACAATAGCCGTGCTGTTGTAGTCAACAGTGGCATGGACCATTTTCAGGTTTTAGCCGAGCAAGTAGCTGCTTATGACCATGACTTTTATGGGCCAGCTTCCAGCAATGCCATCCTGAATTCCCTCGCCTTTTCCTTTGAAGTCCAAGGAAAACTGGCTAGCTCCTATGATATCCAGCTAATCGGCCGCTTCAATCAGGAAAATGCCATCGCTGCAGGACTAGCCTGTCTGCGACTGGGCGCTTCTTTGGAAGATATTCAAGCTGGTATTGCCCAAACACGTGTACCCGGCCGCATGGAGGTTCTAACTCAGAAAAATGGAGCCAAGGTCTTCGTTGACTACGCCCATAATGGCGACAGTTTGGCTAAGTTGCTGTCCGTCGTTCAAGAACACCAAAAAGGGAACATTGTCTTGATTCTGGGAGCAACCGGAAACAAGGGTGAGAGCCGGCGTAAGGACTTCGGCCTCCTGCTCAACCAACATCCTGAGTTGAATATCATTCTGACAGCTGATGATCCGAATCGCGAGGATCCTATTGCCATCGCCAGTGAGATTGCCAGCTACATAACCTTTGAGGTGGACATGATTGCTGATCGTGAAGAAGCCATCAAAAAAGCCCTCAGTCTAACGAGTGCTGAAGGCGATGCAGTCATTCTTGCCGGCAAGGGTGCCGATGCCTACCAAATCATTAATGACCAAAAAGTTGTCTATCCAGGTGATTATGCTGTGGCAGAGAAATATTTATAAACAAAAGGGATTGGAAAATATGCCAATCCCTTTTATGAACTCCAATTAACTAAAAGATAGATCAGGCTGGAGCCAAACATGTCCGCCAGAGCATGCATGAGAAAGAAAGGGAGGAGATTTTTAACCTTGTACTTATAGAGAAAGTAATAGAGAAGGCCAAAGACAAACCCAATCATAAAGGCCCAGAGTAGCCCTTGATAAGTATGGAAAGAAAAACGGATAAGAGTCGAATAGAGAAGAACCTGCCATTTATATTTGTCCTCAACTGAGGTTAGCAAGCCTAAAAAGAAGAATTCTTCATAAAAGCCATTCAGCAAGCTATAAAGGATAGCCATCGGACTTAAGGCAGCAAACTTACGGACAATCTCCATCAGGTCAATGTAGGGCCACAATTGCGGATCAAAATAATTATACTCTCCGCTGATTGTCGTTACAATATCTGCAATAATTCCCATCAGAGCAAAGATAAAAGGAACCCAAAACAGTACAGACCAGCTAAAACGGATAGGCAGTTGCTTAAAGTCATAGCGACGAATGACCAGATAGAGCAGGGCTAGAGCCAGCAGGATTAACTGAAGATACAAATTGCTAGAGTAAGCAGCGCCATTACTTGCGGTATCTGTTATTCCCTCAGTATAAGGGACTTGATCCATGCTACCTAAGTAGAGCTCTGTCGACCGATAGATAAACTGGCCAAACATAATCACAGTAATAATCACAATGTCAAACCACTTCAAATGCTTTAGCGGTTGCGACGGACGAATTTTTTCTAATAGTTTCATCGTTACTCCTTCCTTCTGCATGAAACAGTAAATTCAATTTTATACTTTATCCACTATACCACAAAAAACTTAAAAAAGTTTATATTGACGTGATCAGTATAGATACCAATCCTTATTGGAAACATGGTCAAACTCCTAGAAGCGAAAAAAATTGCAACAGGATTAGCGGATGCGTTTTAAAAGAATTTCAGTAGTTGCCGGACCATTAGAGCAAGTATTTGTAGCTCTTATTCTTTATGTTTTAACAGTTTTTTATTTTAAGCAAGAGAAAAACAGCAAACCAATTTGATTTGGCTCTATAATTTCTGTAGTGGGTAAATCCACCGCAGGGATTATGGAGCCTCTTTTGTTGTAGAAAAAAAGTCCCATAAGACCTATAATGAAAAGCGG
>NZ_KQ968976.1:428433-444996 GCF_001578725.1 Streptococcus sp. DD04
AAGAGCCTTTGATTTACTGTCCTTTACGTTAGTATTTCATTGATATGCTTGAATTATTTCAACCAATCACAGTATTATTTAGATTACTTTTTTCTAATGCTGAAGATAAACAATAAAGCACTCAGTATCATTTGAACAATCGCTCCCGGAACAATACCGAGCCAATCATATATTATAAGGAGTACTCTTGGGACAGGTATTGAACCATTAAGATTTCCTCCCATATAAAGAACCAAAATCAGCAGTGACGCTAAAAACCATATAGCACCGAATAAAATACCAAACCAATCTCTTTTTTTATTCATTGTTGCCTCCTAAATTTGATTTTTCTAGCTAAATACTTATTATATTATATCATTTTTAAGGTGTTATTTCTACTGTCAGCATACATACTTGTTTTCAGATCTTTCATAGGAATAGATAGAAAGAGCGAGAAAGGATACAAAAGATGATAGCATATCAGTCCTGATAAGAGCTGAATTTCTCCGTCTCCGTTTGATCTTTTGACGAGTCTATTTTTCAATATACGCTCTATATCTTCCAAAGTCGCTCTGTCAATGATTGCTTCATGCACTTTTCAATCGTCTGCCGGTTGCTTCTAGCTAAATAGTGATTTTGCTTATCTTTGTAAAGCTTTTCTGCCTTGAAGTTGACGACCTCCAAATTTGTTAAAATGCGGGTTATGCTTGCTTTACTACACTAATCCTCTATAAAGACATTCTGACCCTAACAAAGCAATAAGCAAGCTATCACAAGGACAGCCTGCTTATTTTTTAGGATATGTTTAATTTTCTACATAAGTGTGAAGCGGATAAGTCGGATAAGTCAAGGTACGCGCCAACTCAGAGGTCACATAACCTGCCGGTGCATCCAGCACAGACGGGATACGATTGACAATTGTGGCACAAGTCAGAGACACAGTATCTGGCTTGCTGACAGAAAAGACTAGATTTGGATCACCTGTAATTTCCCAATCACACATATCGCCATCATCTTCCCGATAAACCTTGCCAATACATTCTACTTCCAATTCAATTCCTTGATGAGTATGAATGGTCGTCACAGCTGACATGCCTGTTACCTGTCCTGCCGGAATAAGTCGACCCAGCGTTTCTGAATAAACATCTTCATCCAAAATGTAAGGCACGCTCTTTTGTGAAATATCCTGAATGGTCCAGTTCATCTTAGAGCAGATAGCTTCCGCAGCATTCCACATATAGGATGGCAAACTTTCGGCAGAAGCAATTTCTTTATCAAATCGTTCTACATCATAGCCAGCACCGTGCGCTTCTGCTAAAGCCAAACCATAATCCTCTACATTATAGCTGGCAACCCCTTTGACTTTTTGAATGCGATTGAGACCAGACATAGCTAAGCAAGGCATATTAATCCAGTAGATATCTTGCATACCAGAGCCCATGATGGTGACACCATATTCTTTAGCCAACTTATCCAAGCGGTTCGTTTCAGATGGCGACGTCGTCCATGGATAAATAGCTTCTTCACAGGTCGTGATGATATTAACACCATGCTTGATAGCTGTTTCAAAAAAGCCATACATATCAGGCATATAGGAGGCAATGGTAACAATGGCAATATCGGCATCGCACTGGTCAAATACACTGTCAGCTTTATCGGAAATCAAAACACCTGTCTTGTAGCCTAATCCCGCAAAATCACCAACATCTTGTCCCACAATCGCAGGATTATTGTCAATAGCGCCAACAATCTCTACACCGTGGTCCACTAGATATTTAAAAATAACCTTGGACATTTTGCCACAGCCATATTGCACGGCACGAATTTTTGCATTTCTCATTGGAAACCCTCCTTTAATTGTAATATTTTTCACAATTATAGTATAATATCTCTAGTAACTAGAGAGTCAATAGAGAGTTTTGAAAAATGAAAAAAATTTTGCGTATTGGAGAATTTTCTAAAATCAATCACATTTCCATTCAGACTTTACGATTTTATGATCAGATTGGTCTTTTAAGGCCTTATGAGGTTGATCCCGAGACTAACTACCGCTACTATCACATCAATCAATCTTCACTCGTTGACTCCATTCAATATCTACGACAATTAGATTTTTCTTTAAAAGAAATCAAGGAAATTCTCTCCGATCGAGATCAGTTTCATCTGCACCGGCTTATTGAAGAACGGTATCAGCAATTACTCCAAGAAAAAGAAATGCTAGAAGAGCGGATAAAGGAAATTGAAATTTTTCGTTCTGGTGCACAGCTTTATGGCGAAAAGCAGACTGATCAAAAGTTGGAAATTGTGGCATTCCCTGAACGACACATTCTATCCTTCTCTATTGATCAAAACATTTACCAGTTAGACAACGAAGAGTATGAACTCTATCTCCGCTATTTCAAACAGGAAATTCTCAATTACAACCCCTTTTTTAATAATTTCAGTCGAGTTGGCTCTATTATGAAGCAAAGAGATTTTCTAAATCAAAATTGGTTCTCAAATCAGTTTTGCCTCTTTCACCAGACTCAAAATGAACTTCCAAATCTCATTCCAGCCATACTGCCTAAAGGAAGCTATGCTGTTGCTTACTGTTCATCATTCGAAGAAGAAGTGAGAAATCTCCCTCATTTTCACCAAGAATTAGCCGATGCAGGCTATCTGGTTACAGGTGATTATATCTGCGAAGTGATTCATGAACAACCTCAACTAAATGAAAAGCACCGCGACATGTTTATTAGAATGCAAGTGCAGGTTGAAAGCAGCTGAAACATCCCCTTACACCAATATTTGATGAAACTCGAGAAAATTTTATAAAACGATAAAAGGCTTAAAAACAAAGTTTTTAGAACAATGATTTTAAGCCTTTTTATCTATCTAATTGTGATATTACTGAGTGAAAAGCATGTTTTCTCAGCTACATCTGAACCGAGTTTATTTCTCAGCTTCTTCAGCTTCTTCAAGGATTTCGGATATTTCCACTTTCACCTTGGTGACACGGCCGTTTTTGACCTTGTCATTGGTCAAAATCAGTTTTTTATTCTGACTTTCAACCTCATAGCTGATGCGTTCTGTTGGATTTGGAATGGTTCCTACACCCGTCAGATAGTAACCAGCAATGGTATCCACGTCATCACTATCTATCTCAACTTCAAAATACTCATTAAAGTCATTGAGTGTCATCGTTCCCAATACGATATAGGTATTCTCACCAATTTCATAGACTTCCACCGCGACCTTGTCTGTTTCGTCTTCAATTTCACCGACAATCTCTTCCAGCAAGTCTTCCAGTGTCACGAGACCTGCCATACCGCCATACTCATCCAGCAGAATCGCCATTTGATTTTGGGTATTACGCAGAGATTTGAGCAAATCATCCACAAAAATCGTTTCAGGTACAAAGAGCGGTTCTTGCAGAATCTTGCGCAGAACAATATTGTCAAAACCATTGACAAAGCCTTCATTCAAGAGACGTTTTGTGTGAATGAGACCAATGACATTGTCCTTGTCTCCATCATAAACTGGAATCCGAGAGAAATTCTTCTTGAGAATGCTTTGGATAATTTCCTTGGTATCATCCTGAATATCGACCATAAAGGCATCTGTCCGTGGCACCATCAGTTCACGCGCCATCAGCTCATCCAGCGAGAAAATCCCCTGCAACATTTCGATTTCGTCTGCATCCAGCGTCTCCTCGCTCTTGGTCAGCATGTACTCAATCTCATCCCGCGTCATCTTCTCATCTGCATCATCAAACTGCATCGGCGTAATCCGACTGAGGAGATTAGTCGAAGCTGAGAGCAACCAAACGAAAGGACTAACGATTTTTCCTACGAAAATAATCACAGGTGCGGTACGAATGGCTAAACTGTCCTTGAGATTCATGGCAATCCGCTTAGGATAAAGCTCTCCCAAAACAATGGAAATATAGGTCAAAAGAGCAAGTGCCAGAAAACTAGCAACTGCATGTGCCGTTTCAGAATTTCCCAGCCAAGAGGAAAAGATTTTCCCCAGATTGTCCGCAAAGCTAGCCCCCGACAGGATATTGATGACGGTGATTCCGACTTGAATTGTCGATAGAAAGTTATTGGGACTTTCAAGAACTTTTAATAAACGAATGTATTTGGCATCGCCTTCTTCAGCTTTCTGCTCTACGCGAGACCGATTGAGCGATACCATCGCCATCTCAGAAGCTGAGAAAAAGGCATTTAATAAAGTTAAAACGAATAGCAGTATTGCTTGCAATAAAATACTCTGACTGCCAGGGTCTTCCATGGATTCTTCTCCTAAAAATTATAATCAGACTTGATTATAACATATTTTCAAGATTCGTGCATGAGGATTCCGTAGAAAGCGTTTTGCAAATCAGGAATCCAAATCCTGCAAAACCTTTTCCAGCCGAGAAATAGCTCCGACAGGCAGAGCTGTCTTAGGATATTTCTGATTGAAAGCTAGCAAGAAGTTTAAACGAATCTGCATCCTTTCACGGATGAGCTGTCTATACTTGTAATCAAAGTTTGGAACGGCATATCCTTCGTAGTTAAGATATTCAAAGCCTTCCAAAGGTCCGAAAGGTCTAAATTCTGCCTTCCCATCTACTATCTGTTCAATAATATCTAAAGACACTTCCTTTGAGATCCCCTTCCCCATATAAAATCCAGTATTGATGATATAGCAGGCAACGCCTGACTCAAATAAACGACGGAATTTCCGATAATCTTCCACCAGCGGATAAACGCGGAAAGGATTGGCATAAGGCTCAATAACCAAATCATCATGCAGACCAATAACATTTTCAGCATTGGAACGCTTGGTCATCAAAGTACAGCCCATCGTAGAAGCCATAAGAGGATCATTAATCTTGATTAGTGGCGGGAGAGAGTCATCCTTCATAATCCAGAAGATAGCGTTGATGGGTTCGTCAATCCGGTCCACTCGATTCGGAGTAGCAAAGCGCGATTTGACAGTCCGCCCATTTCCATTGCGGATGTCCTCGGTTACCAGCTTTTTCCGTCCATTTTCATCTAGTGTCACTCCACAGTTCTGCACAGTGACAAAGAAATCCTGCTCACTATGACCTGTAGGGTAGTCATTTGTCTTGTCAAAATAAGACGGCTCAAGGGCAATAGATGAGCCATCTTTGACCGAGATAATAAAGGCATCATCATGGAGGACCTTGATGTCATATTTATGGTCATGCTTGGCATGTGTCAGCGTGGATTTCCCTGAGCCAGATAGCCCGAAGAATGATGCGACATAGTCCTCTTTATCAATACTCTGCTTGAAAATTTTCAAGCCCCCGTGGCAGGCAACATAACCGTTTCTGGCAGCCGTTCCCCAAGCCAAGGTCAAAGTGGCCTTTTTCAGCTCTCCGAAATAATTCAAGCCCAAAATGACGGCACAGTTATGGTTGGTATCAAAATATACAAGCCCTTCTGGGTAATCTGGATGCTTCCACTTAGGATCAAAAAAGACAAAGATATCATTCTCTTCATACTTTTTAGACGCTTTCAGTCGATTTTTAAATTCCTCATCCAAAATTTGGAAATTCAAGAGCCAGGAGTACAGGTTATTGATTTCTTCCTGAGGAACCATCAGATGAGCGTAGGCCATAAAGTCCTCATCTAGCCCGACCACAGCATCAGCCTTATAGAAGGTTCTTTTATGTGCTTGGTAAATTGCACTCCGGACAAGAAAAAGCAAATGCTCATCTTCTTCGCTATCTCTGCCATAGATTCTTCTAGCCTTGGCTGTTCTGCCGACAACAGCCCCCGAATTGGTCAATAAAACGCGTGCATAAGAAGGAAGACCTAGCTCCTTGGTATGAATAACTGGCATGTCCAGCACAACCGTCCCAGCAGCTGTCGAAGCAAGCTGATAGGCTTCTTCTACCGTCTTGATAGCTTGGACTTGATTTTCATAAAAGGCTGTTTCCACAATGGTCTTCAAAGGCGAAAAATAAGAAGAATCTTTTCTTATTTCCTGCGGAGAAAATTTACGACGTGTTACCATAAGTATACCTCCTTTATGCTATTATCACTATTTTAGCATAAATATAAAATTTTATGTTATAAAAAATGCAAGAAAAAAAATAGAAGAGGACTCGCCTTCTCCTATTTTTTTATAATACCAAATTCCTCATTTTTCTTTTGCAGCTGTGCTTCCTTGTGATTATCGTACAGATTAGCCAAGAATTTTACGATTTCTTTTAGGATTGAATAAGTCGGAATGGCCACAATCATGCCCATAATACCATAAATATTGCTGGACAAGAGCAAAAGAACCATAATCGTAATAGGGTGAACCTTCATAACGCCGCCGACAATCCGCGGATAAAGGATATTCCCGTCAATCTGCTGGACAATAAGCATATAAATCAATGCAACCAGCATTTTCTGCGGATCAGTAAAGGCGTAGGTAATCAGCATGGGAATCAAGCCGATACTTGGTCCTACATAAGGAATTAAATTGGCCAAAGCTGAGAAAATCGCAAAGACCAAGGCATACTTGAGACCAATCACACTGTAACCAATAAAGGCCAGGGTTCCTATCAGCAGCGCATCAATCGAAATCCCACTGATGTAGCGAGCCACCGTGGCGTTCAGATTGGTCAGCAGTTTGGAAATATTGAGCTTATCCCGTTTGAGCACTGTCCGCTCCAGCATCGGCAGCAATTTCTGACCGTCCATGAGGAAATAAACCAAGAAAATCGGCGTCATAATTAAAATCATAATGGTATTGACGACTGCAGACACTACGCTGCCCAAACTATTGGTAACTCCATTTAAAATATTTTGTAGAATATCCACATAGGACAGGTTGAGTTGCTGAATGGTAGATTGAATATTTAAACTCTTAAATAAAGGATTCTTGGATAATTGATTAACAAAACTCTGAATTTCCCAATAGAGGCCCTGAGTCGAATTAATCAGACTGCTCAGCTGATTAATCAAAATTGGCAAAAGGTAGATGACGCCAATCGTCAATAAGCCAAACAGCAGGAACAAAGTGATCAAAATTCCAAAAATACGTTTAATTTTTAACTTTTTCTCTAAAAATGTTACCAGAGGATTCGTGATGTAATAGAGGAAGCCCCCCACAAGAAAGGGGATTAAGATGGTATTGATAACACTTACTACTGGCGTAATCATATCTCCCATCTGGCGCCAGATAAAGAAGATAATCGTCAGCAGTAAGACCTCACTAGTCCAAAACATTAACTTACTTTTATGAAACATTTTTACTCTCCTCTCAGTTATTTTACCATAATTTATGATAAAATAGAGGGGATTTTACAAAAGAAAGAATAAAAATGGAAAACATTATCAGCATGGAAAAGGTTTGGCTAGTCAAGAATGGTCAAACAATTTTAAAAGATCTGAATTGGCAGGTGAAAAAAGGAGAAAATTGGGCTATTTTGGGATTGAATGGCTCTGGTAAATCCACCCTGCTGCGTTTGCTCATGGCCGAACATTGGAAAACCGAGGGGGAACTGACGGTTCTGGGCACCACATTCGGACAAGGAGACATTCCTGAACTGAGAACTAAAATCGGAGTTGTCGGCTCTTTTATCGCTGAACGCCTGCCCAGTCGGATGCTGGCGGAAGAGATTGTCCTGACCGGCAAATACAAAAGCAGCATCCTCTACCGCCAATATGGAGAAGCTGAGCTGAACGAAGCCCGAGAAATGCTGCTTTCTATCGGGGGACAGGAGCTGATCGGCAGAAGCTATGCCAGTCTGTCGCAGGGTGAAAAACAGCTGCTCTTAATCGCTCGCAGCTTGATGGAAACACCCGACCTCTTAATTTTAGACGAAGCGACCAGTGGTCTGGATTTATTTGCCCGCGAGCGGCTCTTGCAGCAGATTGAGAACATTGCTCGGCTAGAGCAAGCTCCCACCATTCTCTATGTGACCCACCATGCCGAGGAAATCACCTCTGTGATGGATCATGTCCTACTCTTAAAAGATGGAGAAATCATTGCTCAAGGAGCCAAAGAAGAGATTTTGACAAAAGAAATACTGAATCGCTTTTATCCACAGCCAGTTCAATTAATTGATCTAGGTGAGGGACGCTGTTTTGTGAAAGTAGAGGGTAATATTTCATGAAGCATTTTACAAATATCCTTTTTAATTTGGGTTATTTTCTCGTCTTGACGATGACAGCCATTGCCCTTCTTTTCCTGTCCGGACAGATTTTGATTTCTCATACCTATATTCCGCTGCATATTGCAGAAGGTGTCAACTTCGTTGCCAATCCTTGGTACTTCTATCCCCTTCTGATTCTCTTTCTTTTCGCGCTCTTCGGACTTCGACCGCTTTTGGAGAAGATAAAGATTCCCTACCTTTTAGTCGGATTGAGCCTGCTCTATATCGCAGCAGCATTCTTTCTCATCACCTCCTACAGCGGCATTATTCGAGCAGATGCCAAACATGTCTTTAATGCAGCTCTAGCCTTCAATCAGGGCGATTACAGCTCGCTTACGACCGTCGGTAGCTATATGTACCGCAATCCACATCAGCTGGGGCTGATGACCTTAGAGCGCCTCTATGCTTATATCTCCCCGACAACTCGGTTTGCCTTTGGTATGAATGTCATCTGGAGCCTGCTTAGTAATTTTCTAATCTATAAGATTACAGCTTTGCTCAATCGCAAGGAAATTATTCAAAAATACACAATCTTGCTGACCTTCCTTTTCCTGCCCCAACTTTTTTTCGTACTTTTTATTTATGGGACTATCCCAGGCCTGTTCTTTTGTCTGCTTAGTCTTTATGCCTTTATCAAATTGGAGCAAAATGGCAATCTGCTCTACCTCCTTCTCGGTGCAGCCAGTATCAGCTTAGCCTGTCTTCTGCGAAATAATTATATTATCTTTGCCATCATGCTGCTTGGAATCTATCTCCTCTCCATTTTCTACAAATGGTCTTGGAAAAAACCGCTGGCTATTCTGCTGATTATCACTGGGATTGTCTTTTCAAATAAGGCTTTGAATACCTACTATGAAAACCTAATCGGACAGGAAATTGGTATTGGAACTCCTAAGATTGCCTATATTACCATGGGTCTGAGAGATGATCCCAATCGTCAAACTCTGGGTGGCTGGTATGATGCTTATAATACTAAAATTCTCAAACGCAACAAGTACGATGAAAAAAAAGCAACCGCCATGGCAACTCAGGATTTGAAAGATATTTTGCTGAACTTTTCCAAACATCCAGACTATGCACTCAAATTCTTCTACGAAAAAGTCACATCCACTTGGACTGAGCCGACTTTTCAGTCTATCTGGACTGGGCCTCAGATTGAGCGCCAACAATACATGAAGCCAGCTGTCCTGCGCAGCATTTATGAGGAAAGAAAAGGTTATCAGATTGTTAATTTCCTGCTCTTGACCCTGCTAGCCAGTATCTACCTGCTCTCCTGTTTCTTTATCCTGCATAAATTTTTCGTCGCCGAGGAAAAGCTGACGCCTTTTGACCTCTATCCCTTCATCTTTCTCTTGGGGGGCGGCCTCTTCCACTTCTTCTGGGAAACCAAGAGCCAGTATGTCTATATCTATGTCTTACTTCTGCTTCCTACAGTAGCAGAAAGTCTTGTTTGGCTGACTGAAAATTACACACATTGGTTGCCAATAAAACGAAAATAAGAAAAATCACTTGAAACAATCGACTAATAGCAGTCAATTTTCAAGTGATTTTTAATTTAACCTTATGATTGAATCGTTTGCATTCATAGAGCCATTCGGTTTGTCTTCTAGTCCTGCTAGTGCCCTCTGGCATAGTTGACCATGTCATAGGGCAGGGTATTCGCTCTTTCTTTAAGCGAATAATTTTCTAGATTGTTAACATTTTGTCGCAGACGTTTGGCATAGCTGGCTGAGATTAATTTCTTTTCTTCGTATTCAAAGATTGTTTTTCTTTCCAGATAGTAGCCCCACATCATTTCAGAAATGTTATTGGGTTTGATACGCGTAATGACCCGCTCAATAAAAGCACCGCTTCCGATAATCTCCGTTTCACGCAGCCGAGAATCCTGCAAAAAAGTAATCAGAGAGGATTTGTAGATGCCTTTTAGATGTTCCAAACTTTCAATAATGACTTCAGTATTGGACAGGTAAAGCTCTGCTATTTCTTCGATATCCGTAGCAGTCAGACGCTTGGCACCTCTTTGATTCCAGGCTCGCAACCTAGCTCCAAGGGTCACAATCTCATGAAGAAGCATACGCAGCAGGCGCAGCGTCACCAGAAACGTATAGGTGAAGCGCGAAGCTAAATTTCGGTTAATGCCCTGCTCTATGTTTTGTAGATAGCGCTGATAAAGGTGATAACTGCGGTCGCTAATTTTCCCTTCCTCAAAAGCTTGCTCCAGACCATCATTTTCGATACTCAAGATTAGTAATTTCAGAGAAGCCCAGTCTTGCTGAGTGGCCTTATCTTCCTGCTCAAGAATCAGATTTTCAATCCGGCCATGGTAATTGTCGATGGCGGCATAGAGAGGCGCTTTAGCCTTAGTTTGCTTAAGCCCTGCTTCCAGCTGTTCTACCACTTCATTTAAAATAGCAATATGCATCAGGTGTTCTGCTTCCTCTTCTCTCGCTTCAGCTAGACGAGGAAGAGCCACTAAGCCTGTCAAAAAACTAAGTAGGGTAACACCTGCAACCAAGAAGAGCAACAAAGGATAATCCTGCTCCAGCTTGGTCGGAATCAAAAGAATGGTCGCAATGGAGACTGTTCCTTTGACACCTGAAAAGGTGAGCAGCAGCATTTCCTTCACATAGTTTCCTAATCTCTTATGTAATCTTCTGATTCGAATGAAGTAAAAAGTGAACAACATGACAAAACGAAGGGCAAAGAGCAGGAAAGTCAGAAGAATAATACTCACTAGCAGCAAGAGATTATCGTATATAGGACTCTTTAAGATTGGCTCTGCAATCATTTCCAGTTCCATCCCTAAAATGATAAAGACCGAGCCGTTGAGCATAAAATTCACTATGTTCCAGATGGTTTCTGTGACTGAATCCACCTGCGCTTCCAGAAGCGTAATCCGCTTGAAACGGCTTGCCTTAAAGATACCCGCAACGACTACCGCAATAATACCTGAAACATGGATTTCCTCTGCTAAAAAGAAGGTGACTAAGGGCAGGCTCAGCTCTAGCAAGAGCTCACTGGCAATATCTGACACTCGTGCACTCATCAACAGCTTATGCAGCCAACGATTGAGGGCTGCGCTGACCATCCCGACAGCAAAACCACCGATGATAGAGAGGAACAATGAAACACTGGCTTTCTCTAGAGAAAAAGTCCCTGTCGCCCAAGCCAGAAGAGCGACACGAAAAGCCACCAGACCAGACGCATCATTGAGCAAGCCCTCTCCTTTGAGGATATTTTGCACCCGCTTGGGGAAGGAAAAACGCTCCGAGAGAGAAGCAAAGGCAACCAAGTCTGTCGGCCCCAGAGCTGCTCCTACGGCGACACAGGCCGCCAAGGGCAAGACTCCCCAAAGGACATGGGCAAGATAACCCAAACTCACGGTTGAAATAAAAATAACCGGAAAAATCAAATATAAAATGATTCTCCAATGTTTGAGGATACTGGTAATATTGCTTTCCTCAGCTTCCCGAAAGAGCAAGGGCCCGATCACCAAGGCCAAAAACAGCTCTGTATCCAAGTGAAATTTCTCCTGAGGAAGGATAAAACCAAGCGAAATTCCCAGCACTATCTGCACTAAGGGCAACGGTAGCTGAGGCAAGATGCGGTTGGTCACATTAGATACAACCAATAGGAGCAAAAAAAACAATCGTGTAGAGAAGGATTTCCACTTTGAACCTCCTTTATCTTTGCTGGCAGCACTCTTTAAACAATTCTTTTTGCTCCGAAATCTTTTGATCAATTTTGGATAGGTCGCGGTGCTCAATCATCTTTTGGCAGCGCTCCATTTCTAAATTCACCAATTTTTTCTTGATTCGCAGCATTTTTTTATTCATTTTGGCCTCGTCTAAAAAGCCAGCATTCGTTTCTTCGTTGGCAGACTCGACGTATTTGTTTCGTAAGCCAACCAATTTTTCATGCAAATATTGCTTGTCCATTTTTTCTCCAAATGATTCCTCAGAAAGTTTTTAACAACTTTGGAAACCTTATTTTTCTTTTAATTTCTCAATCATGACCAAGAAAGGCGGATTGTTAATCTGATTGATGGTCTTGTAGAGGGCAACGGTGAAGTCCTGCTGGGGCAGCTGACTAACATAGTCGAGTACCGCATCCTTTTCAACTTCGCCCCCTTCATGTCCATAGTAAATCATGATAGCTGCGCGGCCACCTTTTTCCAAGCCTCGACAAACCTTTTCCAAAGCTTCCAGCGTCGTATCGGGTCGTGTAATGACAGACTTGTCCGCTGAAGGCAGGTAGCCCAGATTAAAAATGGCAGCTTTGAAATGATCAGTATACTGGTCCAAGGTTTCATGCCCAGCCAAGATTAGCTGGGCATTGTCCAAATCCGCTTCTGCCAAGCGCTGGCGGGTCTTTTCCACAGCCTTCTCCTGAATGTCAAAAGCGTAGACTTGTTTGGCCAACTTAGCCAGAAAAAGGGTGTCATGTCCATTGCCCATAGTAGCGTCCACCACAGTATCTTCCTTGGTCACGACTTCAACCAAAAAGGCATGGGCCATCTGTAAGGGTCTTAACATACGAATCTCTGCTCCTTTGCTTTACAGCCTTGCTTGCTACCACGACGGCGCATTTCTGCCTCTATGGCATTGAGAACTTCCCATTTATTGAGGCTCCACATGGGACCAATCAACATATCCCGCGGGGCATCGCCTGTGATGCGGTGGATGACGATATGCTCGGGGATAATCTCTAGCTGATCACAGACGATGGAGATATACTCCTCCTGACTGAGCAGCTGCAGTCGCCCCTCATGATAATCCCGCTGCATACGGGTATTGGTCATCAGGTGAAGCAAGTGAAGCTTAATACCCTGAATGTCATTATCGGTCACACAGCGGCGGACATTCTCCAGCATCATCTCATGGGTCTCACCCGGCAGACCGTTAATCAAGTGAGAGACAATCTCCGCCTTGGGAGCTAGCTTACGAACGCGCTGAACCGTCTCCACATAGAGCTCATAGGAATGAGCACGGTTGATAAGGTCTGAAGTTTCCTCATAGGTAGTCTGAAGCCCCAGCTCCACGGTCACATGCATGCGTTCGGACAGGTCAGCCAAGTAGGCGATGGTCTCGTCAGGCAAACAGTCTGGCCGAGTCCCGATATTGAGTCCAACGACGCCTGGCTCATTGATAGCCTGCTCATAACGTTCACGAATCACTTCAAGCTTCTCATGGGTATTGGTGAAGTTCTGGAAATAGACCAGATACTTGCGAACATCCGGCCACTTGCGGTGCATAAAGTCAATTTCCTTATAGAACTGCTCGCGAATGGGCGCGTCAGGCGCCACAATGGCGTCGCCAGAACCCGAAACAGTACAGAACGTACAGCCTCCATGCGCTACGGTACCATCCCGATTGGGACAGTCAAAGCCCGCATCAATAGGCACCTTAAAAGTCTTTTCTCCAAAAAGTTTGCGATAATAATCATTCAAAGAATTGTAAGATTTCATACCCTCCATTCTACCACAAAAAAGAGCCTAGAAACAAAAATTTCCTCTTTCACCAAGAAAGAAGGAAATCATCGCTCCCACTGATAATGCTTAAGGTCCACACATCCATTGGCCTTCAGGTCCACTCCCTCTGCCCAAAGCAAGTGCGCTTGCTCTTCCCAGCCTGGTGCGAGACGCCCTGCCGCATTGACCACCCGATGGCAAGGATGCTTGCCGCCATAAAGCTCGGACTGACTGAGAATCTTTCCCACCAAGCGGGCGTTTTTAGGCCGTCCAATCAAACGAGCAATCTGGCCATAGGTTGCCACGCGCCCAGCAGGAATCTCATCCACAAGAGCTAAAACCGACTTTATAATTTCTGGATTCAAAACGGACAATCACCTCCTGATCTCACTTGCTCCTATCTTAAAGAAAGAGATTTTCTTTGTCAAGACAAAAAGGCCGGCAAAGCCAACCTTTCTCATCTCTATTTATTTCTGCTTTCCTTTGAAACGCCATTGAAAGCGCAGCTTGTCATAAAAGGGAAATTCGATATTGAGAATGGCAAAGCCCATCAAGGCCCCTCCGATGACATCTGTTGGATAGTGCACGCCCAGATAGACTCTGGATGCCATAATGGTTAAGATAAAGAGCAAGAGCAAGCCCTGTACCAGACGCTTGATGTGTTGATTTTGAATCCGTTGCTGGACGATGATAATCAAGCTCCCAACAACAATGGCTGTCGCCATGGAATGTCCGCTCGGGAAAGAATAACCGCCCTCTTCGACCAAATGCGAAAGACTCGGCCGGCTTCTGTGGTAAACGAGTTTAATCAGCTTAATCAAAATCCCATGTAAGACCAGATTCCCAGCTAGCAAGGCAGCTTCCAACTTCCATTTTTTATAAAGGAAAAACAGGGAAAGAGCTGAAACCCAGATTATAATCCCCAACGGGTCAATGAAACTGGTGACCAGTTTGAAAAATGTCGTCAAAAAGGTGGGCAAGTCCCCCCGCAGCCAGGTCTGAATCGGGGTGTCAAAGCCCACCAGCTGCTCAGGATAAAACTTGACCATGTAGCCTAGTATGACGAAAAGTAAAAGGGCAAAAGAGCCCTTTGTTAGATAAGATTGTTTATTTTTCATAGCGTTTTAAAACGGGCGTCAAAAGCGTGTAAATCAGCCAGAAAGCCACCGCCCAGATCACTCCTTCTAATAGGTTAAAGGGAACAATCATGGTCAGCAGATATTTACCTACACCAAAAACCTGACCGATATCAAAGTTTGCAAAGCGAGCATAAAGCGGAATAGCATAAAAAGCATTCAGCACAAGCATACTTGCAGTCAGACTCAAGGTTCCCAGGAAAGATGCAAGCAAATAGCTCGTCAGATCTCTTTTCTTCTCCCAGAAAAGAGCAAAGAAGATGACAAAGACCAGAATAGCCGCAATATTGATCGGCATACCAATTAAGGTTTCCACTCCATGACCATTTAAGGCCAACTTTAAAACAGAGCGAATAAGCAGGACTGCTACAGAGCTCTTAAAATCCAAGAGAACCAAGGCTAACAAAATCGGAATAATCGAAAAATCCAATTTTAAAAACTCGGCTATCAAAGGGATTTGATAGAACACGAGCAGGAAAGACAGAGCAGATAAAACCGCTACTGTCGCCATTTTGCGCGTATTTGTCATAACAGGTTCCTCCAATTTATAAAAATTAGAGAAGCTGGAAGGCTGTTAACACCAGACCCGAAAAAATCCTTTCATAATTTATACGAGTATATAAAATACCCCTTAAAATAAGATTAAAACGACCAACCGGCCAGGCAATAACACCTTTCGTCTTCTCCCATCCAGACTATACTGTCGGTTGTGGAATCGCACCACATCAGCTTTCGCTCGCGGACTTATTTGGCTAAGATATTTTAGATTTATCTAGGCGTCGCAGTCGAAGATAATACTTAAAGTATATCGAGACAAGACAACGACGAGAAAGCTAAAATAGCTAGTCAAATTTACCGCCGGTCGGGAATCTCACCCTGCCCTGAAGACATTCTTATCATAACAAAAAAAGCCTGCCAGAGCAAGCTTTTTATTTGATGTAACCGAAATAGTTTCAATTACCCTACAGTCGGATTTTATTTCAGCTTATCTACTTCATATTCATGCACCAAATCCAATCCAGCAAAGTCCTGCTGACGCAAAGCTTCATAAACCATCATGCAGACGGCATTCGATACATTGAGGCTGCGGACATGCTGGTCATTCATGGGAATACGCAGGGCCTTTTCTGGATGGAGACGCATAAAATCCTCTGGTAGCCCCTTGTCCTCTCGGCCAAACATAAAATAGTGCGGTCCTTCTGCTGCAAAGTTCTCTTCCGAGTAGATCTTCTCGGCAAACTTGGATATCAAATAAAGTCGCCCATCCATCTGCTCCATAAATTCGTCCAGACTCTCATAGTAGGTGATGTCCAGCTTATCCCAATAATCCAGCCCCGCCCGCTTCATCTTGCGGTCGTCAATAGGAAAGCCCATAGGCTTGATGATATGGAGGGGAGAATTGGTCGCTGCACAAGTACGGGCAATATTGCCTGTGTTCTGTGGAATTTGTGGTTCAAAGAGGACGATATGATTTTGGTGAGACATGATTCTTTCCTGATTTTTATTAGAATAAAAAAATAGCCACACTGCCCGGAGTCAAGCTCAGCAAACAGCGTGGTTAAGGCATCATTAACTTACATCACAACAGGTTTGAGGTAAATCAATGAAGGTACTTCCTTAGTATATCACTTTCTTTTTACAAGTCAACAAAAAAGACTTGAAAAATTATATTTTTTTACACTTTAGCAAATTTTGCTAAAGCATGGCATGTTACAGAAACTAGCTACTTATTGGCAAAATTATGAAAAAACAAATGAAAGAGCAGGAAAATCTGGAATTATCCAATTTATAGATGAAATTTTCACGAAAAAAGGGTATGATAGATACATATTCGG
>NZ_KQ968976.1:445016-450439 GCF_001578725.1 Streptococcus sp. DD04
ATACATATTCGGGAGGTATCTCATGAAAATTATAGTAGTTGGAGGCGGAAAGGTCGGAACGGCTCTTTGTCGCTCTTTAGTTGCTGAAAAACACGATGTCGTCTTAATTGAACAAAACGAAGCCGTTTTGAACCATATCACTAAACGCTATGATATTATTGGTATTGTCGGAAATGGCGCTAACTTCAAAATGTTGGAGCAAGCTGATGTGGAGCATTGTGACATCTTTATTTCTATAACAGAATATGATGAAGTAAACATGGTAGCTGCTGTACTAGCCAAGAAAATGGGGGCAAAAGAAACGATTGTCCGCGTACGGAATCCAGAATACTCAAACATCTACTTCAAGGAGAAAAATATCTTAGGTTTCTCTCTTGTGGTGAACCCTGAGCTTCTGGCTGCTCGCTACATTGCTAATATCATTGATTTTCCAAATGCTCTTTCTGTAGAAAACTTTGCTAACGGGCGAGTTGCACTCATGGAGTTCAAAATTAAAGATGACAGCCATCTCTGTCATATGAACATCTCACATTTTAGAAAAAAATTTGGCAATATCATCGTCTGTGCTATTGAAAGAGATGGCAAGCTGATGATTCCAGATGGCGACTTCACCCTTCAGGTAAATGATAAGATCTTTGTAACTGGAAATCGCCTCGAAATCATGCTTTTCCACAATCAAGTCCGTCCAAGAGTCGTAAAAAGTCTGATGATTATTGGTGCAGGAAAAATTGCCTACTATCTTCTCGGCATCCTCAAAAATAGTAAAATTGACCTTAAGGTTATCGAAACTAACCGTGAACGTGCTGAATTTTTCAGTCAGGAATTTCCTGAAGTTTATGTCGTCCATGGAGATGGTACTGCTAAGGATATTCTGCTGGAAGAAAGTGCCACTAATTATGATGCTGTAGCTACTCTAACTGGGGTCGATGAAGAAAATATCATTACATCCATGTTCTTAAACAATCTTGGTGTCCAAAAAAATATCACCAAAGTCAATCGGACCAGTCTCTTAGAAATTATTGACAAGCAAGATTTTGCAAGTATCGTTACTCCAAAGGGAATCGCTGTAGATGCTATTATGCACTTTATCCGCGGACGTTACAATGCTCAATTTTCAAGCCTTGAAGCTCTGCACCATGTGGCTAATGGCCAAATCGAGACATTGCAATTCCAAATCAAGGAAGAAAATAAGATGACCGGTCGTCCCTTGGCTCAGCTTAAATTGAAAAAAGGTATCTTGATTGCTGCCATTATTCGTCAAGGAAAAGCAATTTTCCCAACTGGAGATGACTCTCTTCAAGTCGGTGATAAGATTATCGTAACAACCTTGATTCACAATATTACCAAAATCTATGATTTATTAGAGGGGTAGTTCCATGAACAAGTCTATGATTCGCTATCTACTCTCAAAATTATTGTTAATTGAGGCCGCACTCTTGATTGTGCCGACCATCGTTGCACTTATTTACCGTGAGCCCTTGCATATTTTTATCGCAATCGGCTCCACTATGGCTATTTTACTGGCTTTGGGTGGACTGGGCAGCTGCTTCAAGCCCAAAGATGTCCATATTTATGCTAAGGAAGGTGTGCTGATTGTTGCCCTCTGCTGGATTCTCTGGTCCTTCTTTGGCGCCTTGCCCTTTGTTTTTTCTGGTCAGATTCCCAATATCATTGATGCTTTCTTTGAAGTCAGCTCAGGCTTTACAACAACCGGAGCTACTATTTTAAATGACGTTTCTGTTCTTTCTCATTCTCTGCTCTTTTGGCGCAGCTTTACCCACCTGATTGGAGGAATGGGAGTGCTGGTCTTTGCCCTAGCCATTATGGACAATGCCAAGAACGGCCATCTGGAAGTCATGAAAGCCGAGGTGCCTGGTCCAGTTTTCGGAAAAGTCGTTTCCAAATTAAAAAATACTGCGCAGATTCTCTATATCATCTATCTGGCCCTCTTTGCTCTCTTTGCTGTGCTATACTATCTGGCAGGCATGCCACTCTATGATAGTCTAGTGATTGCTATGGGAACTGCTGGGACTGGAGGTTTTACCGTCTACAACGATGGAATAGCACATTATAATAGCACGCTTATTACTTATCTGGTTAGCTTTGGAGTGCTGACATTCGGTGTCAATTTTAACCTCTATTACTACCTCCTAATCCGCAAATTCAAGACCTGCTTTAGCGATGAAGAACTGCGAAGCTATCTCTGGATTGTCTTTATTTCAACAGCCTTGATTGCCTTTAATATTGCCCATCTCTATGATGGATTTGCTAAGAGTGTGGAAATCTCTTTCTTCCAAGTATCGAATATCATTACTACAACTGGTTTTGGTTATGGTGATACTGTTGAGTGGCCACTTTTTGCGCAAGTCATCCTCCTTATTCTTATGTGTCTCGGAGGATCGGCTGGGTCAACTGCCGGTGGTTTCAAGCTTATTCGAGGGATCATTATCGCTCGTATCGCCAAGAATCAAATTCTCTCCACCCTTTCATCAAATCGGGTCCTAACGATGCATGTCAATGGAACTGTTGTAGACAAAGACACGCAACACAAGGTGCTGAAATATTTAGCAGTTTATATTTTGATTATAGTTAGCTTGATTTTCATTATCAGTATGGACAATAATAATTTTATGACTGTTGTAAGTGCGGTGCTAAGTTGTATTAATAATATCGGTCCCATGATTGGGACGACTGATAGTTTCTCTATCTACAGCCCATTTTCTAAAGTCCTGTTTTCTCTTACCATGATTGCAGGACGTTTAGAAATCTATCCAATCCTTCTGCTCTTTTTACCAAAGACTTGGTCAAAGAGATAATATAAAAGATCTGAAACGAACGAATTTCAATTTGGAGCAATTTCCAAGCTGAATTTGTTCGTTTTCTGCCCTATTTCGATTTGTAGGCTAATAATAAGCAAAGATGATTATGGACTATTGACAACAGTAGCTAGCCACCATCATATAAAGGAGGTCCAAATGCCTATTCGTCAAGCAACTCCTCAAGATATTCCTGTATTAAACTGTTTCCTCCAGCAAATTCTGCTGGTCCACCATCAGGTGAGGCCAGATATTTTCAAGGACAAAGGAAGAAAATTTACCGATGAAGAACTGGAAAGACTGATGGCGCAAGAGCATACACCTATTTTCGTTTATGAAAATGAAGAGGGCAGACTTCTAGGCCATCTCTTCTGCTCCATCAAAGAACCCACCAGCCCCGTTCTCAATCCTATCAAAACCCTTTTCATTGAGGATCTTTGTGTAGATGAGCAAGCTCGTGGCCAAAAAATCGGTGAGCAGCTTTTTGACTTTGCTGAAAAATATGCCAAAGAAATCGGCTGCTATAATCTAACTCTTAACGTCTGGAATGATAATAACGGTGCGGTGCGCTTTTACGAGCGACAAGGACTCAAGCCACAAGAAACTGTTTTAGAAAAAATCCTTTAAAGCAGAAACAAATAAGAAGAAAAGCAGATTGTCAGTCGCCAACAAATCTTGGATGCTGTTGATTGCCTGATTATTAAATAAGACTATGAAACTCTCTCTATCAAGGATATTAGCAAGACTTCTCTTGAAATAGTTATTAGAAACAAAAGACTGACTAGATTCAGTCTTTTTTAGTATCAAAAATGAGCACTAGCTAAACCCAAACTCTAATGAAGCTTTTGCAGTTGTGAATGAAACTGCCGAACCAAATAAGAATAATCTAAAAAACTTCACCAGATGACTCCAGTGAAGTTGTGAACTATTTATATTTTAAAGCACGTTTGAAGGTCTTCCAAGCTCCCAAATCATCTGTCTGCAGGACAAGGCTGGAGTAAATCCGCGCGATGAAGACTGTCATGATAATCGCAAAAGCGGCTGTAATTCCTAGAGAAATCCAAGATTCCAAGCTCGTCGCATAACCATTGATAGCTCGGAAAGGCATGAAAAAGGTTGAGATGAAAGGAAGATAAGAACCAACCTTCAAAATCAAATTATCTCCTGCTGCCCCCAAAGCTGAAACTCCCATGAAGCCGACTAAAATGAGCATGATAACTGGCGAAAGGACTTTTCCTGTATCTTCTGCTCGTGCCACCATTGAACCAAGAAAAGCCGACAAGACAACATACATAAAGATACTAACAGCTACAAAAGCTAGGGTATTCAAAGACACAGCTTCTCCAATATACTGCTGAATGGCTGGATTACTCTTCAAGACTTGGGATACAAGAGGAATGCTGTCCGCAAAGAGAAAGGCTGCTAGTCCACCAAGCACATAAATGCCTAGATGACTAAGAATCACTGCAAAAATCCCAATCATACGGGCATAGAAATAATCGGTCGCCTTAATGCTGGAGCAGATGACTTCCATGATTTTTGTGCCCTTTTCACTGGCCACATCTTGGGCAGTAATGCTGGCATAAGTAATCAAAATCATATAGAGTAGGAAGCCCAGTCCTATTGCAGCAAAGGTCTGAACCATCTTCTTGCCTTCTTTATTTTCATCAATTTTTTCTTCAAACTGGACTGTCCGCGCAAGAATCTGACTCTGCTCATCTGATAATTCGGCCTGAGCCAAGTTTAAAGCCTGCTGGACCTGGATAAGGGAATTGGACAGAGCCATTTTCGTTGCAACATTCATACTGGTTTCTGCATAGTAGGTGGCAGAAAGCTGTCCATCTCTTTCCTCAATCGTCAGATAACCTGCGATTTTCTTATCTTTTACAGCCTGCTTAGCTGCGGCTTCATCTTTGTAATGAAAGGTCAACTGATCTTCAACTCTTAAAACTTCCCTGACAGAATCAAGCTGGGTCAGGACTGCTACCTTTTGAGAGGAAGCCATAGAGCTTCCATGAAGATAACCGATCCCCAAGCTCAGCCCAAGAAAGAGAAAAGGAGACAAGACCATAAAGACAAAACTCCAAGACTTGACATGACGCAGGTAGGTTTCTTTGATTACGATTAACATTTGCTTCATACTTCCACCCCTGATTCTAATTTGAAAATTTCATCAATTGTCGGTGCCTGCTGGTCAAAAGTTGCCACATAGCTTCCCTGAGTCAAGCGATCAAACAATTCAGGACCAGCTGTTTCGTCGTCCAAAATCAATTTCCAGATTCCTTGCTTGGTCTGCGTCACTTTGACAACATGAGGCAGGGCTTCTAATTCAGCCTGAGACAGGTCACTTGAGACGAAAAGACGAGTTTTTCCATATTGGTTGCGGACTGCCTGTACATCGCCATTGAGAACCACTTGCCCGTCACGAATCATCAGGACATCATCGCACAGCTCTTCCACATTTGTCATGACATGATCCGAGAAGATAATCGTCGCTCCGCGCTTTTTCTCCTCAATAATGACTTCCTTCAGGATTTCAGTATTAACAGGGTCCAGACCGCTGAAAGGCTCATCTAAGATAATCAAATCCGGTTCATGCAAGAGCGT
>NZ_KQ968976.1:450459-451039 GCF_001578725.1 Streptococcus sp. DD04
GAGCGTGATAATCAGCTGAACCTTTTGCTGGTTCCCCTTAGACAAACTCTTGATTTTGTCGGTTAATTTGCCCTTGACCTGAAGTTTTTCCATCCACTGGGGCAGTTTTTCTTTGACAACAGCTGTCGGCACACCCTTTAGATTTGCCAGATAGCGCACTTGCTCAAAGACCGTCAGCTTGGGCATCAGGCTTCTTTCCTCAGGCAGATAGCCAATCCTGCTATAGGTCTCCTGCTTGATCGCCTGCCCTTCGAAACGAATTTCTCCAGTATAGTCTAGGAAGCGCAAAATACTGTGAAAAATCGTTGTTTTCCCAGCACCGTTTTTCCCAATCAAACCAAGGATATGCCCCGGCTGGGCTTCAAAATCAATACCGAACAACACTTGCTTTTGCCCAAAACTTTTTTCTAGTTTTTCTACATGCAGCATATGAAACCTCCTAGTATGATAATAAGATTATTATACTACTTTGAAAGCAGTTTTTCATCTTTTTGTCCTACTTTGTAAAAAATTTTCTCCTAAGTTTCGCCTTAATAAAATGTTATATAAAATATGTAAAAGTATTTTATCTACTATGATA
>NZ_KQ968976.1:451550-483448 GCF_001578725.1 Streptococcus sp. DD04
AAAAAAAACGAATGAAGCTAAAACACCTCATTCGTTAATCGTATTTTATAAATTACTCTTTATTGACCACCCAGTTGAGGAGCTTGGTCAGAAGAACCCAAAGAATAATACTGATGGTGACAATGTAAAGCCAGGCATTCTTGTCTGTTGCCCAAGGCAGGGGCACATTCATGCCAAAGAAGCCAGTGATAACGGCTAGAACTGCCAGAAGAACCGAAATAATGGTCAAGACAGTCAAATTATCATTCAGATTGTTGTTCAGGATATTATTGTAGGAGCCCGAAAGCTGGCTAAGAACCTGAGCAATCAAATCCGTCATTGAAACCAGCTGACGTGCCTCAATCATCGCATCCTCAAATTGCTCGGTTTCTAGTTCATCAAAGCCACGATAAACGGCATGACTCTTGATGTGCTCCAAAAGCATGTTGTTTTGCTTGGCTGCTGCCACCAGATAGACCATGGAGGTTTCTAAGTCCGAGAGGGAAAACAGGTGCTTTTTGGTAGTTTTCTGACGCAAAATCCGGTTAATCTCATCCTTGCGCTTGTCCAGCTGCTCAATGACTGGATAGTAAGAATTAGAAATCAACTCCAGACTGGCAAAAAGAAACTTATAGACCGATACGGGCTCATGATGCTCCATGTAGGCCTTCATTATATCGACCACATAGGCATTGTCCTCATTACTAATCGTAATCAGACGATTACTTTGGACAATAAAGGTCATGGGCAAGGTTTCGTAATAATCTTTTTCTGTCGCCAAATTCAACACACTATAGATGAAAAGAACCGTTCCATTCTCACGGTTGTAGTCCATGTGAGCCCGCTCGTTTTTATCCAGCGCATACTCGATAGTTTCAAGGTCGATATTATAATCCTGATAAATCTGTTCATTCTTTTCGACATCATCTGCGTCAATGTTGATCCAAACAGACTGGTCCTTTAGTTTTCTTTCCAGAAACATGGAACTCCTTTCTGAACTGTAGAATAATTGTCTAGTAGCTAACGCCTAGCTCCCCCACCATAACTTCATAGTCAAATATCTTATGTCACGACAAGAAACCAAGTAAATCGATATTATTTGCCAAACGCAGTTAGTAAAGCAGCTAGGCAAGTCACATAGGACTTGCCGTAGCCTACTTAGATTGCTCTGCAATCAAGTAGACTTGCTGTATTACATTTTCTCTAATTGAGTTTGGACTAAATCCTCGGAAAGGAACAAGCTAAACTGAACACGCCCTAAAAGCGTCGAGAAAAAGATAAAATCTTCTAGGAACTCTGGTTCCTTCGTCAATTTTCCTATTTTCTTCTCGCTTTTCTAACGGGCTCTGCATCGGAATCACATCTTCTCTTCCAACTTAACATCCGGATACTTGTCCGCAAACCAGCGCAGGGCGAAGTCATTTTCAAAGAGGAAGACAGGCTGGTCAAAGCGGTCTTTGGCTAGAATGTTCCGGCTAGAAGACATGCGTTCGTCCAGGTCATCTGGTGAAATCCAGCGAACCGTCTTTTTACCCATTGGGCTCATAACCACTTCAGCATTGTATTCATTTTCCATACGGTGCTTGAAGACTTCAAACTGGAGCTGACCCACAGCGCCTAGCATATACTCACCAGTCTGGTAATTAGTATATAGCTGAATGGCCCCCTCTTGCACCAATTGCTCAATCCCCTTATGGAAGGATTTTTGTTTCATGACATTCTTAGCTGAAACCTTCATAAAGATTTCAGGAGTAAAGGTTGGCAGAGGCTCAAATTCAAACTTATTCTTGCCTACAGTCAGAGTGTCGCCGACCTGATAAGTCCCGGTATCGTAAACCCCGATAATATCACCAGCCACGGCATTGGTCACATTTTCCCGACTCTCGGCCATAAACTGGGTGACATTAGACAGCTTGGCGGACTTGCCAGTGCGAGGCAGATTGACACTCATACCTCGCTCAAACTCGCCAGAAACGATACGGACAAAAGCGATACGGTCGCGGTGGCGCGGATCCATATTGGCCTGAATTTTAAAGACAAAACCTGAAAAGTCTGGGCTGAGTGGCTCAACCACCTCACCGTCTGTCTTCTTGTGGCCATGCGGTTCAGGAGCAAACTTGAGGAAGGTTTCCAAGAAAGTCTGCACACCAAAGTTGGTCAGGGCTGAGCCAAAGAAAACAGGTGTCAGCTTGCCCTCCAAAATCGCTTCTTCTGAGAATTCATTTCCAGCTTCGCTCAAGAGCTCAATATCTTCTTTGACTTGCTCATAGAAAGGATTGGAAGCAAAAAGCTGGTCACCTTCTGCCAGAGTCGCAAAGCGCTCCTCACCCTTATAAAGCTCCAGCCGCTCATTGTAGAGGTCATAAAGTCCTTCAAAGCTTTTCCCCATCCCAATCGGCCAATTCATCGGGTAGCTGGCAATGCCCAAAATCTCTTCCAGTTCTTCCAACAAGTCCAAGGGCTCGCGACCGTCACGGTCCAGCTTGTTCATAAAAGTGAAGACCGGAATTCCACGGTGTTTGACAACCTCAAAGAGCTTCTTGGTCTGAGCCTCAATACCCTTGGCAGAGTCAACAACCATGACCGCAGCATCCACCGCCATCAAGGTCCGATACGTATCTTCTGAGAAATCCTCGTGCCCTGGTGTGTCTAGGATATTAACCCGTTTGCCATCGTAATCAAACTGCATGACAGAAGAGGTTACAGAAATCCCCCGCTGCTTCTCAATATCCATCCAGTCAGATTTGGCAAAATTACCAGTCTTTTTTCCCTTAACCGTTCCAGCCTCTCGAATCTCACCACCAAAGTAGAGCAGCTGCTCGGTGATAGTCGTCTTCCCCGCGTCCGGGTGGGAGATAATGGCAAAGGTTCGGCGTTTCTTAATTTCTTCTTGTAAAGTCATCTTCTTCTCTTTCTTTCATTTTAGGATAATGGTGAATGTTAGTAGAACTTTTTATATTTTACATCGGAGTATTCCAATCCTTTCAACCTACCTATTATAGCGGATTTAGCGCTATTTTTCAATGATATAGAAAAGATAAAAATCGCCCTTTCAAGCGATTCAGTATAAGAGCTTGTCAAAATAAAGCAAGAAAACGAACAAATTCAAATTGGTTCTCTTACCAAAATGATTTTTGTTCGTTTTTTTTATCCTATTTCAGCATTTGAAATTAGTTTCCCAAGTAGATTACTAATCAGAAATCTTTTGCTTTAGCTTTATTATTTTTCGACAACTTGTACTAATTTTTCCTGCAGAGGAGCTAGTTCCCAGCCCTCAATCTCGTTTAGCTCGTAATCACTGACAGCTAGGCCTTGGTATTGCAAACCATAATTACTACAAAAACGATTCATAACATAGTCTAACATTTCAACTTCTTTGCTTGGTTGTGAGCCTTGGAGAAGGAAGAACACCTGCTTATCTTTCAGTGCTTCAGTCGGATAAGGTACATCTGCAACTCGGTCTAAGAATGTCTTGAGAAGTCCAGAAAATGACCACCAATAAATCGGGCTTGTGAAAACGAGGACATCCGCTTGACTTAACTTTTCATATACTTGAAAGAACTGATCCTGCTCTGCTTTTTGACCATATTGCTCAATATGATAATCCACTAAGTGCACAGTTTCAAATTCTTTTCCAACAAGAAATTTCTCAGCGAATTTTACACTATTTCCGTCCTTATTTGGACTGGCATTTACTAAATAAATCATGACTGCTCCAATCTAATTTTCCCTATAAAAATTTACACTTTTCGTTCAAAAACTACTCCGCTTTATGAATATCTTCTTTCATTTCATCAAGATTGAACTTGGCAAAAAGGTATTTGCGATCTTGGACTGGGAAGCGCTGATCCAACTGATCTACGGCTCCCAGCTCCACGATCCCCTCTTTTATAACAAAATCCAATACGTGACCTCCAAAGGTGTGGTCATCCGAAATAAAGTGAAGATGATATCCCGCTACACTGACACCATGAAAAATTTCGGGTGTCCAAAATCCAACAATGGTTCCAGAAACATTGTCCGCATGGTACTCCGGCTGACTCACTGCCACCTCAGCAAACTTTTTTTCTGAGGTTGATTTTGGAATCATCCGCACATGCATGTGAGCAAAGTCCCCGTGAATCTTGATGGAGCGAAATAGATTTTCCCCATCATAATAGGATTCAATCCGCTTTTCCAGCTCCGCGTCTGTCATTTCAAAACGCTGCCGGAAAATGACTTCCGCCTGATGGGGAACAACCGCAGCGTAAGGAACAGTCACATCATCTGAGACCTCCACAACTTCTGGTGCATCTCCAGAACCTTTCGCCTGATAGGCCTTCCCATCAAGAACAATCAACTCCCCGTCAATGGAATCCAGTGTACCAATCCCCAAATCGCCGTATTTCAGGAGCTCACCGATTGTCATACTCCCTCCATAAAGTCCAGCCATCAAAGCTCCCAGGGTATTATACTGAAATAATTTCACTGGCTCTGCCATTTTTTCTCCTACATCAACAAATTTTTGTATTTTCTAATTCACTTAAGTATATCATATTCTGATTGAAATTCAAAAAATGCGTTTAGTAGATGATGGAGAAGGCGCGCGGGATGCTTTAAATCAATTGGGCTTCCTCAATACCGGCATCAGCGAGGATTTGAGCCACGTGGTCAAACTTAAGTCGAAAATGCTCTAGTTTGTGACCGTCGGAGCCCACTGAAAAGCGCTGACCGCCCAGCTCCTTGACGAGAGAGAGAGCGTAGATATAGAGTTCCTCGTGTCCATAGAGGTACATGGACTTGCAGTTAAGCTCAAAGGCCAGACCATAATCAATCATCTTTTTAAAAAGCTGTCGCAGCTGAGGCTCAAATCTTTTCAATTCCTCTACGGTAAGCTCAAATTTTCGGAAACCATAGTCAAAGTGAGCTAGTACATCTGCTGGCACAGCCTCGATAGCCTCTTCCAGCTCTCTTAGGTAGCGGGGAACCAGCTCCATCTTGTCCAGCTGCAAGACCGGATCTTCCAGATAGTCAAAACTGCCATTGTGGTGGACAGATAGGAGCTTGAGATCATAATCCTTGTCCGCTAGGAAAGCTAGGATATCGTCTTTACGCGGAGCATAATAGCCGATTTCAATGCCCTTTTTGATGCGGTTGTCATATTGTTTGTTCAGCTCTGCTATTTTTGCTGAATAGGCCGTATAGTCAGGCACATCATCATGAGGCAAAGCAGCTTGGTAAGGGTAGGGATTGGACAAATCATAATGCTCGGTAGTGACAATCTCCCCCTCATAATGGTCCAGATAGTCACAGAAATCCGCCTCAGAATCATAGGAAAAATAAGTATGAAGATGGTTGTCGCGCATGCTTATCCGCCTTTCTGCTAATCTCGTATCCGTTTAGTAATTGTCAATGGTTGGTCGGTCGTGAATCCGGCTTTGCTTGCCCTGACGAGCTTGGAGGACAGCCTCCACCTCCTCTAGACTGACCCCAGTCTCAACGAGAGCGACCGCCAGATGGTAGAGCAGATCAGCTGTTTCATTGGCTATCTCGTCCTTGTCAGCATTTTTAGCTGCAATGACTACCTCCGTTGCTTCTTCACCGACCTTTTTGAGAATCTTGTCCAGCCCCTTGTCATAGAGATAGCTGGTATAGGAGCCTTCCTTGGGCTCTTTTTTGCGTTTGAGGGCTTCTTGATAGAGGGTTTCTAGCATAGTATCTCCTTTATTACAATTCTGATTTTACTATACAAATCAATTCTTTCCGATGGCAGACTGATAGCTTGACACTGACTTGGTCAGTTATATTTCTACCTTAAGTACACACTAAAAGTAAACGAAGGGAGCCTTTATTCCATTGCATCATCTTGCTCATCCCAGATTGGATGGAAAAAGCAGGACTTAGCACCCGTATGGCAGGCTGCTCCTAGCTGCTCAACTTCAATCAGCAGGGTATCTAGGTCACAGTCAGCTGTGATTTTTTTGACAGTTTGATAGTGGCCGCTGGTGGCTCCCTTATGCCAAAGCTCTTGACGCGACCGGCTCCAGTACCACATCTGACCACTGGTTCGAGTCAGCTGGTAGGCTTCTTCATTGAGATAGGCCAGCATGAGGACTTCTTTGCTGGTGTGGTCTAGGATAATAGCAGGTATGAGACCGCCTTGCTTTTGAAAATCCAGTTTTACTTCTGCCATCAAATGCGCACCTCCAATCCAGCTTCCTGCATGGCTTTTTTGGTCTCTGCGATGGAAACCTCTCCATAATGGAAAATCGAAGCCGCCAAGGCTCCAGTTGCCGCAGTCTTTTCAAAAACTTCTAGAATGTGCTGACTATTGCCAGCTCCGCCCGAAGCAATAATAGGTACCGACACGACTTGAGAAACGGCTTCCAGCATAGGCAAATCAAAACCAGACTTGGTCCCATCCTTGTCCATGCTGGTCAGAAGAATCTCTCCTACCCCCAGACGGACGGCTTCTTGTACCCAGTCTAAAAGATCCCGACCGCTGTCCTTGCGACCCCCAGCCAGATAGACATGCCAGCTGCCATCCGCTTCTTTCTTAGCATCAACAGCCAGCACTACACATTGACTGCCGAATTTCTCAGCACAGTCCGCCAAAAGTTGAGGATTGGCTATCGCCGAGGAATTAACTGCCACCTTATCCGCCCCAGCCTTGAGCATCTTATTCATATCCTCAACCGTGCGAATGCCACCACCGACAGTAAAGGGAATGAAGACCTGCTCCGCCACGCGCCGAACCATCTCGACCGTCGTGTCCCGCTCTTCATGGGTAGCCGTAATATCCAGAAAAACCAGCTCGTCACAGCCAGCCTCATAGTAAGCTTTGGCAGCATCGACCGGATCTCCGACATCGGTCAGATTGACAAAGTTAATCCCCTTAACTACCCGGCCGTCCTTAACATCCAGACAGGGAATGATTCGTTTTTTCAACATAGCTAATCCTCGTCTATTTCCTTTAATTGGCTTAGTGAGATATTTCCCTGATAGTAAGCCTTACCCACAATGGCACCAGCCAAGCCCAACTTTTTCAGCTCCTCTAAATCTTCTGCTGATTGGATACCGCCAGAGGCAATAACCCGAGCTTGTTTTAGAGCTTTCAGCAATTCTTGGTAATGTTGGATATTGGGACCGGTCAGAGTTCCGTCTCGATCCACATCTGTATAGACGAAGAGCCGAACACCGATTTTTTCCATAGCCAGAGCCAGACTGACATAGTCTTGGTCGCTGGTTTCCAGCCAGCCCTCGGTTGCAACCAAACCCTTTTTAGCATCAATACCAACAACAATCTTATCACTGCCAAAACGCTGGAGGGCCGTTTCTACAAAGGCCGGATTCTTGACTGCCATGGACCCGATGATGACACGGTCAATTCCGACTGATAGGTAATCTTCAATCTGTTCTAGACTGCGGATACCGCCGCCGACTTGGATAGCCAGACCTGTCTCCGCCTTGATACGGGCAATCAAATCACGATTGGCAGCCCGACCTTCCAGAGCTCCATCCAAGTCTACCACATGAATCATGTAGATGCCAGCTTCCTTAAAAAGCAGAGCCTGAGCCAAGACATCAGGATTTACCACGGTCTTTTGGCTAAAATCACCTTTGAAAAGTCGGACGGCTTGTCCGTCTTTGATATCAATCGCTGGTAGAATCCTCATAGACATACTCCTTAAAATTTCGTAAGATTTCTAGGCCTACCTGGCCTGATTTTTCTGGGTGAAATTGACAGCCAAAGACTGAACCCTTATGAATCATGGCCGGCACTGGAAAGCCATAGTCAGCTGTCGCATCTAGATATTCCTGATCTACATCTGTATAGTAGCTGTGAACAAAATAAACAGCCTCCCCTTGCAAGCGATCTGTCAGAGCAGATGCCTGCTGGATTTGCAAGTCATTCCAGCCCATGTGAGGTACAGGCAGACCAGCCCGAGCCGGAATCCGACGGCAGACACCGGGAATAAAGCCCAACCCTGAAGTTTGTCCATTTTCCAGCCCGGCCTCCAACAAGAGCTGCATGCCTAGGCAGATACCCAAGAAGGGCTTTCCGCCAGATATAGCCTCCTGTATAGGACCAATCAAATCCCGCTTCTGCAGCTCCTGCATAGCCGTCCGAAAGGCACCGACTCCCGGCAAAATCAAGCCATCAGCAGCTAAAATTTCCTTCGGATCAGCAGACAGACTAGCTTCTGCACCAATAGCAGCCAAAGCCCGCAACACATTGGCTGTATTGCCTGCATCATAATCAATTACAATTATCATATCTGTTTCCTTCTTGAGTGGAGAAATGAGATTTAGAGCATTCCCTTGGTCGAATTAACCCCATGAATCTCGGGATTGAAGGTGATAGCCTCGCGCAGAGCTCGTCCAGTTGCTTTAAAGAGACTTTCCGCCTTGTGGTGGCTGTTCTTGCCATGCAGGATTTTCAAGTGCAGATTCATCTGCAGATTGAATGCTAGAGCTTGGAAAAATTCCTCCACTAGCTCAGTGTCAAAACTCCCTAACTTGGGATTATCAAAGGCTGCGTCAAAGACTAGGTAGGAACGGCCTGATAAGTCCAGACTAGCCATACCTAGCGTTTCATCCATAGGCACAAAGCTAGTGCCATAGCGGTTAATGCCAGCCTTGTCTCCCAGTGCCTGACGAAAAGCCTGCCCCAGCACAATACCTACATCTTCCACCGTATGGTGGCTGTCCACCCAGAGATCACCTTCAGCCTTGACCGTCAGAGAGATTCGGCTGTGGCGAGCAAAGAGGGTCAACATGTGGTCAAAGAATCCGACACCGGTTTCAATCTGAACAGGTTCCTGCTGGTCCAGATTGAGTGATAAATATATATCCGTTTCCTGTGTTTTGCGCTTGATTTCAGCTTGTCTCATAACTTGTCCTCCTATTTTTCCAGCCTGCGGGATTCGATGGCTCGGGCGTGAGCCTGCAAGCCTTCCGCATAAGCCAGCTTGGTGATATCTTTTTCCGCTGCCCAGACGGCTTCTCTGCTGTACTGCGTGTACTGGATGCGCTTGATAAAGTCATAGACTCCCAGAGCTGATGAAAAGCGGCTGGTGCTGGTCGTCGGCAAGACGTGATTGGCTCCTGCATAGTAATCCCCGATTGGCTCACTGGTATAATGCCCCAGAAAGACGGAGCCAGCATTTTCAACCTGATCCAGATAGCTGTAAGCATCGTCCATAGCAATCTCTAAATGCTCAGGTGCCACCTGATTCATAAGCTCAAACATGGCTTCCTTAGAAGGTGCAAGGATGATGCGGCCGTTGTTCTCAATCGAAGCACGTGCGATTTCCTCTCGCGGCAACTCTTTCAGCTGTCTATCCAGCTCTGCTTCGACCTGATTTGCCAGCTCCTCTGAGTCAGTCACCAGAATAGCCCGAGCCAGCTTGTCGTGCTCAGCTTGCGACAGGAGATCAGCTGCCACATAGACTGGACTGGCTGAACTATCGGCAATGACTCCAATCTCCGAAGGCCCGGCAATCATGTCAATTCCCACGACACCATAGACCATCTTTTTGGCTGTTGCTACAAAGATATTTCCCGGCCCAGTAATTTTATCCACCTTGGGAATGGTCTCAGTTCCATAAGCCAGAGCCGCCACACCTTGAGCGCCGCCCACTTGAAAAATCCGATCCACACCCGCCAATTTTGCTGCAACCAAAATCGCTGGAGTAAAGTGCTCCTGCGGCGGTGTGATCATGATAATTTCTTTAACACCGGCAATTTTGGCTGGGATAACATTCATAAGAACAGAGGATGGATAGGCTGCGGTGCCCCCAGGTACATAGGTGCCAACACGCTCAATCGGCCGAATCAACTGACCACGGATAACACCCTCGCTTGGACTATCTTCAAAACCTGTCTCCAATTGCTGGCGGTGGTAGGATTCGATATTAGCTTGGGCATTCTTCAAGGCGGCCAAGACCTCTGGGTCAATCTCCTCAAAAGCCTGATCAATCAGCTCCTGCTTAACTTCAAAGTCGGTCACCTCAACCTTGTCAAAGAGCTTGGTATAGTTCCTTAAAGCTTGGTCACCATCTCGTTTAACCGTTTCAATAATCTCAGCCACCACTTCTTCTACATCTAAGTTTTGCTGGCTGAGCTGCAGCTGCTCTTTATATAAAATCTGTGAAATTTCTTCATTACTTCCACTCAAACGCTTGATAATTGTCATTTAAAAGCCACCTCTCTTCTTCCTACTAGGGATTCAATCTTTGCGACAAAGGGCATCAGGTCTGGGTTATTTTTCAAGGAAGCCTGATTGGCAATGAGCCGAGCTGAAACTCGACAGATATCATCAAAAACAACCAAACCATTGGCTACTAGGGTATTGCCAGTCTCCACAATATCGACAATAGCATCCGCCAAGCCCAGAACTGGTGCAATTTCCACACTGCCCTGGATGGAAATAATTTCCACATCCTCCCCCTTTTGATTAAAATAATCAGTCGCCACTGTCGGGTACTTGGTCGCAATCCGCTTTCGCTTGTGATCATGTGGATCATAGCTGGGCACCGAGGCAAGAGAAAATTTACAAAGGCCAAAGTTCAGATCTAGCATCTCCAGATAGCCGGTCGGATGCTCAAAGAGAATATCTTTACCAACAATCCCCAAATCAGCTACTCCGTGGCGCACATAGGTGGTCACATCTGGTCCCTTAACCAGCAGAAAACGAAAACGGCCGTCTGGACTTTCAAAAATGAGATTGCGTCCCTTGTCTGCCATAAAACTCAGATCAAAGCCAGCCCGACTTAACAATTTAATCGTATCTTTCTCAATCCGCCCCTTGGTCAGGGCAATCGTAATCTGACTCATGATTGCGCCTCCTTTGCCGCCTCATCCGGCAGATCATCGTGGATAGCTTGATAGACACTGTCGATATTCAAGGACCAGCCAATGGCCGTCAATTCCTCTGCTCCGAAACGTTCAAAGAGCTTATCATAGCGACCGCCAGACAGGAAGGCATCAGGCACTCGCTCACCGAAAACCTTAAAGGTCAGACCAGTATAGTAGGGAAGACTTGGAACTTGACCCAGATCGATTGCTGTCTGAGGAAATAAATCTGATACTTTGTCTAAAACCCATTCAATCTCTTCAAGGGCTTGGAGAAGCTCTTCGTTTTTAATTAATTTCCGTGCTTTTTCTAATACAAACTGACTGGGGCCAAAGAGATTGGGCAGCTCCTGAAGCAGTCGATCAAAGGAACTCGGTCTGCGAGCTGTAAATTCATACAGTCCCGTCATATTTTTCCGGCGGATTAGATCCAATAGTTGATCCTCCTCAGGCTGGTCCAAATCCAAAGTAACTAAGACTGTTTCTAGCACTGCTGCATGAGAAAACTCAAACTGATAGGACTGAACTGGTGCTAGATCTAAAGCCTGTTTGGCTGACTGAATAGCCTCCAACACAGCCTCTCTGGCTGGATAGCCAATAATTTCGATACCAGCCTGACTCTGCTCATTTAACAAACCGCGTAGCTCCTCATGATAATGAAAAACCTTGCCAGAGTAAGAAAATTTAGTCGGAGTATGGACTCTCGTCGAAGCGATTACTCGGCCAATCTGGCTGGTTACATCCGGCCGCAGCGCCAGCAATTCCCCCTTCTTATCAAAAAGATGATAATGGTAGGGCTCCACCTGGTCACTGAAAACTTCAAAGTGCTCCAAGGTTGGCGTATCAATCCGATTGAATCCCTGAGCTATGAGAAAATCGCTGATTGCATGCTCAATCTCATAGGTTACACGAGCTCGCTTAAAGAGCTTGTCGTGCATGCCATTGGGGAGGGTTATTTTATTGATAGGCAGGTTCATAGGCTGGTTTCCTCACTTGTCCTGATAATATCTTTGATGGCCGCCAGCACCCTCTCCATTTCCTCTTGGATGCCAATAGAAATGCGCAAGTAGTCCTTAATACGCGCTACTTTCGGGAAATAGCGCACATAGATTTTGCGCTCTTGGAGTTCTTGGAAAAGGGCTGACGCAAGAATCTGACTAGGTTTTGCTAGAATAAAATTGGTTTGACTGGGCAGAACCTGAAAATCCAGCTGGGATAATTCTGCCGCAAACCAGTCCCGAGTTTTTTGGATGGCTTGACCGGTCTTTTGGTAATAGGCCCAATCCTCTACTGCCGCAAGAGCCAAACGTTCTGCCAGCATATCCACCGAATAGGGATTGATAGAGTCCTTGATTGCCTTCATGACAGCAATCAAATCTGGATGACCAATACCATAACCCACCCGCAGACCAGCTAAGGCCGCATCCTTGGAAAAAGTCCGAGTGATAAAGAGATTGGAATACTTATCTAAGAGAGGTAGGGCAGATTGACCACCAAAATGAATATAGGCTTCATCCACTACAACCACCACATCTGAGTTGCCCACCAAAATCTCCTCCAATTCTTCCAGAGACTTGTAAATCCCTGTCGGAGCATTAGGATTGGCTAGGATAATACCACCATTCCCCCCCAGATAATCGGCCGTCCGCACCGTAAAATCCTCTGCCAGCGGTATTTCCCTAAAAGGCACATGGTAGAGATCTGCCCAAACCTTATAAAATCCGTAAGTCAGGTCAGGAAAGAGGATTGGCTCTCCACTATTAAAGAAGGCCAAGAAGGCCATGGACAGGATATCATCGCTGCCATTGCCAATAATAAGCTGGTCAGGGCTGACACCTAGATTGACTGCTAAGGCCTGAGAAAGAGCTACCTGATCTAGGCTAGAGTAGCGCCGCAGCTCATGGGCATCAAAGCTTCGCAAGGCCTCTGCCACCTTAGGGCTGGGACCGTAGGCATTCTCATTGGTATTGAGCTTAATCATATTGTTTTCCTGAGGCTGCTGCCCTGCCACATAGGGCTGAATCTGCCTGAGACCTTTTAGTTTGATCATACTACTACCTCACTTTCACATCGCTATTTATCAATACATATTAGTTTCAATCATCTGTTGTTTAGAAAATAATAAAAAGCCCTCGCAAAAAATCTATCTTGCAAGGACGTTGACACGCGGTTCCACCTTTATTCGGTCCTCAGTCGCCTGAGAACCCTCACAGAGTACGAGACTCCAGATTCGTAACGGGAATCAGCCGTCGGACACTACTGTGATTTCGCATCCGCACTCAAGAATGTGACGTTTAAGAATGGTGTGCTTTTTCAGCTACCGGCACTCTCTGTTCTTTATTTTTTAACTTTTCTTAAACAAGTTCTCTCATCGCTTTCAATTTATTTTTGATTATTCTACCCGAATTTTTATGAAAAAGCAAGAGAAAAATGGAAAAAAATTAATTTTCCATTTCTTTCATAATGACATTAAATAGGATTTCATCGCTCTTTCAGCATGGCACTGGATATATCCAACAAGGTCAGGGCGGTCTGGAAATGTTCGCCCATCAGGTCATAGACGGTATCTTCGGCTAGGACACCGCAGGCTACATCCTCAGGAAAGTCTGGTCCATTAGAAAATGCCAGGTCATCGAAAAAATCCTGACTGGTGTAGTAGTCCCGCAGCTGGATATAATCTGACTGACAGCGCTCCAGCTCAGCTAAAGCTGCCTGAGCTTTCACCAAGACCTGAGAATATTTATTCAGATGTTCTTCCATTTTTTGGATTCGTTGCAGTTGAGACATAACTGACTCCTTTCCAGATTATTCCTAGTCATACTATTCTTGCGTACATTTATGCACAAACTTTTAAACGATCTATCTTTCTATAAATAGAATCCGAATTATAACATAGGATTAATCAATCTTTTCACTTTTTGTCAAAACTAATCCACCTTGACCACCTGCAGCTCCGCTCCTCCCAGTAGAATCAAATACTTGTCTACTTGGCTAAGACCATAGGAACGACTGAGCGCCTCGGCATAGAGATCCAGTTGAGATCGGTAGCGCTCCACCAACTCTGTCGGCTCATGATAGCGGTCAGTCTTATAGTCAAAGAGGACAATACGGTCATCAAAGAGCAAATAGCCATCCAAGATTCCCCGAACAACAAAGTTTTGACCACTGGCTGGATCCTGCTTGAGCATAGCAAAAGGTGCTTCACGATGGAGATGATCGGCCTGCTGCTGGATTAGCTGCCCCAGTTCTGTAGCGAAAAAGGCCTCAATCTTAGCCAAATCAATCTCTTTCTTGACCGCCGCATCTGCCTGAACCTGAGCCAAGGCTTGGCGAATGCTAGTCTTAGTGACAGGCTGATCCAGCGAAATCCGTTGCATGAGCTCATGGACAGCAGAGCCAATTTGAGCTCCTGTGACTTGCTTCTTCTTGCCAAAGTCTGGTAGTTCAAAAGACAGCTCGGGCTGATAGCTTTGAGGCGCATCCATAATATCCAGCCCTTCTGAGTCCATAACCGGCTCATAGAACTTCTTGATTTGACTGGGTGTGCGGACACTAGGCAATTCAATAGCTGCTTGATAGAGGCTGTTGAGCCGGTCTACATTCTCCAAGATATCCAGAGCCCGGCGAATATCCTCTGACTGACGGTTGCCAGTCAAATCATCTACCGGAATGGGGTCAGTCTGCTTCAATACGCCAATCTGCTCGTCTGTCAGCTCCTGATCGGTCACAAAGCGGGTCTGATAAGCCAGATTTTCCCCCTCAAACACAGACTGGATAGCATAGAGCCAATCCTGAAAATTGGTCAGCTGGCTACGGAGACTACTGGATAAGCGGCCATTTTGGGTGGTCCCCCACTTGCGCTCTTGGAGCTTGGCTTGATTTCCCTTGCCAACCAAATAAAGCTTGGTCTCAGCCCGCGTCATGGCCACATAGAGCAGACGCATCTGCTCAGACAGGCTAGCCAGCTTGAGTTCTTCGGCATTCTGCTGATAGGGTAGGGTTTCCATGGAAATGCGGATCTGCTTGGGCGCATGAGGATCCTGATCCTCAACGGCCACATCGGCCACATATTTGATTCCGATGCCTTTTTTCCGACTGAGGATAATAGCAGAGCTGCTATCCTGACGATTGAAGGCCTTGTCCATATTGAGCAGAAAGACATACTTAAACTCCAGACCCTTACTCTTATGGATAGTCATTAGCTGGACAGCATTTTTCGGAGCAGCCAGAGGTACACTAGCCAAATCGTGCTCATTTTTCAAAATCCGGTCAATCATGCTGATAAAGCGGGACAGCCCCTTGAAACTCGACTTCTCATAATCATTGGCCCGCAAGGATAAGGCATAGAGATTGGCCTGACGCTGCTCACCGTTGGGCAGAGCCCCTACCATATCGTAGTAAAAACGATCCTGATAAATCTTCCAGATTAAATCATAGAGAGAATGGGTCTTGGAATAGCTGCGCCAGTCATCCAGCGTTGTCTGAAAATGCTGCAGTTTCTTGCGCAATTCACCATGGATGAGCTGAGGTTCCAGACCTTGATCAGCCAGAGCATTCCTCAGCTTTTCGTAGAGATTTTCCATAGACTTGGTACTGGAGGCTTGCAAGGCTAGCCGAGTCAACTCGTCCTCATCAAAGTCAAACATCGGCGACTTTAGGAGAGCGGTCAGGGCATAATCATTAAGAGGATTGTTAATGGTCCGCAAGGTATCCAGCATCACCATAACCTCTACCGACTGGAGATAATTGGTCTCGCCATCATCAGGCACAATCGGGATATGATGCCGATCAAACTCTGCCAAAATCAGATCATTGCGGGTTCGCGAAGATGTCAGCAAGGTCATATCCTTGAAATCCACCCCTTCTTCATTATGAAGGCGGATGATTTCCTTGATTACCAAGGCTACCTCACCCGCTGAAATGCTGGGCAGACCTTGGTCAGAATCCTCTTCTTCGCTATCAGCGCTACCGTCATAAAGCAGAAATTCCGCCTGATTGGCTGGGTTAGGATCCCGTTTGGCTGGATTTCCCGCCACCAAATAGTGGGTCTCATTGTAGTCAATCTCGCCGACTTCCTCGTCCATAAGCCGTTTAAAGACATCATTGGTCGCTTCCAGCACCTCGATGTGACTGCGGAAATTTTCCTTGAGAATAATCAGCTTGCCCTGACTAGGATCGGCCTGATAGAGTTTAAATTTATCGTTAAAAATCTGCGGATCGGCCTGGCGAAATCGATAGATGGACTGCTTAATGTCGCCGACCATAAAGCGATTATTTCCTCGAGCCAGCAATTCCAGCATTCGCTCCTGAGTATGGTTGGTATCTTGGTACTCATCGACCATCACCTCATGGTACTTATCCTGATAAAAACGCCGCACCTCTGGATATTTTTCTAAAATCTCAATAGCAAAATGGCTTATATCACCAAATTCAAAGGCATTTTCTGCTACTTTGCGCTCCAAATAAGCTTGCGAGAAATCTCGGACAAAATCTCGCAACAAATCCAGTAGGGGAAGAGCTTCCGCCTGATGCTGCTCCATAAAGTTCAGATGATAGAGGCGGACATCCAGCTCTTTAATTCGCTCTATCAAGGGCTTGCGGGCTTCATTATAGGTCTGAGCCAGCTCTTTTTTAAGTTCGTCCGCATTCTTACCGACTCGGGCAGTAAAAGCCTGATGGTTAGAGGTCTTGGCTAATTCTAAAAAGCGCTGAATCAAATCTAGCAACTGCTCCGATCCGGTCTGCTCTGTCAGCTCAGCCAAGATATCTAAGGCTGCCTGAACATTTTCCTGATATTTAGCGCCAGCAAAGGCTTGGCCTTCATGATCTAGATGGCTCTGGAAAAAATCTTCCAAATCCAGCAAAGACTGCCTAGCTCCAGATAGTATTCGCTCCCGCTCTGCTCCAAAATCACTGGTTTCATAACCTAGAAGAAAGGTTTCCTCCAACCATTTCCGCGGATTGCTGGTAGACTGGAGAAAACTATAAATACCATAAATCTGCTGGCGGAAACCAGCAATGTCTTTGCGCTTGCCAGTGAAATTTTTGACCAAGCGACTGAATAATTCCTGCTGATCACTCTCATAGTAGGTATCGAAAAGCTGGTCAAAGACTTCATTTTGCAGCATGAGCTGCTCACTAGCCGATTGTAAAATCCGAAAATGCGGTGCTAGCCCCAGCAAATAGCCGTACTTATTGACTACTTTCTGGGTAAAGGCATCCATGGTGCCAATATCCGCATTGGCAATCTCAGCCAACTGCTGGGCCAGATGCTGGCGGAGTTCCTGATCTTGAGTCTCCTTGAGTACCTGGCTCAACTCCTTCTCCAGCCGCTCCTTGAGCTCACCTGCCGCCTTGACAGTAAAGGTAGAAATAAAGAGTTGGCTAACCTCCACACCTCTGAGAATCTGGTCAATAATCCGCTGAACCATGACATAGGTCTTACCAGAGCCAGCCGAAGCCGAAACAAGAATATTCTGACCAGAGGAGTAGATGGCCTGGATCTGCTCTGGTGTGCGCTTTTGTGGCTTGTCAGAGGCAGCTTCCTCAGCCTGCTTGACTAGGATATCCTGATCGTTTAAAAAGGGAATCCGTCTCATTTTTCCAACTCCTCCTTGATTTTTTCTAGCCAAGCTTGACGCAGCTTCTCGCCTGTTGGCCGTTTTTCGTACTGCTCAAGATTTAACTTGGTCAGCTGTCTAGCCTGCCCCAGATGGAGATTAGCCTCAAAGCCTGTAATCGCCTTAAACTGGTCCACGTAAGGGGCAATACTGCGCCCATTTTCTGTATAAGGATTGATGACAAAACGACCAGCTAAAATGCCTTCTGCTGCTTGCTGATAGAGGTAGGCATTGTAGGCCAAAATCACTTCTAATTCTTCCTTAGTCAGCAGATTAACCTTACTTTTCTCATAGTTAGTGCCCAAGTCCTTGGCTCGATCAGCCAGAAAGAGTCCCTTATAGACCTGATTTTTCATGACCTGTTTGACAGCCTCGTCCAGTGCCTTAGTTTCCTTGAGGCTGGTTAGAGGTTCCGTCATCTGTAGGTACATGGCTCCGAAAGTTCCCTTGTCTTCTTGGTATTCTGCCATTCCTCGGATAGCTGCTAGGTAGGTCGGCAGCTGGGAATTAAGCCCATTAAAGAACTTCTCAAAGCTGAATTTGGTATCGCCCGACTTGTAATCCACAACTCCCAGACTCCCCGTCTCCGTCAGACGATCAATCCGGTCCACCTTGCCGCTAACTTGAAGAGCTCTGCCATTGTCCAAAAGTAAGAAAGGCCGATCATCCCGACCAAAGTCAGTCTCCTCACCAATGATCTCCAGACCATCCGACTGAGCCAAGATACGGCCAGTAGCCTGAGCTGTATCCAATAGCAAACGGCGGGCAAACTGGGTCTCACCATTTTCTCCATAGACCGCTTCAAACTCAGCCTCCCAGCTAGTCTCCTCCATAGCACGCTGCAAGCGAGTGTCGAAGTCCTGCTCCAAGTGCTCCTGCATGACTTTTTCAAAGATTCGGTGGAGGAAAATCCCGTGACTACGAGCATCCGGCTGAATCGTCCACTCCTCCTGCAACCGCAAGACATACTTAAGGAAATAGGCATACTGGTTTTTAAAGTATTCATTGAGAGCAGAAGCTGACAATTTCAAAGGCTGCTCTTTAGGATAAAGAGCTTGGAGTGTTTCCTCCTTGAGAGTCTCCGTCTTCAACTCCTTGCTGATCTGGGGAATGGAAATTCCCTCAGCCGCCAATTTCTTACGCAAGACTCGGATGACCACCGCCCAAAAAGTCTGCTCCTCCGGCGTCCATTCACGGTCAATATCCTCCTGATAGAGGTCAATCACGCGCGCCAACAAAGCCCGATAAGTCCCAATATCATCACTGCTAGCCTGTGGTCGCTTGCTGATGATAGGTAGGGAAATAGGCGCTGTTTCCAGCTCCGTCAAATAGGAAGACATGGCATCCTCTACCTCATTGATTAAGACGGGGGCAGACAGAACCAGTTCTTCTGTCGCTGAATTAAGTAAAGATAACGCTGCAAATCGGTTTTTCTTGAGATTTTCACTGCTGGCTACCTGCAACTCTGACTCGTCCCCAGTTGCTTGATTTAATCTCTGACGTTCTTCGTCACTGAGCAAACTTTTATTTTGCGCTAACTTGGGCAAGCGCTCCTGCGTCAACCCGATGGCATAGACATAAGGAGCAGCCATAGGCTCAATCAAATCATAGGACTGAACTGTCACCACATCCACGGTCGCCGGTACCATTCGGTATTTGGCCAGAAGCATACCAGACAGAATCAGAGCCAGAAAATCATCTAGCTTGAGCTTGCTACCATCAAACACCTGCGCAAGCTGCTCTAGAACATGGCAAAAAGTCTTCCAGACCTCCTCCTGCCGTTCTAGTTCCTGCTGGCTTGCTCCTTCCAGTAGACCGGTCAGATTGGCATCCAAGCGAACCTCTTTGATAAAGCTAGTAAATTTAGCCAAGAGACCAGCTACTGTCTGACTACGAGTTTTAAAAAGATCCAGCAGTGGCGTTATAAGACTCCGACGCATGACATTGAGCCGCTTCAGGTTAAATTTTTCCTGACGGTTAATGGTAAAATCTCTCCCCAGCTTGGCTGCCCCTTTAATCTCAGCAAAGCGAAGGTATTGCTCAAAACTATCCAGCTCCTCTTGACTCAAGCCACCATACAGGCCGGTTTTTAGAAGATTGAGCAAGTCTTCTGTCTGAAAATTATAGCGTTTCAGCCGTTCCAGTGACTCTAAAAACTGGACTAAAGGGTGCTGGGCCATGGACTCAGACCGCCCCAAATAAAAGGGAATCTGATATTGGTCAAAGATGGTCTTCAGCTGGAGCTGGTAGGCCTCCACATCACCCAAAAGCAGACGGATATCCTTGTAGCGGACGCCATCATGAAGCCGCTGGCGAATGGACTTGGCCACATATTCCAGTTCTTCTTTTTGATTGCGAACCGACCAAATCTGTAAATGAGACCGATCCTCCTCAGTCAATTCCACATGGGTTTCAGAAAAATCATAGCGACTCTCTAGAATCTTGGAAATCTTGCCAAAGGCATCATCAAGCTGACTCGAACCATCTGCCAGATACTCTGGCTTGACCTGATAGGTTTGAGCCAGCTTGAGCAAAAAGTCCACGCTGGCCTGATAAAGATTGCCCTCACGAAAGGCTGTCCGGTAGGCTTTTTGACTAGCATAAACGCCGATGACAATCTCCACTCCCTTGCGATGCAGCAAATCTACTAGATACTCCTCTTCTGCCGAGAAGCGAGTAAAGCCATCTACAACCAACGCAAGATTAGCCAATTCCCCATCCAAATCACCAGCTAGAATATGCTGAGCGAAAATCGTAAGTTTAGAAGTCGCATCATAATTTCCTGCCTGAAGAGCAGCCGAAAAGGCCGTGAAAATCTTGAGCAAATCCTCACGCTTCTCTGGCTCTTCTAGATGGTCCAAATCCGCAAAAGTCATCTGAGCTGTCTGAAGCTCATGATAAAGGTCTAGCAGTTGCTGGATAAATTGTGCATCCTTCTTAATCCGCCCATAAACCTTGAGCTCCCAGTCATCTATTTCCGATAAAATCCGATAAAATAACATGCCTAGACCAATGTCATCTAAGGGCTGTCCTTCCTGAACATCATTGAGGACAAAATAACGAGCCATCTGGGCAAAACGTGTCACCGTAATAGCAAAGGACGCGTGATTTTCCAATGCCTCCAAAACTGCTCGCTCCTTTTCAAAAGAAAGCGAATTGGGAGCTATATAAAAGACCCGCTTGCCGGCCGCTGCCAAGTCTTGAGCTTGCTTAGTCAAATGCGCCGTCAAAGGACTGCGAATGTCCGTATAGAGTAATTTCATACCGTCTCTTTTCAACAACAAAATATAGAAACATTATATCATGTTTGAAGCGAAAACTCATGACTCAAAAGGTGAAAACACAAGGCTAGCTAGGCCAAGATTATATATTGCTAGATGACTGCTGCTGACAAATCGACCCTAAAACTAATAACTCAAAAGCAACTCTTATTCAGACACACTTTCAGCCTTATAATGCCAAAAAATCCTAGTACCGAGTACCAGGATTTTAAGTTCATTTGAGCAAATCTTGAACTGGATCAAAAATAATCTTCTCAATATCTGCAAGATAGATGGATAGTTGCTGTTGCTTATTGAAGAAGTCCGTCAAAGCTGAGTTGCTCTGAATTTTTTCTCCAAAAGAGGTCATTTTATCCTGAACTTCTTTGGTAGGCATTTGACCTGTTTGAGCCATCACTTGCAATTCATGCTGAAAAGCAAGATACTCATTTAAAATGGTTTTTGCTTCGCTATCCGCGGCCACAGCTTTTTTGCTTTCAGCAACCGCTTTGTACTCTGGAAGTTCCCGCAGGCTGCGACTGAGTTCATTTGCTAAATCATAGATATTTGCCATAAATCGTTCTCCATTTTCTAGATTAGTCTAAAAAGACTTGATAATTTGTTTGCTCTCTGATTATTTTAGCAGATTTTTCCAAATCTTCACGATTTTTAAAGGTAATCTGCAAGATTCCGTTGATATCTTCACGATTTTCCTCGTTGATGCGAATGTTGACAATAGAGGTTCCTCTTAAACGTTCCAAAACTCCCAAGATGGCATCTTCTTCGTCAGGAACATTGATAAAGATATCATAGAAACTATCTACACCAGCTCGCTTGTGAATTTCCATAGACTTGCGAATCTGCCGGCCTTGGTCAAAAAACTGCCAGATGGCATCTTCATTCCCAGACTCAATATCCGCGGCTACCTGATCCAAACGCTCCTTAAAGTCTTCAATCCTCTCCAAGATTGCCTCAGGATTGGTCAAAAGAATAGAGGTCCACATGCCTGGCTCACTTTCAGCAATCCGAGTCATATCTCGGAAGCCCCCAGCTGCAAAGGACTGGGTCAGTTCATGGTTTTGGCTGTAGGCCCCGGCCTGCTCCATGAGGCTGGAAGCCAGAATATGCGGAAAATGGCTGATTTGACTAGTCACTCGGTCATGTTCTGCAGCATCAACTTGGATGAAGCGAGCGTGAAGACCGCTCAACAGATCCTCCATTTCAGCAATGGTCCCCACCTTGGTCAGGTTGGAAGGCGTAAAGATATAATAGGCATTCTCAAAGAGATTAACATCCGCTGCTCTAGCTCCGGTCTTGTGGCTACCAGCCATGGGATGAGCACCGACAAAGCGGACGGGCTTATTCTTCAGATAGTTTTCTGCTGCTGCCACAATCTCTGACTTGGTTGAGCCAGCATCAGTAATGATGACATTTTCCTTCAGTTCTAGGCCAGCCATCATTTCCAGAAAAGCAATCGTCTGCTTGATAGGTACCGCCAGAATGATGACATCTGCCAAGGGGGCAAAAGAGACAAAATCATCTGTCACTTGGTCTACTATTCCTCGGTCCAGAGCAATCTGCCGTGATTCCGGGCTGCGGTTATAGCCGAGAATTTCAACCTCAGGATGGTCTCGCTTGATGCCCAAAGCCAACGAAGCTCCTATCAGGCCAAGACCTGCGATATAGACTCTTTTTTTCTTCATTTTCACTCCTTGGTTCTTAATGGCATAGTTATTGCATCGAGATTTCCTAAAAGTTCTTGACAAATTTCCGATGTCGGGCTACAGCATCCTTCAGTTCTTCCAGATTGTCCGAAGAGAACTTCTCCAGTACTTCTGTAGCTAAAACTGTTGCCACCACGTTTTCCATGACAACACCCGCCGCTGGCAGAGCCGTAGGATCGCTCCGTTCCACTGTCGCCTTATAAGGCTCGTGGGTCTCAATATCCACGCTCATCAGTGGCTTGTAAAGAGTTGGAATGGGTTTCATGACACCTCGCACCACGATTGGCTGACCATTGGTCATACCGCCCTCAAAGCCGCCTAGATTATTGGTTCTGCGAGTGAAGCCATCTTCCTCAGACCAAAGGATTTCATCCATGACTTGACTGCCCTTGAGACGGCCGGCTTCAAAGCCCACACCAAACTCTACTCCCTTGAAAGCATTGATGGACACAACTCCCTGAGCAATCTTGGCATCCAGCTTCTTGTCCCATTGGACATAGGTGCCTAGACCGACTGGCACACCGCCAACGACAGTCTCAATGACACCCCCGATGGTATCGCCATCTTTCTTAATCTGGTCAATGTAGGCCTTGATTTCCTCTTCCTTTTCTGGATTGACAATGGAAACCTCCGACTGAGCAGCTCTTTCTTTGATCTCTGCTACAGTCAGATTGTTCGGGACATCAATATCAATGCCACCAAAGGTCACGATATGACTAGCCACCTCTACACCGATTTCTTCCAGCAAGCGCTTGGCTACTGCTCCAACAGCCACCCGCATGGTCGTTTCCCGTGCAGAAGAGCGCTCCAGGGAATTTCGCAAATCGTCAAAGCGGTATTTCATACCCCCAACCAAGTCCGCATGGCCAGGGCGTGGTTTGGTAATCTTGCGCATCCCTTTTTTCTTTTCATCCACATCCGCCGCACTCATAATCTCCAGCCACTTCTGGTGATCCAGATTTGTAACATTGAGGGTAATCGGACTGCCCATGGTCAAGCCATGCCGAACCCCAGACGTAATCTCGACTTGGTCACTTTCAATCTTCATGCGGGCACCGCGGCCGTACCCACCCTGGCGGCGCTTGAGCTCAGCATTGATATAGTCAGCGGTCAGAGAAAGACCAGCCGGCACTCCCTCAATAATAGCTGTCAGACGTGGTCCGTGCGATTCTCCTGCTGTTAAGTATCTCATACATTTTCTCCTATTTCTGGGATGGAAAGAGCTGGACATTCCGTTTGCTTTTCATCCAAACTGCCCATTTCGTCTCAGGCTCCATCTGGCACTTATTTCTTCAGAAATTCTTTCATCTCTTCCAGCGGAATCTGATGAATGCAGGCTGAACCTAGCTCGGGTACTAGGACCAGCTTGATACTCTTGCCTCTAGCCTTCTTATCATGGGTCAAGGCCTGATAGAGAGCATTCTCATCCCAAGGCTGGTACTCCACTGGTAGGCCGAATTTCTGACACATCTGGATGATGTCTTCTGTGATTCCGGCTAGCATAAGGCCTTTCTTTTCAGCAACACGAGAAACCTGTACCATGCCAATCGCCACAGCTTCACCGTGCATGACCTTGCCATAGCCTGCAGTCGCCTCAATAGCATGCCCAATGGTGTGACCGAAATTCAGATAGAGGCGGACCCCATTATCCAATTCATCCTCGACCACAACCTTGCGCTTGACATTGCAGGAATGGTAGATGATGCTCTCCGCATGCTCCAAAATCGACTCCGGACTGCCATCCATCTCCTCCAGCTCTCGCCAAAGCTCCTTGTCATCAATGAGACCGTACTTAACCACCTCTCCCATGCCTTCAATCAGTTCACGCCGACCTAGGGTCTGCAAGACATCTGGGTCAATCAGAACTCCGTCAGGCTGGGTAAAGGTGCCAACCATGTTTTTAGCCCAAGGCGTATTGACTCCTGTCTTACCGCCAATAGAGGAGTCTACTTGAGCTGTCAGGCTGGTCGGAATCTGCACGAAATGAATGCCCCGCATATAGGTCGAAGCGACAAAACCTGCCAAATCACCGACAACACCGCCGCCCAAAGCCACGATTCCATCGCTGCGGGTCAGACCAACCTTAACCAGAAACTCGTAAACCTTGTTGACCGTCTTTAAGTTCTTGCTAGCTTCACCTTCCAAAAAGTCAAAGACATAGGTTTCAAAACCCGCAGCTTCCAAACTCAGCTTGACCTTTTCCGCATAGAGTCTGGCCACTCGATTGTCCGTGACGACGACCACCTTCTGAGGCTGCCAAAGCTGACTCAACCAACTTCCGGCCTGAGATAAAGACCCCTTTTCGATGAGAATATCATAGGGATGATGTGGGAGATTTACATTCAGTTTCATAAGTACCTCCTAGATGTATCCTGCTTGTTTTTTGTAAGACTGTATATTTGTTGCTGACTTATTTTTTGAGCTGATTTTCAAATAATGCCTTCTAAATCGTTAAAAAAATAGACATCCAAATCATTGAAGAACCAAGAGGACATCTATTTCGTCACTATAATGCTATGTTTATTAGACTATTTCTTGATTTCCTCTAGTAAACTTGCCCAAACTTCTTCTGATGGCATTTTCTTTCCTGTCATCAGTTCAAAAGCTTTTTTAGCTTGATGAAACAGCATCCCAAAACCATTCGTTGTTTGCAAACCTTGCTCTCTCGCTAATCTCAAAAACGGAGTCTCAGCGGGATTATAGGTCAGATCAGCAACTAAAATATGTTCAGGGAAGACAAATTGACTTGGAATAGGGAGAGATTTACCATCCATGCCTACACCTGTGGCATTCACAACTAAATCCGACTGAGAAATTGATGTTTTTAAAGCCTCTTCATCTTCAACAGCATGCAGAAAGATATCCCGCCCAACTCTCGATGCTAATTGATCTATTTTAACCTTCGTTTGCTCAAGGGTCAGAGAGCGATCAAAAGCATGAATCCTCGCTGCACCTTCTATAGCAGCCTGTCCAATAATTGCTGACGCAGCTCCCCCAGCACCTAAAACGGTGATGATTTTATCTTTAACATCAAAATCAGGCAGACTGCGGAAAAATCCATATCCGTCTGTATTATAGCCAATCAAACTACCATTCTGATTTACAATCGTATTAACAGAATCTATCAGCTGTGCTGATTGATCAATACCATCTAAATATTGCAGGACTTCTTGCTTATAGGGCATTGAAATATTTGCCCCCAGCATATCATATCGACGAATATTCTCAATAGATTGCTGCAGATCTTCCCTATCAATTTCCCAAGCAACATAGACAGCATTGGTCTCTGTTAAGTCATAAGCAAGATTATGAATAAAGGGAGAAATGCTATGTTTAATTGGTTTGGCTATTACAGCTGCTAAGCGAGTGTGACCGTCAATTTTCATTCAAAATCTCCTGAATTTTCTTCATATTGGCCAAAGAAATCTGCCCAGGAGCCGATGGAACCTCTTGACTGGCAAAAGACCAGATAGAGCCTGTCAAATCAGCTGCTATACGAGAGATTTTTCCAACTTTTCCCATGGAAATCGTGACAAAGTCCTGCTCAGGATTTAAGGTTTTAAATCCTCGAGTGTAGTTCATCAAGTCCAGCACATCCTGCTCATTGTGAGCCATGACAGAAACTTTAACCACTTTTGGTGTCAAACTTGTCAATTCTGACAAAATTTCCATCATATTTTCCGGTGTTTCCTCAAAATTATGATAGCTGAGGACTAGATTGGGAAAATCAAGCATTTCTTCGAATTTATCTTTGTGCGAATAATACTCAAAGTCAACATAGTCTGGCTGATAAAATCTCGCTACTTCTTTGATTAATGCAACATATTCATCATCTGACAAATCAAGCTCGCCACCTTCTTGCCGACTCCGCAGTGTGAAGAGTAATTCACGCCCAGCAAATTTCTCAAAAATAGCAGGAGCAACGTTTAGAATGCTCTCTTTGGGCAAAAAGTCCGCTCGCCATTCGATAATGTCAGCATCATCATAGCGGCTAAGATCGATAGCTTTAGCCTCTTCTAAACTTCTGGGCATGATTGAAACGACTAATTTCATTTGTCCACCTTAATAGTAAATACCTTGAGGTAGTTACTATTCTCATCTTTCTTATTGTATACAAAGTCTGCTGGTAGACCATATTCCGCCAGATAGCGGTGAGGAACTCCTGCAAATCCTTTTTCAATTTCTTTTTTAAACTTACTTTTAGAGACATTGGCTGCGTTGGTCGAGAGAATCAATGTTCCTTTTGGACTCAGAATTTCCAAAGCCTGAACCACCAAACGATGATAATCTTTCGCAACAGAGAAGGTCTGTTTCTTATTGCGAGCAAAGCTCGGCGGATCTAGGACAATCACATCATATTTTAGATTATGGCGCTTGGCGTATTTGAAATAATCAAAGACATCCATAACTACGAAACGATGAGGCTCCAAATCTAAGCCATTGGCTTCAAAATGTGCTTGGGAAAGCTCACGACTGCGCTTGGCCAAATCCACCGAAGTTGTCTGACTAGCGCCACCCATGGCAGCTGCCACCGAGAAAGCCGCTGTGTAGGAGAACATGTTGAGCAGACTTTTTCCGCTAGCTAAGCCGTCAACCAGACTGCCCCGCACCTCGTGTTGATCCAGAAAAATCCCAGTCATCAGGCCATCATTCATAAAGACTTGATAGCGAACGCCATTCTCCAAAACCGTAAAATAGGCTGGCGCTTCTGCTCCGTAGAGATGGGCAGACTCATAGTCCAAGCCCTTGAAGCGAATCTTCTCGTAAGCTCCCGCAACCTCAGGAAAGACCTGCTGGAAAGCAGCCACTATCTGGTCCTTAATTGAAAAAACATAGGAATTATACCAAGAAAAAACTGCATATTCCTCATACAAATCAACCGTGAAACCACCAAAACCATCACCTTCTTGATTAAACAGTCGGTAAGCTGTTGTATCCTCAGCATGGCGATAATAGAAGCGCTTATCTTTAGCCTTTTCAAACAACTTCTGAAAGAAAGCTAGGTTCAACTCTACCTTAGCATAGGAAATCAGCCAACCAAGTCCCTTATTCTGCAAAGATAGATAAGCTGTTCCTAAAAATTTCCCCTGCTGATTGTGCAATTCCACACATTGATTATTGAGCGAAAGAGTTGGAAAATCATTTTTATCTAACACTAAAATGCCTTTTCTCAACTTTTCCTCTGTCTGTTTTTTAACAGTAAGTTTCTTCATAAGCATTATTATACCAAATATTGTGAAAATTCTCAAAGCATATTTATTATTTTAACCCAATATCGGCTTTAAGAGGAACATATTTTTATTATTTGCTATAACAAAAAGCCACCTGATTAGGCGGACTTTCGATAAAGAATTTTCCTATTTCCACTTTCTATTAAAATTAGCAGAAGAACATATATTTAAAATTTAAGTATTTGTATTAACAATCCTGCTTTGAATAAATCCTGACAGTTAAAAAATAAGATAGTATAAATGTCACGCTAGATAAGAGCAAACAAGCTATACCAAATGAAATTAACTGGGTATCTGATGGTTTTTCAAACAACGTATTGATTACGGCTATTGAGCCAACCATAATTGTCACTGAGGCTAATAGACTGATGATACTCGTCGCTTCAGTTCGATCATTGAAATCTAAGTAGGATATCGGTAAAAAAATTGCATTCATGATGAAGATAACTCCTATAAAAAATGAAAATAGCAAAAGTACATCAACGTATCTATAAAATGCAAAGCCATGAAGTGCAAACGACGTTAAAAACAAGCCCATTGACAATATACTTCCAATAAGAATTGTAATGAATTGAGTCATAAATACGCTTTTTATAATCTCACATCTTTTTACTGGCAATGACAAAATATATTGATTCCACTTCCCACTACTATTTTTCCTTAACCCAATCGAGCTAATAAAAGGAAAGCCAATAACTGTTAAACATAAAAAACTAATCAATGGTATTTCATTTTTACCGCCGAAAATTAGAATTGAGATTCCTACCAAAAATATAAATATCAAGAGCACCCTTAAATTTGATACTAATTTATAATAATGATTTTTAAGCAAGCCTTTCATTTCCTTCTCCTCTCACCATCAACAGCATCATTTCATCCAAAGACACATTGTCTACTATCAGATTTTTATATTTTTTCTTCATCAGCTTTCTGTCAGATACCAGCACATCTATCTGATAATCTTTTTTCATGTACGATAGGATATCTTCTGTCGCAATGCATGTAAAATCATTTTCAGAGCAACGGATAACCCCATATTCATATATCAGTTCATCTTTTGTTTTATTTAAAATAATTTCTCCGTCGTGAATAAATACGATATAATCTGCAATTTTTTCTAAGTCACTAGTGATATGAGAGGATAATAAAATGGAATGATTCTCTTGCTTTACAAATTCAAGAAGTACATCTAAAATTTCATCTCTCATGATTGGATCAAGTCCACTTGTCGCTTCATCTAAGATCAATAATTTAGATTCATGTGAAAGTGCTACTGCAATAGCAAGCTTCATACTCATACCTCTTGAATAGGTTTTAATTTTTTGAGATTTAGGTAAACTAAAGCGCTGCATATATTCTTCAAAACAAGCATTATCCCACTTGCTATAAATCTTCTCAAAGATATCAGCTAATTGTTCCGCGGTTAAATGTTCAGGAAAATTATTACTATCATAGACAACACCAATATTTTCCCTTATATCGGTATCTTCATCAGACATCTCTTTACCGAATATTTCAATCTTTCCACTATCCTTTCTCAATACATTTAAAATGCAATTCATAGTAGTTGATTTCCCAGAGCCATTTTCGCCAATAAAACCTAATATGCTCCCTTCTGGCAATGAAAAGGATATGTTTCTGATTGAAAAATTTGATTTCTCATATTTTTTGTTCACATTTTCCAATGTCAAAATATTAGTCATTGTCATTCCTCCTCCAAGTACAAAATCTTTAGTATCTCCATCATCTTTTCTAATGGGATTGCATTTTCTTTTGCAACTTCAATAGCAAACTGTAGATGTTCTTCTATTCTTTTCTGCTGTTGCTCTTTATAAAATTCCTTGTTTCTTGCCAGCACATATGTTCCTCTGCCTATTTCAGTTTCAATAAAACCATCTCTTTGTAATTCTTCATATGCCCTCTGAACTGTAATAGCGCTTACATGAATTGATTTGGCTAATGCCCTCATTGATGGAAGACTATCTCCAGCAACCAATTCTTCACTCATAATCATATTTTTTATCTGAGAAATGATTTGTTCATATATTGGCTTATCTCGGTTATTACTAATAATAATATCCACAAATTTCTCCTTCACTTAAGTGTACTTATTGATTCAGTACAATAATATCATTTTAATAGCATTCTGTCAATTAAATCCCCCAATGTAAGTAGACTACTCATTCTTTCCACTGTATTTATCTAATCTTTTATAAACTTTTTAATGACACTAATACAAATGTTTTCTTGAGAAATTTTAACATCCAGATAAAAAGAACTTGCCTCATTCCAATACTATAGTCTTGATTATTTTACAAATAAAACAATCTACCTCTTAAATCATCTCAATCTTTCCTCAACTGAAAAAATTATGATATACTTAGAGGTAGAGAATTTTTAGGAAATAAGACAAGGAAGTAACTTTCTGTGAAAAAAATAACCAAGAATTTACTCAATTTTATGAGTACAAGGCTAGGTTTCGTCTTGAGTTTGCTCACGATTTACTGGTTAAAAACCATGTGGGCCTATACTGTCGATTTTAGTTTAGATATTCAAGGAGCCTACCAGATTTTTCTGGCTCTGATTAACCCTTTTCCCATCGGACTTTTGCTGATTGGACTAGCTCTTTATATCAAACCGACCAAGCTTTTTTATTGGGTCAGCACTGCTATTTACATGCTGCTCTTTGTCTGGCTGGTCTCCAACTCCATCTACTATCGCGAGTTTACCGACTTTGTGACGGTCAATACCATGCTGGCCTCCAGCAAGGTTTCTGCAGGTCTGGGAGCAGCGGCCATGGAGCTTTTCCGTCCGTGGGATGCCATTTATATCATTGATTTCCCAATCCTTGGCTGGCTTTTTTATAAAAAGTATATCCGTTTGGATCATCGTGCATTCAATATCCGGGCTAGCTTTGCCGTGACATCTCTGTCAGCTATGCTCTTTTCAGCCAATCTTTTCCTAGCAGAGATTGATCGTCCAGAGCTCCTGACGCGCGGATTTTCAAATTACTATGTCGTCCGAGCTCTCGGCCTGCCAGCCTTTCTAGGCTACAGTGCAAATCAAACCTATAGTGCCAATAAAGAGCGCTCTAAAGCCTCTGCCAAAGATCTGGAGCCAGTTGAACAATATATCCAATCCCATTATGCAGAGCCAAATTCTGAATACTATGGCATTGCTAAGGGCCGCAATGTATTTTATCTCCATTTAGAGAGCTTCCAACAGTTTTTAATTGACTATAAACTGCAGATGGACGGCAAGGAATACGAAGTAACGCCTTTTCTGAACTCACTTTACCATTCCAACTCAACTTTGGCTTTTTCTAACATCTTTAACCAAGTTAAGGCTGGAAAAACATCCGATGCAGAAACCATGCTAGAGACAGGCCTATTCGGTCTTAACCAAGGCTCCTTCATGGTAAATTACGGTGGTACCAATACCCAGCAAGCAGCTCCTTTTATCCTCTCTCAAAATGGAAATTACACATCTGCTGTTTTCCATGGAAATACTGGCAGCTTCTGGAACCGCAACACCGCCTACAAGCAATGGGGCTACAATTATTTCTTTGATGCCTCCTACTTCACCAAACAGGACGAGACTAACTCCTTCCAATACGGCTTGAACGACAAGATCATGCTGAAAGATTCCATCAAGTATCTGGAACATTTACAGCAGCCTTTCTACGCCAAATACATCACCGTCTCCAATCACTATCCTTATACGACCAGTCTGATTGGCGATGAAATTGGTTTCCCGCTTGCAGATACCAAAGACGAAACCATCAATGGCTACTTTGCAACTGCAAACTATCTCGACTCAGCTGTCAAAGCCTTCTTTGACTATCTTAAAGAAGCTGGGCTGTATGAAAATTCAATTATTGTTCTTTACGGAGACCACTATGGAATTTCAAATTCCCGCAATCCAGCTCTAGCACCACTTCTAGGCAAAGACTCTGAAACCTGGTCTAGTTATGACAACGCTATGCTACAGCGGGTTCCATATATGGTGGTAATCCCAGGTATGGAGAAAGGAAAAATCATTGATACCTTTGGTGGGCAAATCGATATGCTGCCAACTTTGGAGCATTTATTGGGGATTGACTCAAAAAATTACCTTCAAGTCGGACAAGACCTACTCTCACCTCAGCATGAGCAAATCGTGACTTTCCGCTCAACCAATAACTTTGTAACCCCTAAATATACAAGCTACAGCGGACGGATTTACAACACACAAACTGGGGACGAGATT
>NZ_KQ968976.1:483468-487080 GCF_001578725.1 Streptococcus sp. DD04
GTAACCCCTAAATATACAAGCTACAGCGGACGGATTTACAACACACAAACTGGGGACGAGATTACCCTTCCCGACGAATCCACAACTGCAGAACTGGAAGCTATTCGGACAGCAGCCAATACCCAGCTGAAGATGAGCGATGCGATTCAGACAGGGGACCTGCTCCGCTTCTACACGGGCAATGACCTAGGAAAAGTCAATCCCGAGGACTATTCTTACATCAACTCCTTCAAGGCTCTCCAAGCCATCGAGAAGGAAAAAGGAGAGCAATCGACCAGCCTCTACTCAAAACGTGGCGGTGTGTCCTCCATTGACTTATTCAATTCGCCAAGCTATCGAGCACTGCACCCTGAACAATTCCAATCCAGCAGTGAGGAAGAGAGTAGCGGAGACTCTTCTAGCTCCTCTAGCTCTTCAAGTTCCTCTAGTTCAACTGCTACTCCTTAGTATTTATCAAACTACAAAACTCTCACCAAAACGTTGAAAATGTTTTGGGAGAGTTTTTTATTTTCCGCCAATCAAAAAAAGATTGAAGAATGGAGCCACAAGTGGGTTTCTTCAACCTTTTTTATAGTCATTTTGCTTATCTTGACATTAGTTAATTACTTCAAAAACAGAAGCAGTCAGATTTTCAACATAAAATGGTCTTTTATGACGGCTGTTACCAGCTATCAAACGAAGCTTATCAGAATTTGACAGGTAGAAAGGCAAGCCACTGGCGTTGAAAATAATTTCATAGTGCTTTTCATCCTTAATCTCAAAAATCAGTAGTCCGCTTCCTTGATTTGCAGATTTGACAAAGACATGCTTGTAAATATCTGCGTAAGTCTTATAAGAAAATTCCTTGATAGTTGTCTTTAGATGAATGATCTGCTTGATAAATTCAAGGCTGTTTTGATGATGATTGAGCAAATCCCAGTTTACTTGATTGACAGCATCCGGGGCATTGTAGCTGTTCATCGCTCTTTCTCGGTCGCTGTGCAGCACTTCTCCGCCTTCACCTGTTGCTACTAATTTACTTCGTGAGAACTCTTGACCTAATTCCATAAAAGCCATGCCCTGCATAAGTAAATTCATGGCTGTTGCCAGTTCAATACGTTTGGATTTTGTTAAAACGTCATCGTGTGGATGCAATTCAGTCAGTAAGTCATGCAAGTTGAAATTATCATGGGCTTCAACATAGTTGAGTACCTGCTCTGGTAACCAATAAGAGCCTAACTCCTTGCTTCCCAAAATAGACTTGGCTACAATGTCTTCAGTCGCCTGGCCGCTGACAAAGCCTGCTTTCACCCCGCCATAGACCTCAGCTCCCTTCACCGCATCGCGCTCGGTATCATTGAAGAAGCCAATCCGCGGCATTTGATAAGCATTGTCTTTTTTAGCCTTATCCTGTGGCATCAGACCCGTTCCCATATCCCAGCCTTCTCCATAAAGCAAGATCCTCGAATCGATTTTATCCATTTCCTCACGGATTGCATTCATAGTCGCTACATCATGGATTCCCATCAAATCAAAACGGAAGCCATCAATATTGAACTCCTCAACCCAATAACGCAGCGAATCAATCATGAATTTGCGGAACATCTCGTGCTCGCTTGCTGTCTCACTGCCGACACCGGTACCATTTTGGAAGGAACCATTGGGATTCATCCGGTAGTAATAATCGGGAACAGTTGCCTGAAAAGCTGAGTCAAAAGTTGAATAGATATGGTTGTAAACTACGTCCAAGGTCACAGAAATGCCAGCATCGTGATAGGCCTGAATCATGGTTTTCAAATCTCGAATAGCCTGACCTGGGTCATCTGGATTGGAAGAAAAACTGATTTCTGGCGCATTGTAGTTCTGCGGATCATAACCCCAGTTATAAGTGACTTTCCCATTTTCATCATAGTCCTTGTGACGGTCAGAGATCGGCTGGAGCTGAACCACATTGATCCCTAAGTCACAGATATAATCAAAGCCTGTCTTGTACCGCAATCGGTTCCTAGTACCTGTCTGACAAGCGCCTAAGAAGGTTCCTCGCAGGCTCTCTTCTACCCCAGAACTGCTGGATTTGGTTAAATCCCGAATATGCATCTCATAGATGACTGCCTGATTAGGATTTTTGAGGCGCCAGGTGGCTTTCTTACCTTGACAGACCTTAAACCCTGGAACAGTCTTGTCCTTTTCAGCAACAATAGCTGAGCGCTTACCATCTGGACTAGTGGCTATCGTATAAGGATCGCGGGTATGAAAATGTTGATTTTCAAAACTAACATGATAATGGTAGGCCTTGCCAGCTAGATCCTCTGGCACGTCAACCAACCAAACTCCAATTGTATTTTTAGTATGATCATGCGAGTATGTTTCTCCCTTTTTCATAGGGAATTTTTTATAAATGGCTGCTTCATTGCTGGAAGATTCATAGACTACCAATTCGACATTTTTTGCTGTTGGAGCCCAGACTTTAAACAGGTTGGTCTGCCCCTGCAGACGATGACCAAGCCAACCTTGGTAACCCCAGCATTCATCAAAATAATCTGACCGCATAGCCACATCAAAATTATGAGGGCGGCGCTGTGAGTATTGGTGGCTGGTTGTAGCCGCCTGAAGGGAATAATAAACCTGATGGTCTCCTTCAATCAGCCATACTTCTGTTGATAAATGAGCAGGCAATAAATCGATATGATAGTCACAAGACTGGCTGGACCAGTCCGAACGCTTGACAATCACATGGGCTTGCCCCAAAGGCTCCAAAGTTTTAAAAGATAGTTCTCCTTGAATACCGAAATAATCAAGTTTGGAAAAAGAAGCTTCTTTTCCCCATTTATTTGTCTGCCACTGCCACAAATCATAAGAAAAGTAATCTCCCTTAGGATTATGATAGTGAACAATGACCTTATAGTCTAACATTTTCATTAATCTCTTCATTTCTAAATTATTCTATCGAAAGAGCATTCTCATCAATTTCGTCTATATTTGCAAAAAATTCCAGATGATTATGCAAAACTTCGAGCTCTACTGGCGTATCGCCACCATACTCCCCATCTAGATTCAGCATAAACGGTGCTTTTTTGTCCAATACTTCTAGCTTCAATTTGCTGGTTTTAAGATATTCAACCTTGGTATCCGTCACATGCTGTCCACCATTAATTGCTTGTATAATCAAGCTAAGCATATCAAATAACTTAGCCGTTTTTACTACAATCAAGGTAAAATTCCCATCATCGAATTTTGTATCTGGAGCTAGTTTTTCAAAACCACCAATAGAGTTAGTCAAGGCTACAAAGACAAGCGAAACCTTGCCCTCAAAAACACCATGATCATGCTCAATCCGTACCTTACGAGATTTGGAGCGAGGCAGCATTTTAGCCCCTTCTGCGACATAAGCCAGATAACCCAGACGGGATTTGACTTCACTAGGAACACTGTAAGTCAGCTCCGTTAGGGTACCTGCAGCAGCAATATTGATAAAGTATTTGCTGCCATAAGCCCGGCCGATATCCATCTGAATCGTTTGGTTTTTCTCAATAATGCGGGCAGCAGCTACCGGATCCCCCATCGGAATCTTCAGAGCTCGCGCATAGTCATTGGTCGTTCCGGTCGGGATAAAGGCCAGCTTGGGACGCACAT
>NZ_KQ968976.1:487209-497000 GCF_001578725.1 Streptococcus sp. DD04
TGACCACTTCATTAATCGTTCCGTCACCACCAGCAGCAATCACCAAGTCAAAACCAGCCTTGGCTGCCCTTTCGGCTTCCCGCTGCGCGGAGAAAGGCTCTGGAGTCGTTTGGTAGGCGCTGGTCTCATAGCCAACATCTTCTAAAACGTCCAAGACTTCGGCAATATTTTTCTTGATAATCTCCTGCCCAGAAGTTGGGTTATAAATCAATCTTGCTTTTTTTATCTTGTTCTTCATACTCAGCCTCACAAGCCATCTAACCAATGCTCATCTCGAATCTCGATTCCAAGTTCTTGGGCTTTGGTCAATTTGCTGCCTGCATCACTGCCAGCTACCACCAAGTCCGTCTTTTTAGACACACTTCCGGCAACATTAGCTCCCAAGCTCAGCAATTTTTCTTTGGCTTGATTCCGTGTTAATTTTTGTAATTTTCCGGTCAGTACGACTGTTTTGCCAGAGAGGACTGCATCAGCAGCTACTTTTTCACCTAGATAGTCTAAATTGACACCAGCTTCTTGCAGTTCCCGCAGCAGCACTTGGCTGCCTTCCTGCTCAAAGTAAGAATGCAGACTTTGAGCAATAACAGTCCCCAAGCTATCAATAGCTGCAATGTCTTCTTGGTTTGCCTGAGACAACCTAGGAATATCGTGGAATTTCTCTAATAGAATCCGACTGGCCTTGCTTCCCACATGACGAATACCCAGCCCAAAGAGTAATTTCTCTGCTGAGTTATCCTTGGAAGCTTGAATAGCATGATACAACTTGTTGGCTGATTTTTCCTTAAAGCCGTCTAAGGTGAGCAAGTCTTCTACAGAAAGACGGTAAATGCTGGCAACATCCTTGACCAATTCCTTGGCAAAGAGCTTTTCGACAATCGCAGGGCCTAGGCCTGTGATGTTCATAGCATCTCGGCTGGCAAAATGAGTCAAACCCTCCATGATTTGAGCGGGACAGAGAGGATTGATACAACGCAGAGCTACCTCATCCTCAAAATGCAATAGCTCACCGCCACAACTCGGGCAGTGACTTGGGATTTCCACAGCCTCTTCTGACACCCTCTTAGACTCGACCACACGCAAGACGGCTGGTATAATATCGCCTGCCTTATAGACAATAACTGTATCCTCCTTGCGAATATCTTTTTCAGATATGTAGTCCACATTGTGTAAGGTTGCTCGGCTGACAGTCGTTCCCGCTAGCTGCACCGGCGTCAAGTTCGCCGTGGGAGTCACAACTCCCGTCCGTCCGACGGTCCAGTCCACAGACAAAAGCTGGGCTTCCTTTTCCTCAGCTGGAAACTTATAGGCGATGGCCCACTTAGGTGCCTTGACAGTAAATCCAAGCTCCTCTTGCACCGCCAAGTCATTGACCTTGATAACAATACCGTCAATCTCATAAGGCAGACTATCCCGCTCCTGAGCAATTTTTTCGATAAACTCCCAGACCTGATCCATAGATTCCGCCAGAATATGAGTAGGATTGACTGAGAAGTCCAAAGATGCCAGCTTATTCAAAACAGCTTCCTGACTGGTTTCCTGAGTCGGACTGGCTTCTTGATAGAGGAAAGTAGCCAGTTTACGCTTAGCCACAACAGCTGTATCCAATTGGCGTAGGGTTCCAGCTGCTGCATTTCGCGGATTGGCAAACTCAGGCTCACCATTTTCCTGCCGTAGCTGGTTAACCGCATCAAAGGAGGCCTTGGGCATGTAGCATTCTCCGCGGACAGTCAAGTCAACAGGCTCTTTGAGAGTCAAGGGAATATCCTTGACCCGTTTGAGATTTTCCGTGATGTTTTCACCGACAGAGCCGTCTCCGCGCGTCGCGCCTGCTATCAAGACACCATTTTCATAGGTCAGGGAAATAGACAGACCGTCAATCTTGAGCTCGCAGAAGTAGGAAACGCTGGGAAATTCCCGACGCACCCGCTCGTCAAATGCCAGTAATTCTTCACGTGAAAAAGCATCCTGCAAACTAAAAAGAGGATACTGGTGTTGGTATTTTTCAAATCCTTCTAAAATCTTCCCACCAACCCGATGTGTAGGGCTGTCAGGCAGAATGTCTGTTGGGTACTTTTCTTCTAAGTTCACCAGCTCACGATAGAGCCGATCATACTCACTGTCAGATACGCTTGGACAATCACTGGTATAGTATTCATGGGCGTATCGATTAAGCAATTTGACTAATTCTGCAATTCTTTTTTTCATACTTCTATTTTATCATAAATGGGCGAAATCTTCCTCTATTTGTTCCTCACAATCCACAGGAAATTAAAAACAACCATACATTTTTATAGTTGTTCCTTGTAATCTATCTCGTCAAATCAATATGCTGGGACAGACGATTGATTAAAATCGCTCCAATTAGCAAAGAAACAAATTCTCCAGCCGCTGTCGTAAACCAAGTGAGGAAAAAGGGAAGACCTTGTAAGAGGTGCAGTTCCGCAGCAATGGTAAACATGGAAATAGAAAAGAGAATTGCAAAGCAGAAATGATCTAGCCGAATCAGATTATTAAGAATATATTGATTCTTGAATTTTTCAAAAAGAATAACACCTAAAGTCAAAAAAACTAAAGTGGAACCACCACCAACAAAGACATCTACGATACCAAAACTATATAAATTGGCAATCATACAGCCTAAGGTCACCCCGATGATATACTTACGATGATAAAAGGCCATAAAGTTCATCATCTCCGAAATACGGAATTGATAAGCACCATAGCTAATAGCATTCAAAGGTGGGGTAATGGTCAAAGCTACATAGATCGCCGCAACTAAGGCAATCTGAGTCATGTCACGAACAGTTAGGTTTTGTTTTTTCATTTTTTCTCCTTTAGCGGTTTTCCCGCTTAAAATATGCTTGACGAAAGAAGCTAAGCGTCAAGGGCTGTATCCATCACTAACAGTAAGAAATGAAATAGGTCGGAGATTCTTTTAAAACAGCTCCTTCTCCTCATTCTCTCACATTGAGACACAGCCTTTCAAGTATAGCACAAATCCCGAAAATATGATAGACTAAGATCATGAAAGTTGTAATAAAAAAGTTTTTTGGTAATGAAATTTTATCCTACCTGTTTTTTGGAGTAGCCACTACTGTGGTAGCTGTCGCGACCCGGATGCTGCTCTATACTCTGACCTCGAATGAAATCATTGCGACCATCATCGGAAATATCGCCGGTATTCTTTTTGCCTTTGCGACCAACGATACCATTGTTTTCAAGCAAAAAAGAAAGGGCTGGCCAGTCAGACTGATTAAATTCTTTATCGCTCGGCTCAGCACCCTAGGCCTCGACCTAGCTCTAACCATCATCTTTGTCAGCTGGTTCCCGCAAATCATCGGCCAATTTGTCAACAATGACATCAAGATGGTCAATACTGTCGAAACCTTCATTGCCCAAGTAGCTATTATCATCCTCAACTATGTCTTCAGCAAGATTTTTGTTTTTAAAAGCAAGAAATAATAATAGGCTATTTGAGAAGCTAATATGGAGGCTACAATGCAATTTCGATTGGAAAATAGAGAATCGAAGAAAACACAAGAACTGGGAAATTTAATCAGAGCATATAATCAATCAAAGAGAGAACCGTCAAAAAGTGAACCTCTTAACATCTATGTCGAAGACCAACAAGGAAATCTAATTGCTGGCATGGTAGCCGAAACTTTTGGAAATTGGCTAGAAATTGAATATTTGTATGTGCAAGAGGATTTCCGAGGACAAGGCATAGGCTCAAACATTTTGAACCGGGCAGAAAAAGAGGCTAGAGAAAGAAAGTGTAAATATTCATTTGTGAACACCTATCAGTTTCAAGCACCGGATTTTTATAAAAAGCACGGTTATGAAGAAGTGTTTGCCTTAAAAGAATATCCCTATACCGGAGAAAGATATTATTATACAAAAGCATTATAATTTAAGATTTGAATGATTCAAATCAGATGCATTATTGTCGGTTTCTTACGAAGAAGAGAAAATAGAGTTATGTTTAGACCAAAGTTTCTTTGCCCTATAAAAGCAAATCTGGACCAGATTATTCTGACCCAGATTTTTTGATGATTAGATTTCCAAACTTGGATTTTCAGCTGTCAGGTGGGTAATGTCACCCTTGACACCGAAATATTCCTCCACCAGAGACTGGAGTTCTTTCATGGCTGCTTGAGCACGCGCTGCCTGCTCTCCATTGATAGCCTCGATAACCAAAACAGCATCCTTGGTCCCTTCTGTCAGCATGGTTCGCTGAGCTTCTCGCCAGTTGAGACAGCGGCAGACGGCTCCCTCCTCATCATAGTAGATAATTTCCTCTGGGAGAGCCGGTGCATCCGTTTCAGCTCCCAGTGGAAAGAAGGCTTCACCACCCTTGGCTTTCCCCAGATGAAGACCACCGACAATCTTGTCCAAATCCTCCCCACCACAAGGAACGGCATAAGACAAGGACACACTGTTATAAAGATCTACCAAAGGATTGATCGGATGAAACTCCCGCCCCTGACTGACCCGCTTGAGCAGGGCTTCAATGGAAGAACGGGCTCCCTTCTTAGTTTTAAACTTACTAAAAGCCTGCCGCCATTCCTGAATAACATCATTCTGGGTAAAATTCTCATCTGGGATAAAGTCTTCAGCTCGCTTTGCTCCCTTATCTAGCAAGGATTTGAAATAAGGATCCTTACTTTCATCAACTGAATTGTCCAAACCCTTGGCTACCATAATACTAATCTGCGCCTCTGGAAACAAAGTCCAAAATTCATTTTCAACTGTAATTTTCATGTTGCACCTCAATAATTTCTTTTCTGACCTTTTTTGACCAGCTCCCAGTCCTTGGTAATATTCTCTCGGACGCGAACCAGCATCTTTTCTAACTCTTTCCGCTCAGTTTCTGAAAAAGTTTCCAACGAAACCTGCTCCGAATACTCGTTTTCCGCTAAGATAAAAGGATAGAGGGTTGCCCCCTTTTCGGTGACAAACCATTCCTTATTCTTACGGTTATTGGCAGCTGGGCGCTGTTCCAGTAAACCTTTGCCTTCTAGTTTCTTGACTGAGCGAGCCACCGTCGAGCGATCGACCTTGAGCAAATCCGACAGCTCCTCCTGGATAATGCCAGGATTCTCCGCAATCCGCACCAGATAGAGATATTGCCCCCGCGCCAGATCTATGTCACGAAACTCCAGATTAGCTATGGAATCCAAAGCTCGGGCAATAATGCCAATTTCACGTAAAACTGTCATTTGTCCTCCTTATGAAACTAGTATATCAACTTTTTATTGCAAATGCAACAAAAAGTTGATGTTTTCTAAAAAAGAAAGGATTTTCTTTAAGAGAGCTATCACATTTTTATCATTTCTGTAGCGGAGAAAGCAATATAGACATTACCAAGCACTTTTTCGACGCAAAAAGACGTACAGTTGTTACAACCGTGCGTCTGTCTGCCCTAATTATACTTTAACTTAACTAGAAAAATGACTCTGTTAGACTTGCCATCAAACAGTCAAAAAGATTCCAGAAATAACAACCAGCCGTAACTAAACATTAAACTCCATACAGCAGCAATATCTCTATTTATCCTCTACTACTTTCTCATTATCCATGAGAAAGGGCTTGGCCAGACCTTCTCCTGTGTAGTCTTTATATTTGGTCTGCAAGTATTTGTAGACATCTTCCTTGGTTGCAAACTTGATAGCCTGGTAAGGTTCTTCAAAGGTCAGCTTTTCGACAAATAAATATCCGTCTTTATCTGGAACCAAGACGCCGACATGCCCGACAAAGAGAGAATCACCGTCAAGATTGTCGTGGACAATGACAGAGAGCATCCTTGCCTTTTCGTTAAACTTGAACTGTTTGAAGTATTCCTCCATCTTCTTAGCGTGAACTTTGACATCTTGGGTCGCCTCAGTCTTGACTCTTGAGAATAGGATATTAAAGGCTTCTTTATCTTTAGTATCAAATAGCTTTCCCTTGTCAATCGCGTCATTATCCAAGAACAAAAGTTCATCATCCTTTTCCATTTGAGGGATTTCGATGCTATTTTTTAGCAAAGTATAAGAGTTAATTCGGCAATTTGTCCCGATAAAATCACCCTTTTTTTCACGCCACAAGTTGCTGATTTTTTCTACATCGTAGTCTGTTTTGGTGAATGTAGTGAAATCTCCCGTTAATCCAGCAGAACCAACAATGCCATTGTAGTCATTGACTAGATTGACAAAGTTATCTACACCATTTTTATCCAAGTCGGCAGCCAACAGACTCTTAACTTCTTCGACACTTTTTTTACTGTTTAGATTTGAATAAGTCGCCTTCCACGGATATTTTTCCGAGCTAGTCTGACCAACTGTTGAATTTTCTTGACCGCCGTTCGATTGCTTTTGCGTCTTCCCACACGCCACTAAGCCAAGAATTGCCAAAGTGCAGGCACTCATCAACATAATCTTTTTTACTTTCTTCATTCTTTCGTCCTGTTTACATTTTTACTATGGTAATTTTCAAAGATTCCTCTTGTTATTATATCAAGAAATACTGGAAAACAGAAAGAAAAAAGCTAATTTGAACAGAAACTTCCTTGTTCTTGAAATCACATCTGAATTAAAAGTACAACTTTATAAAACAAACACACACCTCACCGAAGCTATTCCCCTTAACAAAAAAATGACTGCACTTTTATCAACGGCAGTCACTTTGATTTATGAATTGATGAGTAAGGTAGAGTAGCTAATTCCAAATGCCAACTTAAAGAAAGGAATCGCTATACGCTATACACTGATAAATCTACTTAATCTTGTGCTTGTTCATCTTTTCTTCAAAGATAGCTATCATGATAGCGCGCAATTCTTCACGCTCCTTTTCAGGAAGCTCTCCTGCTTGCTTAGCTACAGCGTAAAGTTCTGGGTATTGCTTGGCAACTCGCTCAACCGTCTTGGTCGTTGCATGCCCTCTCACAAAGAAGGGAATTCGCTTAAGCCATTCTTGTGGCACCAGCGCCAAAATCTTTTTAGCCGCTTCCTTATCACTAATAACGGCTGTACTAAGCCCCTTTTTGATTTGCTCTTGCTCTTTTTCCGTAAAATCATTTAATTCCATTCTGAACTCCTCTTTTCTAATAAGTTACTTGCTCTTCTTAAATAGACTGCTCTTAGATTGGTTTTTTGAAATTTGAGTAACCCTGACAAGTCTTTCAGTCGAATTTCAAAAAATTAATTTGCAACAGTTCCCAATCTTCCTAAATGATTACGAAGCCTTTTGGTAAGATAAGAAGCTGCCCACCCGAGATTTGACAATGACTTGCTAAAGTTGCAGAATCACTATCTAAAAGATAGTTTTCAGTTGATGGGTTAAAAATTGCTCGGACCTTTTGTCTATCATAGTCCCATTCCAAAGACAGCACATCAGGCTTGATTTCTTCTAGAATATATTTTCCATGCTGGATAATGTCTGAAGCATCCTTGCGAAGCTGAATCAATTTCTTCATGAAATCGAGCATCTCATTGCTATCGGAAACACGTTCCCAAGGCATCACACGACGACAATCTGGATCTGGCCCTCCGTCTAATTCTAACTCGGTTCCATAGTAGAAACACGGTGTTCCCCTTTGTAAAAAGAGGCAGGCTAGAGTAGACTTAACAAGCTGTGTATCACCTTTGGCAGTAGCCAAAATGCGCTCCGTATCGTGCGAATCCAGAAGATTGAACATGACCTCAGAAATCTGCTGTCTATAATACATAGACTGGCCATTGATCTCATCGATAAATTGACTGGTCTTCTTGACCCCACGCAAGAAATAATCCTTGATACTATCAGATAAAGGATAGTTCATGACCGCATGGAACTCATCACCATTTAGCCAAGGCTGAGACGTGTGCCAGACTTCTCCAAGAATATAAAGGTCAGGCTTTTTAGCCAAGACAGCCTTACGGAAATCTCTCCAAAATTGGTGGTCGACTTCGTTGGCCACATCCAGCCGCCAAGCATCGATGTCAAACTCTTCAATCCAGTAGGTCGCAACGCTCAACAAATAGTCTCTCACTTGAGGATTTGCTGTATTGAGCTTTGGCATATAGCTCTCAAAGGCAAAGGTATGGTAAGGGAGCTTTCTTGGATTTGCAAGCTTATCCTTTGTCACTGGGAACTCTCGAACATGAAACCAGTCTTTATAAGCTGAATTTTCGCCGTATTTAAGGACATCCTGCCATTGTGGAGATTGATCGCCGATATGATTAAAAACAGCATCCAGCATCACCTTCATGCCACGTTGATGGGCTTGCTCCACCAGTTTACGGAAGGTTTCCTTGTCTCCAAAATGACGATCAATTTCGAAATAATCCGTCGTATCATACTTGTGATTGCTAGGGGACTCAAAGATTGGACAGAGATAAAGGCCTGTAATGCCCAAGTCCTGCAAGTAATCCAGATGGTCAATAATCCCCTGTAAATCTCCACCAAAGAAATCGCTAGTTTTTGGTTTAATAGACGAATCCCAAGCTAGCGCACCTTCAGGTGAAATCTCAGGATTGCCATTAGCAAAGCGTTCTGGGAAAATCTGGTACCATACCGTCTCTGCCACCCAGTCAGGAACTTTGCAACCATCAATTTCATGAATATAAGGAAGCTTAAAGCCATTCCCCTCGTAATGAAGATTTTCAAGCGTGTTTTCAACACACCCCTTATCGCCATACAAGATACTCTGGCCTTGCTTATCCTTAATCTCAAAGAGATACTGGATCCGAGCAAAGCCAACTGAGACCTCCACTTGCCAATAATCAAACAAATCATCAGAAGTCATTTTAACCATCTCTTTGGTATCTTCATATGAATCCTCCATAAAAATAAAAGGATCTCCATAGTGCAAGGCGACTGTTTCAATATCCCCCTTTTTCGTCCGAATACGAATGTGCAATTGCTTATCCTTGTATAGATAAGCATACTCCGACTCCGGCCTGTGGTAAATAGCTGTCAATTCCATATTTTCTCTCCTAGATTTCTCTTTATAAACTCATCACAATTTTATGCAAACGATTTCATTGTGTAGCCCTAGTATATCACTTTAAAAAAATGATTGCAAGGTGTTGTTTGTGTATATAGTAAAAAGCCTTGAGGTCAAGGCTTTTACTAGCAATAAATATTAACCAATAAAATATGATAAATAAAACAATTAACAGTATAAGTTCATCCTTATTTTCTTCTTTAAATACATATCATTTATAACTATATGAAAGTGCTTCTTCCACTGCATTAATAATATCCAAAGTAAAATCTTTCTTTTTAATTTCTAACGCACTAAGCATTTCTTTGTTTTTTCTAAAAGTTTTATATAAAAGCTTCTTATCTTTATCATCCAAATCAATTTTATAAAGAAGATTTGAAAGCGAAATAATTAATAGCTTAAAATCATTACACAGCGTTTCATCTGATTTTCTACCTTTCCAAGAAAGAAATCTATCAAAGTCATTATCGCTAAACTTTGGCTGTAATCCCATTTTGTTTCTTTGGTATTTCTAACATTAGATGTTTAGATTCTTCCATATTTGTTTCCTCCATTTTATCAATAATCTAAATAGTCAGTATCTTTATCTTCTTCATACATAATTGATTTTTATTCATTTTTTTAGTTTCTATTCTATCAAATAGTTTGATAATCTCAGAATCCGAAAATCCTAAGACATATAGTTTTTCAAACAATATTTTTGTTAGCCTGTTCAAATGCTGATTTCTTAACTCAATTATTTTCTTCTCACTTTCAGTAACAAAATATCCTTTACTTCCACGACTAACAATCAACCCCTGTTTCTCAAGAATTTTTAATGCTTTTT
>NZ_KQ968976.1:497020-500762 GCF_001578725.1 Streptococcus sp. DD04
AATCAACCCCTGTTTCTCAAGAATTTTTAATGCTTTTTGGACGGTTGCAGGATTACATTCTTCCATCTCTGCTAAAGTCCTTATGGGAGGCATCTGTTACCCCGGTACATACTTACCTCTTAAAATAGTTGCTCTTATCACAGATGTTATTTGTAAATATGGATACATATTCACTTAACCTTTTTATTTTTCCTTCCTCGTATAAATTTCCAATAAGCAGAATACGGAATAACCGTAGCAAACAGAAGATAATATTTATTAGCAAACATATCAGGGGTTCCTTTTGCATTGAAATGAACAGGAATTTTCTCCGGGAGAAATATGCAAATAATAAATATTACAACAATCATTAACATCAACACCAAGACATCTTTTAACAGCCCAACTTTCATACAATTTTCCCTCCTTAAACTAAATAAAATTTGACTTGCTAACTTTTATATAAACTTCGCTTGAAATAACAAGTAAAGTAACTGATATTATCTGCAAAACCGGTGTTATCGGAAGATTTAAAAACCAATTAAGAAGAATTGGTGTAATGAGTGCAATTATCCCGACAAGTCCAGACACAATAACAGGCATGCTCTGCTTTACTACCATCATCTCGCTTTCCCATTCATAATTTGGATACTTTTTATTTAGGGAAATTCCTATCACTGTTATAAAGATCGAATAGCATATAGGAACAATTATTAGGTTAATAACTTGAATAAAGTTCATATCAAGTTTTAGCATAAATGCAAATATGGAAATCATATACCCAATCAAATGAAGTGTAAGGTTTACAGCTATCTTGGAATTTAAGATCATTTTTACCTTAACAGGAGAGCTTTGCAAAATCCAAATGTTTTTTCCTTCTAAAGATATCGCTGAAGCTGCCGGGCAACTGAGCGAGAGCATAGATGCAATAAATAATGGAGCAAAATTTGAGAGATATTCATTTATATTTTCTATCCCTGAAGACTCTCCTATTTGTTCTACAGAATTAAAAAGCAAAAATATACTAAAAACACATAAAAGTATTACACCAAGGCCTGCATTCAAGACCGCCATGTACAAGCTTAAAAAGCGTCCCATTTCTTTTTTATACAAGGCAAGAAATATCGATTTTCTATTATAAGATTTTTTGTTATCAGAATATCTTGATGTTGTTTTAGCAAGAGTATTAAGCAATCCATACTTCATCGCAACAATTTTTACAAATATATAAAAAACTGCTGTTGAAAAAGCAATAAATAATCCCATTCCAATATACATTGGAAAATTTGTGTGTTGCACGAATAACCCGGATATTGGGTACAGTTCTGTAATTTGCTTAGAAAGCATGATCTCAATGCTGTCTTCATTACCTGATTTCATAGCTGACACTGCAATATATCCAATTATGCCTATCATTGCAAATGAAAAGATTAGAGCAATAACATTTTTCCTCTTAAAATAAGATGAAACAGCCACAACAATCATTCCCATACATGCTGCTATGCACATAGGTATCAATGGAACAAAAATCATGGAGGTAAAATACAATATAATCTGTAATACATTTAAGCTTCCGTTTAACGCCCAAACAATGCCCCCCGGAAGCATAAATATGAATCCTATTAAAAAGTTCAATAAATACATAAACATAAACTTGCTACTTATAATGTCTGAGCTTTTTAAAGGTAGCGATAAAAGCGTTTCTATATCACGACTACCAAATAAAATTCCATTAGAATAAAATATTGTCAAAAATAATATTGAAAAACTTGATACCGCAACCATATAAGCCGGTATCAATTCCTGCTGTCCAACTTGTACCAGTGTTTTGGCTGTCATAATATTATAGACACAGAAAAATATAGCAAGAGTTATTATTCCAAAACTTGCAATAACAACAGAGCTTTGCTTTTTATTTCTCGGCTCTCTAATTTCGTTGATTGGAAAAAAATTTATCAATTGGGCTCTAATTAGTATCCAAATTTTGCTCATTATCTTGTACCTCCATGAAAAAAGTTTCCAAAGTTTTATCACCTTTGACTTCTTCTGTATTTCCGCTTGCGATTAACTTTCCATTTTTTATAATTGCAATTTTATTACATAATTTTTCTGCAACATCCAAAACATGTGTTGAAAAGAAAATAGCTCCTCCATCCGACACGCATTCGTGCATTACTTTCTTTAGTAGAAAAGCTGCTTTTGGATCAAGTCCTACAAAAGGTTCATCTAAAATTAGTAACTTTGGAGAATGAACCAGTGCAGAAATAATCGCTGTTCGTTGCTTCATACCATGTGAATACGAAGATATCATCCCCGAAAGATGCTTAGTCATTTCAAATAAATCACTATATTTTCGAATTCTTTCTCTACGTATTTCAGTAGAAATTTCAAATAAATCTGCAATAAAATTGATGTACTGAAATCCCGTCATATGTTCATATAAGTCTGGATTATCCGGAATGTATGCCATCATTTTTTTACAAATAACAGGCTCCTCTTTAATGGAATGCCCATCAATCGTTATACTTCCATTCTCAAAATCATGAATCCCAACTACTGCTTTTATTGTTGTAGTTTTTCCGGCTCCATTTGCACCAATGAATCCATAAATATCTCCAGACTGTACTGAAATGGATAGGTTATCAACAACTTTTTTGTCTCCATAAAATTTACTAAAATTATTTATCTCTAACATGCTTTTACCTCCATTGACAATTTGTCAGTTATTCTTTGAAATAATACCGATAGCTTTTTTAGCATTAGCTATCGGAACATTATTATTTTTACAAACATTCTATTCTTTTTCAATTGCTAAAGAGTTTTTTTGCATTTAAGCTTTGTTCAAGCATTATCTTAAATGCGTTTAAATACTCATTGACAGACTCTTTTTTTGAATATCTTATACTTATGTTATTTGAAACAAAAACATAAGCTGTCATAAGAAATTCCGCTGTTTCAGACGGATATTTTACAAAAAGTGTTTTTTCTGATATTCCTTGGTTTATTATCCTTTCAAAATATATTGTCAGTTTTTCAATAATCTTATGAGATAACTTATCTATCATATATCGATTTTCTTCAAGATCAACTGTTTTTTGTAACTCTGTTCCCTCTGCTGAAATATTTTCCGAAGATATAATTGTGGCATCTATAAAAGCTCTAATTTTTTCAATGGCGGTTTTATCTTCATCATAGACAATAACATGAATATCTTTCAATAATTTATCTGAATATTGTTCCACAAGACAATATAAGATATCTTCTTTATTCTTAAAGTGATAGTACAGCAAGCCTCTTGATATATTTACTTTGTCAACAATATCCTGAGTTGTTGTATTAGTATACCCTTGCTCTATAAATAGTAGCATTGCAGCATCCATAATTTCAGCACGTCGTATTTCCGGTTCTTTCACATCTCGCATTTTATCCCTCCTAATTTAAAGGATATCACGCAACTGACATTTTGTCAATTGTGTTTTCTCATTTCTCTTGAATTTTATGGTATAATATATTTACAATTTTAGAAAAATGCTTAATGCTTGCTTGACTTTTGTAGCAAGCACAGTAAGTGTACGGACACTTACGGAAAAATTGACGAAGCAGCCCTTTGGGATCTGCTTCTTTTTTTATCAATTTTTAGCTTGTTAGGGAGAACCCTAAGACCCCGAAATACATTCAAAGGAGGAACTATTTATGGCAAATAGAATACGAAATGAAAGACTTGAAATTAAGTTGACTAAGGAAGAAAAGGCTCTTTTTGAGG
>NZ_KQ968976.1:501413-524449 GCF_001578725.1 Streptococcus sp. DD04
AGGGAGAAAAGAAAACTTGCGAAATGCAGAAATATGAGCCATTTCATTCGCAAGTGCATTTTAAAAAAGGAAATATATCAAGTTGATTTAGAGCCGTTTAGAGATTTACAGGGTTTACTCTCCAACGCTACAAGCAACATCAATCAGATTGCAAAGCGTGTAAATTCCACCGGCATAATCTATAAGGACGATATAAATGATAATATTATTGGAAACAAAATTATTTTTATTATCCATCTCATAAATACCCTCCATTTCTACTAAATCATTTTAAAATGCCTTAATGCATCCATGATAGCTTCCTCTTTTTCCGATGTGCATTGTGGAATAACCTGTTTCTCTTTTTTTGATTTATTATAATGCTCCCTCAGTACAATTCCACATTTCTTTTTAATCTGTGCAATATAGAGTGTCGAAACCTTTAAATCAAATTTTTCCAATATATATTCCTTGATTTGTGCATAAGTCGCTTTACTTTCAGCACTTGTCAAATCAAGCTCATCCAGCTTAATTTCAACATCTATATGCTTATCGACATCGAGTTTGGACAATAATGCTACCGTCTCCACATGTATTGACTTTTACTACCAATACTGTGAAGCGAAATAATAGCAATCGAATTTCCCGAATTAAATTATTAAACGTAACTAATGCGATTATTTACAGCTTCTTCTATATACAGGACGGTATTAAAGATTTTCAAAAATTCTTTCTTACTTATCTCTTCTGTCCATCTCCCATGATTGACCATATGACGATTCGGCCAGTTCAATGTAAACTTATTAGTATTCTCGAAAAAGAGATAAAGCCACTTAAGTAACCCAGTATCTAATAACGTTGTTTCTACGAATTCTTTCTTTAAAATGCCTACTGTGGACTTTCCGACAGGGACATAATTGTCTTTACTATAATTTTTCTCTGATACCCTGTTCATTACCCCATCTATTATGATTGTAGCAATTGTATATGCCGCATAATAATTCGCAGACTGGAAACTCTGAATCATAGACTTGATTAAGACTGATGGAATAAATTGAGATTTTTCCAATTTAAATATGGTCTTCTCATCAGCTATATCGTTCTCTAGCATCTCAAACCAAAATTCTTCAACTTCCTCAAAGTCTTCAGCTTCTACATCATAAGAAAAATTGCTATCTTGGAAGTAGACTACCCATCCTTTTGTGGCTAAAATTTCAAGTTTAGATTTTATGTCTGCAATTTCTTCTTCAGCATAATGGTCTGGAAGAGACTTTAGAACTTCTGAAATAATTGATAAGTCCCTAAAAATAGTAGCATGATAGCTATTAAGAAAATCTCTCATCACGGTTGATAAAGAATTTAAACTACTAAAGTTATAATTTGCCGGAATTACCCTTTTTATATTCGAGACTTCCTTGAACATCGAACTAGCAGCTGCTGCAATATTAATATTTGACGGAACATTTACTACCTTGGTAAAATCCCTTATCGGTTCTATCATCTTAGCAATTTGTTCAGCATTTATACTTGCATAAAACTTCATAAAATCACTCTGGGCATTTAATATGCTGTCTACAGCTCCTGTGGGTAATTGTTGTTTTTCATTATCCATTTTAATATCTCCCTCACACAACATGTTTATATATGTGTGTGCCTAGCGGTCTTATTTTTTAAAAAAGACGATAGTTCCTCAATTTGATAAAGGTAGGTAAATCCTCCAATCTAATATCCTCTATATGTTTTAGCTGTTCCTTTTCTATTTTAAATAAGTAAAAAGACTCTGAGTAAATCGTTACAAAATATGTATCGAATTTCTCAGCAATATAGTTTCGATATTCAAATAAAGATTCAAAGTCATAATTCAAAGCTTGCATTATTTTTTCTAAAGCCTCAGATTTTGAGAGCACATCATTTTCACCAAACAAAAATTCTACCGGAAAGTACAATAGTAGATTCTTTAAGGTTTCAAGATTGTTTAAAACCTTTAAAACATCTGTCTCTATACATTGTTTTCTAACTCCAGTATAATCTATTTTAAGCTGCAGTAAATCAGATAAATTTCTCGTTCGAAAAGCAACATGAATTTGAGTCGCCTTAATCTCACCTTTTGGTTTTTTACATTCACCATAAGTAGTGATGCCGTCACTAACATTGCTTATGCTGGGAGAAAACAGATTACTAGCTTGTAGACACGATGCAGCTAATAGAATTTTAAAATCAAGTTCATAATCGTTTGCTATTGCATCACACTGACCATTATTCTCATTTACAGGTTTATTATACTCTGATTTCCCTTTGCTTCTGAAGTAAGAAGATTTATTAATCAACTCTAGTAAATAATTTTCATAGTTACAGCCTGATTCATTTTTTATGTATCCTTTATTTATTAAAGCTGCCGGTAATTGCTTAAAATTAAGTCTTGAATCAATATTGGGATCTAAGCCCTCACACATTTGAACAATCTCCTTGAATTTATTACACTGAAGAAAAACATAAAGACAACAACTAAATTATACTGTGGTGAAGATTCTTATTTTAGAGTGATTTTACATTTTTAGATTTATAAGATTAATTTATTTCAATAAATTATGCACATATTTTTTAACATAGAAATTTGTATGGATAGAAAACTGTAATTTTTTCTCTTAGTAGTTGACTAATAAAAATATCAATAACAACGGTTTCTAGATTCTTCAATTAATCCCAATCACAGAAGAATATATGCTAATCAGGAATCAATTTCGACGTCAAGTTCTCTGTTATAGTTCTTGAATTTTTAGCTCAGATTTTATTCGAGCAAGTGCTCTTCTTAGTGAAATACTGTTGATTTTATCTTCACAACTCTCGAATAAATCCAATTCTTCTCTCGAAAGATAATTACTATTTTTTCTAGCCTTTTTAATAATGGTTTTTAAGGTATTTAAAGTGTTACCACCAGATATAGCTCTCTGAAGAGCTGTTTCGATATCACCCACATCTCTTAGAACAATTTGTTCAGCACTAAAATCACCTATTGTCTTAGCAGCATCGATTGTTCCATTAATTAATTCTTCATTATGTTCAGAAATACGACTTAGGTATTTATCGCAACTAACCAATGTAGCAAAATTTCCTTGAGATTGTGCTTTACTTCTTATTTTATAAATAAAATATTTAACGGAGTGTTTTAATATAGGAATTTTCAACACTAGAGCTAGAGTTCTTATTTTAAATTCCTCGAGTGTAGTATTATACTCAATATTTTGATACTGAAGAATTAATTTGAGCATCCTAATAAACGTCACTGTAAACAATAAATAGTCGGAAAAAATAGGGCGATAACCTTCAAAATTTGGGATTTCCATTTGATAGGATGAAATAATTTCGGTTTCTGCATATAAATAAGTTGCAAAATCTAATCTCTTGTTAGTGATTTGTTTTAATTTCATAGAAGAATTTCTGTATTCGATAAAATCCCCCCTCTCCCTATTTAAACGAATATAAAGAGTTAATAAAGATAAATAAATACTGTGCTCTATATCCGACCATATATTTAGTTTATTTTTTATTTCGTTAAATATAGTATCTGAATTATCACCATGATTAACTAGAAGAGTTAGCAAAAATACAGTCTCAACTACCTCAAGCACTTCGATATCTTTTTTCATATCAGAAATAATGGGACTCAATAATTTTTCTACACTTGATTCTCTATTTTTAAAATTCGAAAGAGAAAAACAGGTTAGAATAACTTGGTTAACAAATAAATGACTAATTCCTTGTAATACATCTTTAAAATAACCGTTAACTTGTACCGCGTTTGTTTCTTTTACTTTCCTTAGTAGAGAAGTGCTACAAGAACTATCAAATTTATCAACCCAAAATAAATTTGTGTTTATATTTGAGTTTTTTTTGTAAATACTCTGAAAAATAGGAAAGTAATCAATATCTCTTCCGCTATATCCCACAAAACAAGGAAACAATGAATTACACAGTTCCCTGATAAAATTACTCCACTCCGAGGTGATTTTTGTAATCTCAGACATTGTTGTTTTTATGCTAGAATGATTGAAATTCCCCTCATAATCTTCTATAGTTCCATGTAATTTACATAAAACTAGACCTGAAATTTTATTCTCTAATGAAGGAGGCTGTTCATCAGGAGTATATATTTGAATATGTCCACAAATTAGACCCAAATCTTTTAACTCTATAAAAGCCTTCTCAAATAACGTATCGTAATTCATTGTCAGCAATGGTACACCAGCCATCACAGAATAGTATACAAGAAAATAATGAGCAACATTAGGAAAAATCTTGATTCCTAAAGACTCTTGGTGTGACTCAAGCAGACAAGACCACAATTTCAGATTGCTTCGTCTGTCATTGAAAAATCTAAGCAGTGTTCCATAAAACATCTCAGGCTGTAATGGAGTATCATTAGAATTAATAAGATTTTTTAATTTTTTACTCAATACTTCATTATCACTAGATTCTGTTGTTTCTGACGAGTACGAGGGTAAAAAAATTTCTGTAGTCTTATTCAAGATATTTTGCACTGAAGGCATATTTGAGTCAATACTAATACCTGCCCCAGTTAAGAAAAAAACTCTGTGAGAATTTAATTTTTCGTTAAAGTATTTAGTGTTTTTATCAATAGTATGAACGTCGTTCCTCATGATAATCTACCGCCTCCAAGAATTAAAAGTATATAACGATTTGGCCATTTTAACGTAAATTTTTTAGTATCTGTAAAGACCAGCTTATGTAAGCTTGCAATACAAGTTGAAAATAGGATAACCTTTATAGGCTTCTTGTTTTTCACTGCTCAGTTTCTTCCAGTATAAATCAGCTTGTAGCTTTGATTTTAATAGCACTACAACTCCAAAACAGATTTCTGGGTCAGTCTGATACTCAATAAGTAGAGAGTTTAGTTCTTCCATATCGTTTTCTGAAATTTTTTCTTGTCTTTGCTTTAATTGTAAATGATTAATTATAGCCCTTGGCTTATCAGTTGAATGAATCGTATTCCATTCAGACAATTGATTGGCCCAACTCAGTAAATCCTTTTTTTATTTGGTTCATCAATTTGATCATAGGCAGCTATGATTCTAATCAAAGCATCATTAGCACTTATGATTAAATCTTCATTCTCGAGCAAACGATTGTACGAGGCAAGGACTGCCTCAAAATCACAGTTATCAATTTGAACCCAATCCTTAACAGAAAACAAATCAAATATTGAGATATCTCTAGTATTATTACTATTTTCATATGTACCTCTACACCAAGGCGTCTCTTTAAAAATATTAATTAGAAATCCTTCTTTTGAAGTTTCTTGATGAGATAACAATAAATAATGTAAATTTCCTATCTTCGCATTTATCAATTTTGATTCATCGAAATTGAGAGTTACTTTTTCTTTTTTTAATAATCCATCTTCAAATAATAAAAGATTTTTACGAGATTTATCATCAAATTCTGATAGATCCAAATCTTTAGTAAAACCAAGTTTATCTATATCCTTTTGACTTAAGGGAATAGTAAGCCTCATCTGTCCGTAAGAATTTTCAAGCAAAGAAAAAGAAGCCTTTCTCTTAAATCATTTTGAAATGTCTTAACGCATCCATGATAGCTTCTTCTTTCTCAGGTGTACACTGTGGAATAACTTGTTTTTCTTTTTTTGACTTATTATAATTTTCTCTCAACTCTATTCCACATTTCTTTTTAATCTGGGCAATATAGAGTGCTGAAACTTTCAAACCAAATTTTTCTAATATATATTCCTTAATCTGAGCATAAGTAGCTTTGCTCTCTGCACTTGTCAAATCAAGTTCATCCAGCTCTACTTCAACACTTATATGCTTATCGACATTAAGTTTGGACAATAACGCTACCGTCTCCACATGATGCGTCTGCGGAAATAGATCCACTGGCTGGACTTTCTTCAGTTCATAGCCCAGCTCTTGATAGAATTTGATATCACGCGCCATGGTGGCAGGATTGCAGGAAATATAGACAATCCGCTGGGGTTCCATGCTGACACTGGAAGTGATAAAGCTTTCTGTCAAGCCCTTGCGTGGCGGATCGACTAGGATGACATCCGCCTTGATTCCCTGATTCAGCCAAGTTTGGATGGCTTTTTCTGCAGGGGCGCACACATAGCTGGCATTGGTGATACCGTTGAGCTCTGCGTTTCGCTGACTATTTTCCACGGCCTCAGGAATGACCTCCACTCCATAGACTTGCTGGACTCGGTCAGCCAGCGACAGACCAATAGTGCCGATACCAGAGTAAGCATCCAGCACAATATCTTCTTTTTTAAAATCAGCAAAGTCAAAGGCCGTCTGATACAGCTTCTCTGCCATCTCAGTATTGACTTGGTAAAAGGCTGGCGCAGCAATCTGGAACTGCTTGCCCAGCATGCTGTCAGTGATAAACTCTTGGCCGTAGAGCGTCCGAAACTCCCGACCGAAAATAGCATTGCCTGCCTGGTCATTGATATTTTGCATGATGGACTTGATAGCTGGGAAAGCGTCTATCAGGCGCTCAATCAGCTGCTCCACTCGGAAAATCTTGGGCCGACTAGTCACCAAAATCACCATGATTTCACCTGAATAATGACCGCGGCGGACAACCAAATTGCGAATTAAGCCAGTGCCTTCCTTCTCATCATAAGGTTTGAGGTCAAAGCGGCGCAGCAAGTCGCGCACAAAAACGATCACTTGGTCAATAACTGGATCCTGAATATAAAAGTCCTCAATCGGCAGAAGGTCATGAGAATTTTTACGGAAAAAGCCGGTTTCCAGCTGACCATTGACACGACGGACTGGCACCTGAGCTTTATTACGGTAGGCTAGTGGCTGATCCATGCCCAGTGTCTCCGTCACTTCTACGTCCGAAATGCCAGCGATTTTATAAAGGCAATCCTGCACCTGCTTGGCTTTAAAAGCTAACTGGGCTGGGTAGGCCAAGTGCCCTAAATCAGCAATTCCAGTCCGCAGATAGGCCAAGTCGACATGCTCATTGCGCTGGTCAGACTTTTTCAAAAATTCCTCAACTCGGCCAAAGCCGATTTTTTTATTGACCTTGAGGATACGCATACGAATCACTTCCCCCGGCAGGGCATTTTCAACAAAAAAGACGCGGCCGTCTACCTTGGCTACACCTGCTCCCTCATGACTCAAATCTACAATTTCTACTTCAATAATATCGTTCTTTTTTAACATTTTTTTACTTTCTAATCAATCCTGCACTCAACTGCAATTATACTAAAGCAGGGAATCACAGGATTTTCTACTGTTTATTTCTTCCTATTGGAAAATATGTTCACATTTCTGCCCTGCTATTTTCCCAAAAAGAAAGGGAAGAGACAAAATCTGCCACTTCCCATTATATCATAAGAGCCCTATCTTAAGCCCATTTGGCGCAGTCTTTCTTTGTAAGCTTCAAAGTCAATCAAGAGCCCTTGACCGCCATACATGTCATAGGTATCGACCCAGTCTCCATTTTCTGGAATGGTCAAGCGCTCAACTCCATTGCGAGAGCTAAGTAAAAGAGAAAAACTGTTGAACACAAGAAAACTACTAGGAACATTAGTGGAAGTCAAGGCAAAGACCTTACCTAAAGCTTCTGCCCCAGTAAAGAGTTTGGTTGGATCTTTAACCTGTTGGAAAATAGCTGTTAGGACCTCCTGCTGGCGACGGGTCCGACCAAAGTCTCCCTCATCATCCTTGCGGAAACGAGCATAATTAAGTAGGGTCCGACCATCCATCTGCTGCTTGCCGACTTTAATAATCTGGTTTGGCACAACTCCGTCCTTCATGTTGAGATCATCCGGTACCTCAACCTCCGTCACCGCCTCACCATTGATTGTGGAAAATTTTGCATCCATGCTGACACCGTTTGGAAAAAGAGTGTCGATTGCTGTGGCAAAGGTTTGAAAGTCAACTAAGGCATAATACTTAATATCAATATCAAAGTGATCTTTCAACACCTGACGGACAAGATCAGCTCCCTGATGATTTCCTTGTTCCCCAAATGTATAGGCCAGATTCAATTTTTGATCATAATAATCTTCTTGGGAAGGATCCGCATAAATGTTGCTGACACCATCAACATGAATCAAGGTATCACGCATAAAGCTGACTAGTTTAATCTTGTGGTCTTTGTTGCCCACATTCAGAACCATAATCGAGTCAGTCCGTGTCTCCGTTGACTGCTCCCCCACTCTGCCGTCCGTTCCGAGAATGAGAATATTCACCCCATCTGAACTATCTTGTCCATCGAAATGTTCCACATCTGTCACATTCGAGTTTCCAGCATTAGCCGTCGTATAGCCCTTAATAAACATAGCAATCATCCCGCCTAAGACCAGCAACAAGAAAATTCCGAACCAAAGAAAAATACGTTTGATTCTGATCTTTCTACGTTTCTTAGGCGCTGGCTGAGGCTGATCAACTGCTGCCGCTGAACTGATCTGTTTGGTTTTTTTCTGTCTCCTGCTACGCGAAGGGCGCTCAGGATATTTTGGCAAAAGCCCAGACGAATCTGTCTGCACATTGTCTATTGGGTCAGACGAAGAAATATCCTCTTCCGAATCCGCATAGTCGGCCACAGGCCGGCTATTACTCTTGTGAACATTTCCTTTCGCTTTCTGTCGAAGGTAAGCAAGTTCTCTTTTTTCTTTGTCGTTTAAATAATAATAGTTTTTATAAAGATAGTCTAAACGGAGCTGCTCATGATGGCTAAGATTTTCTGCTCTCCTCATCTTTTCTCCAATCTATTTATCATGAATCAGAAAAACGGTGTAACTGCCAAAAACTTTAAAAGTAATCCCTAAATTTGCAAGTTCTTGATAGGCAAATTCAACCAATTTTTTCTTTTCGTTATTGATGTCAATAATGAAAAAATATTCCCCCAAAGCCGTTTTAAGAGGGCGGCTTTCAATCTTAGTCAAGTCAATTCCGCGCCAAGCAAAGGTAGAAAGCGCCTTGTACAAAGCACCAGGTAGATTATCTGGCAGGGTTAAGGCCAGCGTTTGCTTGTCACCTTGTTTGGGCAAATCAAGCTCAGGCACTCTATGTCCCAAAATCCAGAAACGAGTGTAGTTTTCTTCCATTTCCTGAATATCACGCGCAACTACTTTCAAATGGTATTCACTTGCAGACGCCTGAGGCGCAATGGCTGCATAATTCATATCCGGATGCTCCGCTACAAAACGTGCTGCATTGGCCGTACTGGCAGTAATCTCAAATTGCGCATTCGGATAGTGCTGAGAAATATATTTTTGTCCCTGGGCGATAGCTTGCGGGTGGGAAAAAACTTTTTCAATCGGCTTGTCCAAGCTAGTTGCAAGCAACTGCTGCTTAATCGGCTGGACAATTTCCGCAACAGCTTGAATAGCTGCTTGGTGAAAAAGATAATCCAGCGTTTCATGAACACTTCCTTCGATAGAATTTTCAACTGGCACTATCGAATAATCAACTTGCCCACTTTCGTAAGCCTTCATCACTTCGGTGATATTTTTCAAAGGGACTAGTTTTCCCTCGGGAAAGGCTTTTTGAGCCACATGGTGAGAAAAAGAACCCTTGGGTCCTAAATATCCTATAAACATCGAATCTGCTCCGCTATTTCTTCTGGTGTCTTGCCCGCTACATCAATGATATGGGTGGCAATGCTTTCATACAGAGGTAAACGTCCTTCAAAAATTTCCTTGAATTGCTCGCGGCTATTATTCAAGAACAGAGGTCTTTGCATGCCCACATCGTTTTTAATCCGCTCGTACAGAGTATCAAAATCGACTCGCAAGTAAATATTATAAGGATTCTTCTTCAGCAATTCCCGATTGCGGGGATTGACAACAATCCCTCCTCCGGTCGATATAACATCCACCTCATCACCCAGCAAACGCTCTAGCACGCTTGTTTCAATCTGACGAAAGGCAGCCTCTCCCTCGCAGGCAAAGAAGTCGGCAATAGGCATACCGATTTCTTCTACAATCAATTCGTCCAGGTCATGAAAATTCGGATCCAAAAGACGACCAATCGTTGTCTTGCCTGCCCCCATAAAACCTAGTAATATTTTAGCCATGTATTAATTTCTCCAAATCAGTGAAAAAGCTTGGGTAGCTTGTGTTGATTGCCTCGGCTCGCTCCAGTTTCACTTGTCCTTCCTTGACGAGAAGGGCAGCAATGGCTGCCATCATTCCAATGCGATGATCTCCGAAAGTATTGACAGAAGCACCGTGAAGCGGCGCCTTCCCTTCAATAATCATTCCATCCGCTGTCGGTTGAATGTTTGCTCCCATGCTGTTCAAAGCGTCTGCGACGACTTGGATGCGGTCGGTTTCTTTCACCTTCAGCTCCTCTGCATCTCGGATAATGGTGCGGCCCTTAGCCTGCGTTGCTAGCAAGGCAATGATCGGCAGCTCATCAATCAAACGCGGAATCAGTTCTCCTCCGATTTCAGTAGCAGTCAAATCAGAAGTTTCAACAGTAATAGTCGCGGACTTCGCCCTATCATCAATCTGGGATAGCTGAATCTTGCCACCCATGGCCTTGATGACATCCAAAATTCCTGTTCGGGTTTCATTGATTCCCACGTTCTCAAGAATCACTTTCGACTGCGGAACAATCAGGCCAGCAACCAGCCAGAAAGCTGCACTAGAAATATCACCTGGCACTGTCACCTGTTGGGCTTTCAAAACTTGACCACCATGAACACGGATTTCCTTACCCTCTACAGAAATTTGACCGCCAAACTGGGCAATCATGTCCTCAGTGTGGTTTCGCGTGATTTCCTTTTCAATGATGACCGACTCGCCCTGCGCCTGTAAAGCAGCAAAAATCAGGGCAGACTTTACTTGGGCAGAGGCTACCGGCAACTGATAAGCAATTGGTTTCAAATCCTTGGTGCCATGAATAATGAGAGGTGGCAAATCACGTTCAGATTGGCCAGAAATTTCTACGCCCATCTGACGAAGCGGAATCGTTACCCGATCCATAGGACGTTTAGACAAACTATCGTCGCCAAACATCTCAGCTTGAAAATCCTGACCAGCTAAAACTCCTGAAATCAGGCGAATGGAAGTTCCAGAGTTCCCCATATCCAATTTATTTTTCGGGGCTTTCAGGCCGTCAAAACCAACACCATGAATCTTGACAATCGAACCATCATCTTCAATTTCAACGCCTAAATCACGAAAAACCTGCATCGTAGAGAGAACATCCTCTCCCCGAAGAATATCACGAACAGTCGTGACGCCTTCCGCTATACTCCCAAAAATAATGGAGCGGTGGCTGATAGATTTATCTCCCGGCACCCGAAGAGAACCTTGTAAACTTCCTGCATTGGTCCGCAATTCCATAGCATACCTCCACATTTATTTCCTATTATTCTAACACAAATAAAGAACTAAAACAAATGAAGATTGAATTTCAATATAAAGCCCTAGCCAAACAAAAATCAAGCCCAGCTAAACAACTGGACTTGCTAAAGTAAGGGGGATTTTTTTTAAAACTTCTTTTCAATCTTCTTTAAATTTCTGCACCTATGAGGGCTTTCCTAATGACACTTACCCAACCCCTCCTATAAATCTACCCAAACATAGCGCTTAACCTCTGAATCATTAATCAAAATCTAAGATGAATACTCACCCTCCTGATACTTGACATTGTCCACAAAACCAAACTTCAAGGACTTAATCAAAGTATCCTGAAACAAAGTTACATCCCCTGGCATAGAAAAACTCTTCCTAAAATTGTTGCTAGACTTACTAAAGCTGAAAACACAGGAATTTCCCGTTTCCTCATTTTTTTAAAAGCAACAAATCTCTTACCCTAAAATATTTGAAAATTATGTAAAACATCGATTATACCTGCTATCCCACTAACTAAACCAATGTAGTTACCTAATATTTCAATTATATTTGTCTTTTCATCTTCAGAAGAATTATCATTAGACAAATTATAGATAAATTGCTTAATTTTCATGCTATCACCATCCGATAACTGCCCATCAAGCAATAATTGTTCAAGAGGTTGCAATATTTGATTTTTAGTAATCTGAATATTCTGCACTCCTCTATGGTTTTCAAATTTATCTCCACCAATTTTGTCACCATTTATAAAATCTCCAAAAGTGCTTATAGTTTTAGGAACATTTTTGGGAATAAATCTTAATTCTCTTAAATATCTTGTTTCTCTAGTTCCACCGCCAAATATTTTAGGTGTAACTTTCGAAAAATGTAAGACATCATCAATAACCTTGCCATTGGACAATTCCATTCCTACAGGAAACAAACTCTCTAATATTTGTAGTTTATTTTTTTGCCAAATCCAATAATCTATACCATAATAAACATAATTTCGTTCTCTATCTTCACGTAACTTGATCTTTTTTGCTAAAGAATTTGAATTGTAATTTTTTTTATTATCTAATTTAGTGAAACTGTTTAGTATCATTTTCTCTATAGATATGTATATTAAAGCTACCAACACAACTAAAGCAAATAGAGAAAAGAAGACGAAAAACGGATTAGTAGACCACTGTTTTATTAAATCAAACATCGACAAGTACCTTCTCTCATTTCTTACACCAACTTCTTCATCTCATCAATCCGCGCCACAGTTGCATCGTACTTGGCTTGGTAATCGGCTTGTTTGTCGCGTTCTTTTTGGACGACTTCTGGTTTGGCATTGGCTACGAAGCGTTCGTTAGAGAGCTTCTTACCGACCATGTCCAGTTCTTTTTGCCATTTAGCCAGTTCTTTGTCGAGGCGAGCCAGTTCTTCTTCGACATTGAGGAGATCTGCCAGTGGCAAGTAGATTTCTGCTCCTGTGATGACGCTTGACATGGCGAGTTCAGGTGCAGCAAGCTCTGCTGCGATTTCCAGATGTTCAGGATTAATGAAACGCTTGATGTAGTTGACATTATCCTTGAAGAAGGTTTCCAGCGCGCTGTCTGTCGTCTTAATCAAGATGGTAATCGGCTTGCTTGGCGCCACATTGACCTCAGCTCTGCTATTGCGCACCGAACGGATCAGATCCTTGATGGCTTCCACGCCAGCTGCCGCCTCGGCATTTTCAAATTCTGGACGAACCACTGGATAAGCTGCTGTCACAATGGTGCCTTCTGAGATTTGACCAAAGATTTCCTCGGTCACGAAAGGCATGATTGGGTGAAGCAAGCGCAGGATTTGGTCCAGCGTGTAAAGGAGGACAGAGCGAGTGATGACTTTCTCGTCTTCATTGTCGCTGTAAAGCACCTCCTTCGTCAGCTCCACATACCAGTCGGCAAATTCATCCCAGATGAAGTTGTAGAGGATGTGACCAGCCACACCGAACTCAAACTTGTCGAAGTTCTCAGTAACCTTGCCAATGGTTTCATTGAGGTTGTGGAGAATCCAGCGGTCAGTGACATTTCCAGCTTCCTTGTTGGCAACTTTTTCGACATTGGCAGTTGCTTGCTCAAGGGTCAAGCCTTCATTGTTCATAAGGATGTAGCGAGAGATGTTCCAGATCTTGTTAATGAAGTTCCATGAAGCATCCATTTTCTCGTAAGAGAAGCGGACGTCTTGGCCTGGTGCAGAACCGTTTGAAAGGAACCAACGAAGGGCATCAGCACCGTATTTCTCGATGACATCCATCGGGTCAATTCCGTTACCAAGAGATTTAGACATCTTGCGGCCCTGTTCGTCACGGATGAGACCGTGTATAAGCACGTTTTGGAATGGCTGACGACCAGTGAATTCCAAGGATTGGAAGATCATACGAGACACCCAGAAGAAAATGATGTCGTAACCTGTTACCAGAGTTGAAGTTGGGAAGTAGCGTTTGAAGTCTTCTGAATCGACATCCGGCCAGCCCATAGTTGAGAATGGCCAAAGGGCAGAACTGAACCAAGTATCCAAGACGTCTTCGTCCTGAGTCCAACCGTCACCTTGAGGAGCTTCCTCACCGACGTACATTTCACCCTCAGCATTGTACCAAGCTGGGATCTGGTGTCCCCACCAGAGCTGACGAGAGATAACCCAGTCGTGGACATTTTCCATCCATTGGAGGAAGGTATCGTTGAAGCGTGGTGGGTAAAATTCTACCTTGTCATCTGTTGCTTGGTTGGCAATGGCATTCTTAGCCAATTGGTCCATCTTGACGAACCACTGGGTAGACAGACGCGGCTCAACCATAACGCCAGTCCGCTCTGAGTGACCAACACTGTGGACACGTTTTTCGATTTTAACCAGAGCACCGATTTCTTCCAGTTTCTTGACAACCGCTTTGCGAGCTTCAAAGCGGTCCATACCCGCAAATTCGAAGGCTAGATCGTTCATAGTTCCGTCGTCGTTCATCACGTTAACTTGTGGCAAGCTATGACGTTGACCAACTAAGAAGTCGTTTGGATCGTGGGCAGGTGTGATTTTCACGACACCAGTACCAAACTCAGGATCGGCATGTTCGTCCGCAACGATTGGGATTAGTTTATTAGCGATTGGAAGGATGACGTTTTGACCAATCAAGTCCTTGTAGCGTGGGTCTTCTGGATTGACCGCAACCGCAACATCCCCAAACATAGTTTCAGGACGAGTGGTCGCAACTTCAAGGGCGCGTGAGCCGTCTTCCAGCATGTAGTTCATGTGGTAGAAGGCACCTTCCACATCCTTGTGAATCACCTCGATATCAGAAAGGGCTGTGCGAGCTGCTGGATCCCAGTTGATGATAAATTCACCACGGTAGATCCAGCCTTTCTTGTAAAGCTCGACAAAGACCTTACGAACGGCTTTTGACAAGCCTTCGTCAAGAGTGAAACGCTCACGAGAGTAGTCCACAGAGAGGCCCATCTTGCCCCATTGTTCCTTGATGGTAGTGGCATATTCGTCTTTCCATTCCCAGACTTTCTCGAGGAATTTCTCACGACCAAGGTCATAACGGGAAATGCCTTGCTCCCGCAAGCGCTCCTCGACCTTAGCCTGAGTCGCAATCCCCGCGTGGTCCATCCCTGGCAGCCAAAGAGTATCAAAGCCTTGCATCCGTTTTTGACGGATGATGATATCTTGCAAGGTCGTATCCCAAGCGTGACCAAGGTGGAGTTTCCCAGTCACGTTTGGTGGTGGAATCACAATCGAATAAGGCTTAGCCTTTTGATCGCCTGAAGGCTTGAAAACATCGGCATCAAGCCATTTTTGGTAACGACCAGCCTCAACCTCGGCTGGATTATATTTAGGTGAAAGTTCTTTAGACATGTGTGTTCTCCTTGTTATAATTTTTTTTCAAAAGTTTAATGTATTCATTTTCCAAACGACCAACTTTGAAGAGTAGTCCAAGTTCCATGACATAAATTATTATACCTACTAAAAATAAAACAATATAATTTCTTAACAATGCTGCTATTCCAAATAATATACTGATATCTATTGCAAAAGATAAAATAATCGGATAACGAAATCCAATAAACATTTTCTTTTTCTTTTTGGAAATCTTATTAAATTCTTCAAAAGATAAAATAATCGGATAACGAAATCCAATAAACATTTTCTTTTTCTTTTTGGAAATCTTATTAAATTCTTCAAAAAATATTATAGTTACTAGTAAAATAACAGATGATAGCAGTAGCATGATTAATAAAAAAAAGTGAAGTTCCATAAAAAACAATAATAAGCCATTAGATAAAGTTCCAATTATAAGAATGCAATATATAAAGCTGTTAAAAATATCATATTTTATTTCGCGTTTTGATCTTTCCCAATCATATTTTAAAAGTAGTTCTAAATATTTAGTTAAGGTTTTTACATTTTTATTTGAATAATCAAAATTATCAACTATCTCCTATATATGACCATCATTCATATAAAATTCATATGCATCTTCTTTAGATATATATCTACCATAGGGATTTAATAGAGTTTCAAGTCTACTTAATGCATTGCTTCGATTATTTCCACTCAACAAATCAACTATAATTGATTTAATTTCTCTTCTCCACTCTGAACGCTCTCTTGTTACAAAATCTAATTTGTTTTTTTTACTATTATTTATAAAGACCAAGAATGCGCTCAAGATAGCCCCTAGACCAGCTCCACTAATTAGAGTAATAATCTGGCTTGTTTCCAATTTTTTCAACCTCGCTTTCAAAAGTTAATTAATCCCAACTGTTCGAAATTTTCGAATAGTTCAACTAACAGTTTCTTTAATGTTGGCCTTTAGCTTCCCACTCACTCCTCAGCAATCCATAAGCCAATTCTGCACAGCGATTACCTTGGGCATCTTTGCGGTCTCGGATGCGAGCTTCAAGAGTGAAACCAAGTTTCTCAGCGACTCGTTGAATTTGAAAATTACAATCGAAACAAGATTCCCTCATTCATTCAAAAAGCGATTAATTCGCTTTTTTAAACTTCACGCCATTTTCTTTTAGTTTTTTGACCGTAGCAGGACCAATTCCTTTTAAAGCTAGGACTTCTTTTTCTGTCCAATCTTTGAAATCAGCTGATGTACAGATTCCATTATTTACGAAAATTCGAGCATAATCCATTCGAATGTCGTTCATTTCTGGTTCTGCCACAAAAGAAAACAAGCCAGTTAGCTCAATAAAGCCTTCTTCTAGTCCATAAGGAAAGGCAAAGTGCTCCTCATCATCCAATTTTTTCGCTTCATTTGCCAAAAACTGCGTCACAATGATGTTTCTTTCTAAAAAATCCAAAAGTGGATAGAGACTCGCCATCAGTGACTCATTTGTGTTTGGGTAGTAATATTCTTGCTCCCCTATATCAAACACTTGAAAATACCAGTCTTCTTCAGCAAAGAAGGCAATCGCTTCAGCGTTAATCTCAACTAACTTTGCAAATAATTTTCTCGCTTCCTCTAGTTTTCCTCGCAAGAAAGCAGCAATAATAGCATGTACCAATATAGTATCATTGCATTTCCCTTTATTCCGTCCGTCTTGATAGAAGCGCTCGACCTTTATCTCCTGACCAGTCATATGATACAAGGAAAGCATGCAGAAAACAAAGTTGGGCGGAAAACGTTCTGGTCGCTTACTCAAGTACAGATCAACTATTCCCAAGGCTTTATAGTAACAACCTTCCGCCATATAATATTCAATCAAGAACATCAGTGCAGCTAGGATAGGCCGCGCTTCAAAATAATTCCAATTGTTATAGCCGTTGATTTTCCATTTTTCTAAGACCAGAGTTTCAAATTCTAAGACTTTTTCAAAGGACGGCAAATCAAAGTCTTCAACCTCTGATACAAATAGATGAAACTCCGCTGCAAAATAATCTGGATTGAGCTTTAACACTTGTTTCAGCAGTTTATTTCTCTTCTGTTTATTTTTAGTATACATCGCTTCTCTAAATAAAGCATGATCCTGATGCCAATCAAAAGTTCCTGTTTTTAATTGGTAATTAATTTCCTGAATATTCGGATAGTCACCATACTCATCAGCATATTGCATAATTGCTGTGTGTTGCTCATCAAAGTTTTGAATTCTACGCCGCTCAACTAAGATTGGTTTGTGGGCTATTGCTTCTGTCCACGCAGCCTCTTCTTCAGAAATGACTTTGATTGCCAATTTCTGCTGACGTCTTAATTCTTTTTTACGATTTTTCTTTTTAGCCATCTTTTCTCTCCTCCCACTCCTTCTTCAGCAGTCCATATATCAGACCGTCACAACGTTTACCTTGGGCATCTTTTCGGTCTCGGATGCAAGCTTCAAGGGTAAAGCCAAGTTTCTCAGCAACTCGTTGACTTTGGACATTGTAGCCAAAGCAAGACAATTCAATTTTATGAAGATTCAATTCTTTAAAAGCCAGATCAATCAAGGCACGCGCTGCTTCGGGTACATAACCTCGTCCCCAATAGTCTGGATGCAAGGTGTAGCCAATCTCCAGTACATCGTCTGCGTGGCGATGATTGAAATCAACTGATCCGATGATCTTATCCGTTCCTTTGACGACAATTCCATAGCCCGATGGGAGGTTCTCCTTTTGATTACGCTCGGGCAGAATATGCTCCAGGTAGTAAATCTCATCTTCCAAGGTCTTGACGGGCGGAAAGCCTGCTGGGTAGGAGACTTCTGGCAGACTAGCATAGGCATGGATATCTTCGGCATCCGCCACTGTGCGGACTCGTAAGACTAGACGCTCCGTTTCTAATCGTTCTGGTAATTGTGCTTGCTCCATCTTCCTACCTCACTTTCCATAAAAAAAGTCCCTGCCATATCCATGACAGGGACGAATGTGTTTATCCGCGGTACCACCCAATTTCGGGCCAGGCCCGCAACTTTTCTCTTCTTCTTTCTCTTTTATGACGTCGTTAGCTCGCTTTGGCATACGCTAGTATAGCCTGCAGCTCCTTGCCTAGTCCTAAAAGGAAACAAAAAGACACTGTTATTTCAATTTTTCATCTCATCAGCAACCAGCTTTGACACATTTGTGGACTTCTCAGCACCGCCACTTTCTGTAAAATGTGGGATTCAAAACACCTCTGATGAACTTATTCTATCACCTTTCCAGCGAAAAATCAATAATTTCTCTCACCCAAAAGTCCGTCTGGCAGGTCGTGAAACCCTTTGCCCGCCTGATAGTTGGCAAATTTCCCTAAAAGAAACTGATAAGCGTCTAAACGGCTCTCATAGCGAATGGCTGCTTCCTTGGCCCGCTCGTCCTGATCCGCCTCGTAGACTGCCTGACTCTCCTTGAGGGCCATCTCGTTAATCATGACCTGGGTCTTGACCCAAGCTTCAAAGTCTTGTAAAAATTCCTGTTCGTAACTCATTTTTCTCACTTTCTAACTGCAAATACCTAGTCCAAATCTCGGTAAAAATCACTGTCAATGTCACGGAAGGGCTGAATGTCCTGCACATACTCCAGCACCCCCTGAAATTCACCAGCCTCATCTCGCACCGCCGCATAGGTCACATGGACAAACTTGCCCCGTGATTCCGACTTGAACCACATCTCAAACTTGTCCCGCTCTCCCTCACGCAGAGCCTTGAAAATCCGCCGCACCTTGTCCAAAAACTTAGGTGGGTGGCAAAGCTCAACATTGCGCCCTATCTGGGAAGGCGTCCGCTTGAAAATCATCTCATCCGCCGGTACGCTGTCATTATAATACTGGAAAATATCCTCCTTATTGACAAAGGTAATCTCCATGGGCAGATGGTTCAAAATCAGATTGGCCTCCGCCACCGACAGATAGCCATGACCAAAAGGCTGCTGGGAGTCCCGATTAAAGGCTTGTTCTTTCTTTTCCTTGGGCTTAAAGGAAATAGTGACCTGACCATCTGGCGTATCAATGACCTGCTCAAACCTGCCATCACTAGTCTGCTCTCTACTGGCTGGCGCTTCGCTTCCTTCATCAGCAGCATCCCCAGCTTCCTCCTCCGAGAATGAGTGTCGCGCAGGAATCCATTTCTCTGTCGGTTTGATAATGGCATAGCCATAAGCATCGCTCTCCTCAGCAATCTTGAGCCAGTCATCCTGATGGAAGGACTCCAAAAGAATCATCAGCAAAATAGACTCTTCCTTGAAAATCATAGCTTCAAACTCAGCAGCAAAAGTCTCAAACTTTTCCTTGACTTCTTGAATCGAAGTATCTGGCAGCTGCTCTGCAGCAGACTTAGCCTCTTGGAAAAGGTCTCGAATCTGGTCGTCTACACCCCACATGACCTTGGGCGGCGAATCGTGGCCGTAGCTCTCCATGATGGGAAACATGAGCTCTTCCTTACGCTGATAGTGGATATCAAACTGCCCCACCAAACCCAGCTGGCGCTGGAGTCCCTTGCGGATTTCAGGAAGAAGCTCCTCATCTTCTGTACTTTCATAGGTAGATAAGAGCCTGCGAACCCGCATGAGAGCAGCCCGCAGCGCTAGATTTTCCTGCTTAAAGATCTGAACAGGATGACCCGGATGGTCGGTGTCTGCCACTTCCACATCCTTAATGGCACCTTTAAAGAGGTTGGCATGGACATTGCAGAGGGACATGACATCTTCGAATGTCACTCCTGTGTCTGAGTTCATCAGCTCATGCTCCATCAGGCTGATTTCGATAGCGGACACACCAGCAAAATGCTCGTTGAAAAGCTCCTGAACAGATTCTGCCGAAGCTCCCTTATGTAAGTCCAGCAAGATAGACTTGAGGACTTCAATGCGTTCAGTAGCCATATCTATATCCCCACCACTTCATAGCCGTTTAATTCCAGCGTTTGCTTGATTTTATTCAGGTCAATGCCATTCATGCTGGCTCCTTTTTTGATCGAAACCACACGCCCGACTGTATTGCGCATGACAGGATTGGCCAGAGGCGTAAAGCCCAACTCGATCAAGACATCCAAGACCTCGGGCTGCTTCTCAATCACTTCTGCCACTGGGATAGACAAATCAATCACGTTGTCCATATGCCCTACCTCCGTGTATTTTTTATTATTATATCACAAAAAATGCGTTCAATAAAAATCCTTTCCACACTTGCTCAAATTCGATCTTAGAGAAGATAACAAATTCTAATAGACTATAAGTTATTGTTATGAAGAAACTAATAAACTAGGTTTCACAATCTTTTATCTTTCTTAAAACCACTTTATCAAGATCCTCCAAAACACTGAAATCAAGCTATAATCCTCTAACTCAAAAGAGAGTGGTACAGAAATCGGTAATTCGTTAGAATTCGATTTCGTCGTCCCACCTCCGCACAGTTGAGTAGGGCTGTAAAAGCTGATGAAATCAGCGTAATAGAGCCCACTCAACCACTGCGTCTTGCTCGACAATCCAAAGACAATTGAGAGGCTAGGACTTTTGTCCCAGCCTCTTTTGCTGTTCATTTAGACTTGTTTTTCAACAAATATCTCTTTTACTTGTCTTTTTTGACCAATTTCACCACTGCCTCGGTCCGAGCGGTATGCGGAAACATATCAACTGACTGGATGTAGCGGACATCGTAGACCTGACAGAGCTTGACCAAATCCCGAGCCAGAGTTGAGACATTGCAGGAAACGTAGACCATCTTCTCAGGTGCATAGCGGACAATTGTCTCCAGCAGCTTATCATCCAGACCTGTCCGTGGCGGATCGACAATCAAGGCATCTGCCCGATAACCTTCAGCGTACCAGCGAGGAATGATCTCCTCTGCCGTTCCAGCTTCGTAGAGTGTATTGTCAAAGCCCATCCGTTTCGCATTGCGCTTGGCGTCTTCAATAGCCTCAGGGATGATGTCCATACCTCGCAAAGACTTGACCCTTTTAGCAAAGGCAAAGCCGATGGTCCCCACTCCGCAATAGGCATCAATCAAATGGTCCTCAGCCGTCACATCCAATGCCTTGACCGCCTCTCCATAAAGAACCTCTGTCTGCTCAGGGTTGAGCTGATAGAAAGCCCGAGGCGATAGGCAGAACTCATAGTCCAGCACTCCTTCTTGGATGGCTTCCTTGCCCCAGATAATCTCTGTCTTATCCCCATAAATCTCACTGGACTTGCTCGTATGATAATTGACCGCCACTGTCTCCAGCTCTGGAAATTCAGCCACTAGGTCTCGAACGACTGGAAAAAAGTCTAGCTTGCGCCCTGTCACAAAAATCATCTGCACTTGACCCGTTTTTCTGGCTCTGCGAATCATGACCGTACGCACTCCAGAGGTCTTCCTCTCATCATAGATGGGCAGCCTATACTTGCCTAAAAGCCGAGCCACCTTATTGACAATAGCCTGCGTTACCTTGTCCTGAACCAGACAGTTTTTCAGCGAGACCAGATAGTGGGAGTTCTGGGCATAGAGCCCAGCCTTGACCTCATCCTTGAACTTCCGAGTCTGAAACTGTAGCTTGGCCCGATAATAGAGTGGCTCCTGCATACCAAGGGTCGGCCGGATTTCATAGTTCTCATAGCCAGCTGGTGCAAATTTTTTCAAGGCCTGACGCAACAAATCTTCTTTGAACTCCAACTGCTTGTCATAGTGGAGGTGCATAATCTGACAGCCTCCACAGCTATCATAAATCTCACAAGGCGCTTCCACCCGAAATTTCGACCGTTTGTTGATTGTGAGGAGCTTGGCCTCGATAAAATTGCGCTGAACTCTGGTCACCTGACAGTAAACTTCCTCACCCTTCAAAGCCCCTGGCACAAAGACCAGCGTTTTCTTATAAAATCCAATTCCTTCCCCATTGATTCCCATTTTCTTGATTTTAAGAGGGATTCTTTGCTTCACTTTTACATTCATGCCTCTATTATACCATGCTAGAGTCGATTCGTTGAGAATATGTTACAATAAAAGTATGAAAGCAGAAAAAATATCCCTTCCACTATCCCATTTCCCTGAGCAAATACGAACTTATCTAGTGGGAGCCAACTTTTACGACAGCTCCTCACATTCTGGAGCCAGCGTTTTCTATGCTGATACGGGCTATTATTTGAAAATCGACCAAAAAGGCCAGTTAGCCCAAGAAGCCACACTTGCCAAATGGTTTGAAGAGCAAGAACTCGGTGTACCTATCATTCACTACTTGGCAGAAGATAAGGACTACCTGCTGACTAAAGAAGCCGAGGGTAAGAACGCCCTAGCCTTTCTCCAACAGCCAGAAGCGCTTTGCCAAACAATGGCTGCTGCACTCAAAAAACTTCATAGCATCCAACCCCAGCATTTCCCAATCAAACATCGCCTCCAACACTATAAAGAGCAAGCAGAGCATAATTATCGTAAAGGCTGCTTTTATCAAAAAGCCTTATTGCCTCAATTTCACATCCAAAGTCGAGAGGAAGCACACCAGCTTATCCAAGAACAGGGACAGCTACTGACAGTGGACGCCTTGATCCACGGAGATGCCTGCTTGCCCAATTTCATTCTAAAAGACGCAGCAACCTTCTCCTGCTTTATTGATGTTGGCCTCGCGGGCTTTAGCGATCGTCACATTGACCTTTACTGGGCGATCTGGTCTCTTACTTATAATTTATCTGACCCTCAATATGCAGAGCTCTTTCTTGACTATTATGGCCGGAAGGATGTTGATACAGACAAACTGCGTTTGATAGCTGCCTTTGAAGCATTTGGTTAAAAGAAAGGACTTTACCAAAATCCCCTATGAAAATCACAAAAATC
>NZ_KQ968976.1:524705-540151 GCF_001578725.1 Streptococcus sp. DD04
AAACAGCTTTACCTCTTAGAGTTGGACGACAGTGAAAAGCTCTATATTACAGAAGACACTATCGTCCACTTCATGCTGTCTAAAGGAATGGAAATCACGGAGCAGGAACTCAGGGAAATTCAAGGTTATGCTCAATTTTCCTACGGAAAAAATCTAGCCCTCTACCATCTCTCCTTCAAGCAAAGAACTGCCAAGGAAGTCAAGGACTACCTGACCCAGCACGATATTCAACTAGACATCATCAGCCAAGTCTTGGACGCTTTGAAAAAAGAAAATTGGATCAACGACAGAAAATATGCTAATTCTTTTATTCAATCCAACCTTCTCACTGGTGACAAGGGCTCTTTTGTTCTCAAGCAAAAACTCAGTCAAAAAGGGATTTCTGCCACTATCATTGAAGAAGAATTGAGCCAGTTTGATTTCACTGAAGTAGCCGAGCGAGTTGCTGAGAAACTTTTAAAGAAATATCAGGGAAAGCTTCCCAGCAAGGCGCTACAGGATAAAATCCTCCAAGCCCTGATAAACAAAGGATTTTCCTATGGACAAGCCAAAGAGGCCTTCGATCATTTAGACATCGAAGAAGACCAGGAAAACCAACAAGAACTCCTCTATAAAGAACTAGACAAGCAATACCGCAAGTACTCCAAAAAGTACGAGGGCTACGACTTAAAACAGCGTCTGACCCAAGCTCTGGCCCGCAAAGGGTATGATTTTTCGGACATTGCCAGCGCTCTAAGAGAATATCTTTAAGATTTTCTATGAAAACTTAGGCATTTTTATGAAAATATGTTACAATAAAGAGGATAAACTTATAAATTGTAGAAAGTTGGTAGGTTATGAAACTTCCCAAAGAAGGCGACTTTATTACAATTCAAAGTTATAAGCATGATGGGAATCTTCACCGCACTTGGCGAGATACCATGGTACTAAAGACAACAGAAAATGCCATTATTGGCGTTAATGACCACACACTGGTGACAGAAAGTGATGGCCGGCGCTGGGTAACACGAGAGCCTGCCATTGTCTATTTTCATAAGAAATATTGGTTTAATATCATTGCCATGATTCGTGAAAATGGCACTTCATACTACTGCAACCTCGCTAGCCCCTACTATCTGGACAATGAAGCCCTCAAGTACATCGACTATGATTTAGATGTCAAGGTCTTCACAGATGGCGAAAAACGGCTGCTGGATGTGGAAGAGTATGAGCGTCATAAAAGGCAAATGAACTATTCGGATGATTTGGATTTCATTCTCAAGGAAAACGTCAAAATTCTGGTTGACTGGATCAATAAAGAACGTGGCCCCTTCTCCGATGCTTATGTGAAAATTTGGTACAAACGTTATGTTGAACTAAAGAATCGATAAAGTTGTCAAAGAGCGCAAGCTCTTTTTCTTTCTCTCTTTCCTCCTAATCTCCTACCCAGCAAAGGAGAAATTCCTTGCAATTCCCACTTATTTCTTGTATGATAGAACCAACAATGCTGCTAGTGACAACACTTGGATCCTCAGTAGCTAGATTTCCAGAAAGGAGTGAGTCTCATGGCTTTTACCAATACTCGTGGTCGCTATGCCAGCTTTGGCGTTATCACTAGCTTGCCAGATGATGTGATTGACACTTTCTGGTACATCATCGACAACTTCCTCAAAGATGTCTTTCCCCTGAATAACCTGATTCGCTTCGAATTAATCAATAACAAGGGCAAGCTGACCTTCCGATTCTCCGAGGATCATCTCGACACACTCATCTCCTTTGACTTCGCCTATAGATTTGACCCGTTTTACCCCCGAATGATTTATGTTGTGGACAATAACGGCAGAGAAACGGTCATGTTAGCAGACGAATATTCCATGATGTAATATAGTAAAATCCAACTGATTTCACCTCCATCAAGAAAGGGGGAGTCAGCTGGATTTTTTCATTTTTTGTAAATCATTTTGATGTGGGGCGTTGATTCAAAGATAAAAGGGTCTCCCTGAGTTACAAAACCAAATTTTTCATAAAGCCCCACGACTTGCTCCTGAGCTTCAATTTCAATCATTTTTCTTGGCCACTTTTCAGTACAAAGATTCAGAATTTCCTCTACTAAGCGACTGCCTAATCCTTTCCCCCGAGCTGACGGAGCTGTCACAAGGCGGCCGAAAACGACTTTTCCATCTTGCACAAACACGCGGGCATAGGCATCCACTTCCTCTTGCTCATTTACATGGAAAATGTGCACAGCTGTTAGATCTTTCTCATCCAATTCATGATAGATTCGCTCTTGCTCGACGACAAAAGTATCGATCCGCAGTTTTAAAATCTTGTAAAACTCTAGTGTATCCAACTCTGGCAAATATTTTTTATACCACATACTTGTTTCCATCCTTGCTTTATTATATAATGATCGTAAATGCAACTATAATAGGAGTTCTTATGAATTATCATCAGTTATTTCGCCAAATGGGAGCCATCTCCCGTCAAGCTATGATGAAAATGAATCAGGAAGCCAGCCAATACAGGCTAGATAATAATCTCTTTCTAATCCTTACTCGCATTGTCGAACATCCTGCCATCCATCAATCCCAGCTAGCAGAGCTGGTTCAGATTGACAAGACTACGCTGAGCCGCTCTTTACGAAAACTGGAGGAAAGAGGCTTGATTGTCAAAAAAACCAAGGCTCAAAATAAGAAATTCAAGGAGCTCTATCCAACGACTTCTGCTCTAAAAGTATACGACAAGCTGATTGGCTTTGAGGATAGGTATATTCAGACGAAGCTGCATCAATTAACTTCCTCTGAGCTTTTTCAGCTCCAAAATATTCTAGATAAAATAGACACACCTAAGTTATAAGCAGTATAACAGAAAATAGTTGCACTTGCAACTGTTTGTTTTTTCTAATTTAGTTTTAATTTAACAAATTAACAAATTTTCAAATCAATCTATCTAAAAAATGGCTTACCACTAAAGGGCAAAGCCATTTTATATTTTCAAAACTTACTTGGCCTCAAAGCCTTGAGCTACTGCTTCTGCGAAGTTTTCTTCGACAATTTGAGCACAGTGATCACAGACAAGTGCATTGTAGCTGCGTTCTTGAACAGTCGAATCAATGCGGCGGCAACGTTCACAGACTTGCCCCTGCGCATGCTCTACTGTGAAAGCCACATCTTCAAAGGTTACAGCACCTTCAGGAGCAGTTTCTTCAGCAATGGTCAACTGAGAAACGATGAGAAGTTGAGCTACGTCGCTATTAACTGCTGCCAGCAAGGTCTTAATGACTTCATTTGGATAGACGGTCAGGTGTGCTTCCAATGACTTCCCGATAACCTTTTCATTGCGGGCTTCTTCCAAGGCTTTCTGAGCCTGGCTGCGGAAGTCCATAAAGGCAGACCAAGTGTCCAAGATTTCTTCTTGATTTGGGAAAGTCAGAGCTTCTGGCAATTCTGACAATTGGACAAAGTCTTCTACTTCAAATTCAAGATATGACCAGATTTCTTCTGCTGTGTGTGGCAGAATTGGCGTCAACAACTTAGTAATCTTAACCAAAATATCATAGAAAACAGTCTGCATTTGACGGCGCGCGAGTGACTTCGCACCTTCAATGTAGACAACGTCTTTGGCAAAGTCCAGATAGAAAGCGGACAAGTCAACGGTCACAAAGTTAACAATAGCTTTATAAATAGTCAGAAACTCAAAGTCTGCGTAGGCCTTGCGAATGGTATCTACCAACTGATTGAAGCGGATAGTCATGTATTTATCAACGGAGCGAAGTTCTTCGTAAGCTACGGCATCCTCAGCTGGATTAAAGTCAGAGGTATTGGCAATCAAGAAACGCAAGGTATTCCGAATCTTACGGTAGGTTTCAGAAACTTGGCTCAAGATATCCATAGAGATACGAACGTCGTTGCTAGAGTCTACACTGGTTACCCAGAGACGCAAGATTTCCGCACCAAATTGTTTTTCAACATCGCTTGGAGCAATGGTATTTCCAAGGGATTTAGACATCTTTTCACCCTTACCATCTAAGGCAAAGCCTTGTGACAAGATTTGTTTGTAAGGGGCCACGCCATGGTTGGCAACTGATGTGATGAGTGATGAGTTAAACCAACCACGGTATTGGTCTGAACCTTCTAGATAAAGATCTGCTGGGTAAGTCAACTCTGGACGGTTAACCACCACCCCATTCCATGATGAACCCGAGTCAAACCAAACATCCATGATGTCTGTCTCTTTTTTGAATTCACCATTTGGAGAACCCGGATGGGTAAATCCTGCTGGCAAGAGGTCTTTAGCATCTCTCTCCCACCAAACGATAGAGCCATGCTCTTCAAAGAGCTGAGCCACGTGTTCGATGGTTTCGGCCGTCATGATTGGTGTTCCGTCTTCAGCATAGAAGATTGGAAGTGGAACTCCCCAAGCCCGCTGACGAGAGATAACCCAGTCGCCACGGTCGCGAATCATATTGTAGAGACGTACTTTACCCCATTCAGAATGGAATTTAACTTTTTCAATTTCGTCCAAAATTTCTTGACGGAATTTGGAAACAGATGCAAACCACTGTGGCACTGCCCGCCAGATAATTGGCTTCTTGGTACGCCAGTCAAATGGGTAGGAGTGAGAAATTTCTTCCTGAGCAAGGAGCAAGTCACCAAGTTTTTCAATAACAGTTGGTACAACCTTGTCATAGAATTGGCCTTCAAAGTCAGGACCAGCATTTGCCATCATGATACCGCGCTCGTTAACCGTCACAGCGACTTCAAGACCGTTGGCCACACCGACATTGTAGTCGTCCTCACCAAAACCAGGGGCTGTATGGACGATACCAGTACCAGAGTCAGTCGTAACGTGATCACCCAAAATGACCAACTCATCTACAGCAGTATCCCATGGGTGAGCCGTCACGATCTGGTTCAATTCTTGACCACGGTAGGTAGCTAAAACTTGAACATCGGCCCAGCCAAATTTCTCAGACAAACTACTCAACAATTCAGACGCTACAATAAACTTGCGAATTTCACCCGCAGGCTGGACCAAAACGTAGTCAATATCTGCTCCAACTGTCAAACCACGGGAAGCTGTAATGGTAAATGGAGTTGTTGTCCATACGACGATGTAAGTATCTGTGTCCAAGACCCCTTTACCATCTTTGACACGGTTAGCATAGTAGAGAGATGTGGAAACCAAATCATGGTATTCAATTTCCGCTTCAGCCAAAGCTGACTCAGAAGACCAAGACCAGTAAACTGGCTTAGCACCACGGTAAATGTAGCCTTTCTTAGCCATTTCACCAAAGACGCGGATCTGAGCTGCTTCATAGTCAGGGGTCAAAGTCACATAAGGATTATCCCAGTCACCAGAAACACCCAAACGCTTGAAGTCTTCTTTTTGCTTTTCGACTTGGCTGAGGGCATAGTCCCGACACATATTGAGGTACTCTACCAAGTCCAGTTCTTTACGCTTTACACCTTGCTTGGCCAACACCTGCTCAATAGGAAGACCATGCGTATCCCATCCTGGAATGTAGGGCGCATAGTAGCCTGCCATAGACTTCGAACGGACAATGATATCCTTGGAAATTTTATTCATGGCATGACCAACGTGAATATTTCCGTTCGCATAGGGTGGTCCATCATGCAGGACAAAATGCGGTTTGCCTGCATTTAATTCTTGACGGCGCTGATAAAGCTTAGCCTCATCCCATTCTTTTTGCCAGATTGGTTCTTTATTTGGCAGGCCAGCCCGCATCGGAAAAGCAGTTTTTCCAAGATTCAGTGTTTCTTTGAGTTTCATCGATTCTCCTCATAAATATCATTTTTCAAAATAAAAAACCACAAACTTCTCCTAAAGGACGAAAATTCGTGGTACCACCTTTGTTTAGACAGGAAAAAGCCTGTCCCTCTTAGCCCGTAACGTAGGCAGACGTCATATCTTACTCAGTTCAGATATAATTAGACAGAATGATAAATCAAACAAAAGGGATTACAGGCCTCTCACCATCACCTGCTCGCTGAAAATATTTTGTCTGATTTGTGTTTCTACAATTATAAGATATTAATTGGAATTCTTTGACTGCCTTCAGAGTCATCTTCTTCATCTGATTCAGTTCTAAAAAGTTCCTCTTGATGTGCTTTTACTATCTCTTCATCTAGGGGAGCAAAAGATTGAGTTGCAGCCAATTCTCTATTGGCATGTTCAATCCGCTCTTGCAATTCGGCTAATTCTTCCGGAGAGAATTGGCGAGTGACATCCACTTCTTCCGGAGTAACAACCGTTTCTCCCAGAGCTTCTTCAATAACTTCTTTAAACGCTTCATCGCTGGTTTGAAGATAGGTTGCAGTCGGCCGCAAAATTTCTTCCCACTCTGGCGAATCTACAATTGTCAGCTGACTCTCAATCGTCGACTTGAGACGCTGATGGAAAACACGTGTCTTATTTTTTAATTCTTCTGTTTCAACCGCTACTTTTTTAGCATTATCAGTAGCTTGACGAAGGATCTCGTTGGCCTTATATTTAGCGCCATCCAATAGATGCTGTGCATCCTGCTCTGCTTGACGAATAATATTAGCTGAGCGCTCATTCGCCGCCTGTTTAACACGCTCGGCTGTATCTTGAGCAATCAATACAGATTGGCTGAGAGAATCCTTCATCTCGTCAAAATAGATTAAGCGTTCTTCAAGATTACGAATCTTTGCTTCCTTTTCATGATTTTCACGAACCAAATCTTCATAATCCCTTACAACAATATCAAGAAACTCATCAACTTCTTCGACATTGTAGCCTCTGAATTTCGTCGCAAAAGATTTGTCTTTAATTTCTAATGATGTTAATGTCATATCTTCTCCTCATTTACTAGATAATAATTCAACAGTTAATTTATGCTTCCCATTTTTTGAAAAACCGTTCTCGCTTAAAACTTTTGCTCTTCCAAATCTTCTAACGCTAATCAAATCGTCTAGCTCAATCTGCTGATCCGGCTTGTCGCTTACCGCATAGTTTAGCTTCACATGCTTTGCTGAGATGAGTTGAACTGCCTGACTTCTTGACAATTTAAAGATACTTGCCACTAATTTATCTAAACGCAAACTAGAAACCAGTATATCTTTTGTAACTGTCACTTTCTGTTCAATCAGTTGCTCTTCTAGCTCAACCTCTTGTAGCTTCACTGGCGATTTAGAAATCTTCAAAACATTATCAATAAAATATTGAGCTAATTTTTTATCAACAAAAATCTGAGCTCTATCTTCGATAACGAGAATATCTCCAAAAGTCTTTCTTTCAATCCCTAATTGATTAAGAAGCGTTCCCATTATCTGAGAATGGTTAATTCTATAAAATTTGCTTGCATAAACTATTTCCAGCAAGCTAATCTCAAAATCTTCAGGATTGAATTCATAGTAAGGAGGGGCAATAAGAACCTTTGCCAACTCGCTTGGAAAAAAATCTGAGCTGACAAATACTTGCAAATCATATTGCTTTCCGATATTCCTCATAATTGCAACTTGATGAGGATTTAAGAAGGAAGTCGTTTCAAAGTGATAATAGTCTTGAACCCTCTGGAATATTTCTAAACTTCTATCAATAAAATCTTGATCTTCTTGAGCAAAATGCTGATGAATATTTCTTACCATAGTAGTGATAGATATCCAACCAGCCATAAAACTAGAACGTTCAAAAATTTTAGAACAAAGAAAGCTACCATAACCGTGAAATCTATTCTTCCAAATTGTAAAGGTAAACCTCGAAATAGACGGAGAAATGGTTCCACTACACTAATGACCAACTTCCCTAAAGCTGTTTCATATCCTCCAGGAAACCATGATAAAACTGCATAAATGAGCATCACCAAGGAATAAACGTTGATGGCATTAGAGATTATCCTAATAATAAAATAAGTCATCTATTATCTACTACGCTTCATATCAAAGTCAAATTCACTTAATTCAACATCGTTTGGAAGACGAATATCCTCAATATTGACTACAACATTGATTGGCGTCAGCAAGTACATGGTACTCGCAACCTTTTTCAAATTACCTGCTAAAACATAACGGGCACCATCAAGATAATCCAAACAACGACGTGCCTGAACCTCAGTCATATACTGAAAGTCAATCAGAATGCTTTCATTTGCCAAAAGCAAGTCTACAATCTCTGTTGCTTCCTCATACTTTTTAGGATAGCGCACATCAATCGTAATCTTCTCATCAGCCTTAGCGCGGTTTTGAGCCAATTCTTGCTGGCGAGCATGTAATCTCGTAATATTTTCTGTAGAAGACTGCGGCTGCGGTTGAGCAGGAGCTGTACGAGGAGACTTCGTCTCTTTTACAGGCTGAGACTGCAACAATTCAGGCTTTTGCGAACTGCTTGGAAGCTTAGCTGCCTGTTGCGGGACAGCTGTATCCTCTCCATCTTCTGTGAAATAATCTATAAATTTATCAAATCTATCTTTAAATGACATAGTTCTTTCCTATTCAAAAAATGCGGTACCGATTCGAACATATGTTGCCCCATTGGCAATAGCCTCTGGATAATCTCGACTCATCCCCATACTCAAATCGGTAAATGGCATATTTTTCAACTGCTTCTTTTGTAATTCTTTTTGAAGTTGGTGAGTTGCCTCAAAAATGTGATTCAACTCATCATGACTAGCCTCAAATGGAGCCATTGTCATTAATCCAACAAGACGAATATTTTCTAATTTTTCAAGTTCAGACAACACATCATCAAGTTCTTCCACCTGAAAACCATGTTTACTTGCTTCCTTAGAAATATTCACTTGTAAAAAACATTGTATCACATGTTCCGCTCGCTTATCAATCTCTTGAGCTAATTTTATAGAATCTAAAGCGTGAAAATAATCAACATAATTAATTATATCTTTTACTTTTCGTCTTTGCAAACTCCCAATTAAGTGCCAAGTAAGATTTTCATTTTTTAAAGCTTGATATTTTTCCAAAAATTTGCCCACACGGTTTTCACCGATATGCTGAATCCCTGTGTTTACAAGCTGGCGAGCAGTCTCACAATCAACATATTTCGTGACTGCAATGATTTTTACTGAATTTTTTAAACGATTTGATTTTTCAGCAATTCTTTCAACCGAACGAAAAATCAAATCTTTATTTTGTTGTAAATTCATTTTCTAGATTAACGATTTCTGAAAAATGGAGGTGTTTCAAGTTCATCATCCTCTTCATTTGTTTCAGCGTAACGCTCCACGCGAGTTGAAGAAGCTGGTTCAGCTGGACGAACTATCGCTTCTCGACGTAAATCCCAATCGCCAAAGGCAGAACCCTTTGGAACATCTGCTCTTGGACGGCTAGGAGTTGGCATGTCAACCTTTTCAGTCAAATCAAAATTACGGTCAAAGTGTGCTGAACGTACTTCGCCACGTTTTGACTCAACTTGCGGACGAGTGCTTCCTTGCGTTTGGCGGAGGCCGCTGACACGATCAACCTTATCTTGTCGGACACCTGTTGCCACAACTGTAACACGGATTTCATCTTTCATTGACTCATCGATTGATGTACCCAACCAGATATTGACACCATGGCCAGCTGCTTGGTTGACAATTTCAGAAGCTTCTTCTGCTTCAATCAAGGTCATATCAAGACCACCTGTAACGTTGACAATCACATCTTCTGCACCATCAATCGTTGTTTCAAGAAGTGGTGAGTAAATAGCCTTACGAGCTGCTTCAATAACACGTTCTTCACCGTTACCCAGACCAATTCCCATAAGGGCGTCACCCTTATTAGCCATGACAGTTTTCACATCAGCAAAGTCCAAGTTAATCAAGCCTGGGCTGGTAATTAAATCCGTAATTCCTTGCACACCTTGGCGAAGAACATTGTCTGCTTCACTCAAAGCTTCCAGCAGCGGTGTCTTCTTATCTACAATTTCAAGCAGGTTGTTGTTAGAAATGATGAGGAGAGTATCCACATGCTCACGGAGTTCATTAATGCCCTCGATAGCAAAATTACCACGTTTGGTTCCTTCAAAACCGAATGGGCGAGTGATAACTGCAACTGTCAGAGCGCCTATTCCTTTGGCAATTCGTGCAATCACAGGAGCAGCCCCTGTACCTGTTCCTCCACCCATACCTGCAGTAATAAAGACCATGTCTGCTCCTGCAAGTGCTTCCGTAAGGACTTCCTCACTTTCTTCGGCAGCTTTACGGCCAACCTCAGGCTGTCCTCCGGCACCAAGACCACGGGTCAATTTAGGGCCTAATTGAATAACAGTTTCTGCTTTGGCACCGCTAAGCGCTTGAACGTCTGTATTTGCGGCGATAAATTCAACCCCCGCAACTCCTTCATCAATCATGCGGTTAATGGCGTTTCCGCCACCTCCACCAACACCAATTACTTTGATAACTGCTCCCTGAGCAGCCATAGCGTCAAATGAAAATGTCATAGTTTATTTTCTCTCCTTAATCAAACATATTACCAATTAAATTACGTACACGATCTGTAATCGAAGTTTTTGGTTCTTGGTTTGGAACACTATTACTTAATGGCGGAATATCCGTTTCTGTTTTTTCTGCCGTTTCCTCTACTGACTTATTGTTAAAACGTGGCAAAGGCTGAGCAGAGCGTTCAAAGGCGATAGGTTGATGACGAAGCTGTTCATCACCACGGACAGCCATTTGAGCTAACATATCCACATCAGTCAAATTACCCGCATATTCTGATAAGCTAATTACATGGGCAAAGGCTGGATTGCGAATACCGATTTGATTTGGAACATAGAGCTTCACATTGACACCAAACACTTCTTGGGCTAACTCTACTACTCCCGGAAGAATCGCTGTTCCACCAACAATCACTATGCCACCTGGTAGCTCAAGCAGATGTCTTCTATCCAAATCACGCTTAACCTGTTCAAAGATATGTCTGATTCGAGCGGAAATGATTTCAGCTAAGTAGCTTTCTGTTACTTCTACCGGTTCAACTTCTCCAATCACTTCTACTTGGAAAGTTTCCGAACCAGCTGCTGGTACATAAGCTTCCCCGTAATTAAATTTCAAACTTTCAGCTAATTTTTGTGAAGTTTTCAAGACCTTTGAAATATCTTTGGTGACGTAATCGCCGCCTTCTTGATAGATATTGGTGAATTGCAGTTCTTGACCACGAACAGAAGCTACTGTTGTCTGACCTCCGCCCATATCAATAATCGTTGCACCGAATTCACGCTCTCCCTCGTTCAAAATAGACTTGGTCATAGCAAGAGGTGAGATAATCACATTTTCCAGCTGGACACCTGCACGCTCTACTGTTTTACGAAGATTATGCAAAATCGTACGAGGTCCTGTGTATAAAAGACCACGCATTTCCAAACGGATTCCCATCATACCTCGCGGATCGCGAATACCTTGGAAGCCGTCTACTACAAATTCCTCTGGAATGAAAGTAATTACTTCACGATCAGGAGTCATACTCTTAGTCAGAGCTGATCTGACAACGTTCTTAACATCCTCATCTGTAATTTCTTGTGATTCACTCGTCACAGGAATCATCCCTTGCGTTGGTTCAATTTGCAATAGATTCGCAGGCAAACCGACATTGACCAAACCAATTGAAATCCCAGCTTTTTCCTCCGCTTGAGTGATAGCTGACTTAATTGCTGCCGCTGCAGCTTCAATATCTACAATAATTCCATCTTTTACGCCAGCACTTTTTGTATTACTGACTCCAATAACATTCATTTCACCGTTGATGTGCTCTGCCACCAACACTTTGATTGAGCTAGTTCCTATATCTAATCCAGTAAAAAAGCCGTCTCTAGCCATTACATCAGTCCTCTCTATCTTCCATGTTTCCGGTCTATACAATAACTCTTGAGAATAGAGTTATCCAAACTTTATTATATCATAAAGAAAATGAAAATGGGCAGTTTTTCTCAACATAATTAGTTATTTTCAGCATTCTCATTATTTTCTGTTTGATTTTGAATTTCAGGATTCTCGTCATCCGAAGCCGCTTCCTCTATTTTGTCTTCTGTTTTCTCTTCTGGCTCAACAGAAGGCTCTTCATTCTGTGCGCCCTGCAGATAACTAAAGATACCAGCTTCCATATCCACCACGCTTGGAAATTCTAGCTGAGGCTGAATCCCCTCGTAGTAGGGGAGTTTTCTTGCAATTTGTGAAATAGGAACCAGAACCTGATGTTCGTCTCCCATTGTCAAAGTAGCTAAGTCCTGCGTCACCTTACTTGGGGTTATTTGAACTGTTCGGATATTGTTTTTTACAGAATCTGGTACTTTTTCCAACTGACTGACGAGCAATTTAATCAGCTGTCGATCAGAAAATTCCACAGAGATGTAGGAAGCAGGCAAGGACTCAGGAGCAACTGCGTCCTTGATAACCTCTCCACTAGTCAAAATAGGATAGTAGTTTTCATTTTCGTGCAAATATCCCAGAACCCCATATTCTTTTACTTTGACATTGAAGGTAAAAGGAAACTGATAGGTCATATCTACCGTATCAATCCAAGGGTTGGAGAATTTCATATTGCGTGCATGGTTCTTTTGATTGATAAAAGTTGTCAGAGTGTAATCCCTGTCATCAATCTTACTATTTTTTAGCAATTCTTCCTGACTGACCATTTGATTACCAGAAAATAGAATCGTTTTTATGTTTGCCAGAGGAGTCAAAAAGTAGAGAGAAAGCAAAATCAGTAGCCCGTTGATGATCAGAACTGGCAAGGCACGATAAAGATGGATTCTCTCTATCGGAATGCGATTAGCGTCTCTTTCAAGTTTGGCCAATCTTTTGAGCTCTTTTTTGCTAAGTTCTTCCCCTTCATCTAACTCAAATCCATCGTTTTCTTCACCTGCAGCATCTGCTTCCTCATTCAGATTAGAAGTTTCATCTGCAGAATCATTTTCGATTTCTTGATCCTCAGAATCATCAGTAATATCCGATTCATCATTTTTCTGATCTTTTTCCTCGGCTAAAGCCTGTTCTTGCTCTAATTGCTTCTGCCTTTCTGCTTCTTCTTGAGCCTTCTTTTCAAGATATTCCTTATTTCTTCTCTGCCATTCAGAAAGACTTTTTCTAGCTTCTTTCTGATCATCTTGTTTCCGTTTTGTCATTTTTTCCCTTTGTTGATGTCATTTTTCAAAATTGCATAAAATTCATCTACAGACTTGATTTCATGAGAGTTTTCCATTCTTTGATAATAATGTTCTTTTTCTCTCAACAAGTCATTAACAGCTACTTGAAGATTCACTCTATTTAGGTTTTCTTCATTTATCTTCATTGCGTAGCCTTTCTTTACGAAATAGTCGGCATTTTCAATCTGATCGCCTCTGCTTGCCCCAAGTCCTAAAGGTACAATGACCTGTAGCTTCTTCATAGCAAGCAACTCAAAAATAGTATTTGAACCTCCTCGTGTCACCACTACGTCTGCCAAATCCATCAGTGGTTGATATAAATCCGTCACATAAGAAACACGATATAAACCAGTAGAAAGTTCATCTAAGCGACTATCTCCCGTCAGATTGATGAGATTGTACTTAGTAAGCAAATAATCTTTGTTTTTGTCTACAAAATTATTGAAAGCTTTAGCACCAGCCGATCCGCCAATAAAAAGGATCGTTGGTAGGTTCTCATTGAAATGCTGACGAATATCGATCAGTTCTCTCGGCTCCTCGGTTTTTGTTCCCCGAACTTTTGTCACAGCCCCTACATGTTCAATTTTTGTCAGAGAATGTTCTTGATCAAAAGTTGAGTACATTTTTCTTGCACATTTATAACCGATTTTATTAGCCAAGCCAAGCGACAAATCAGACTCATGAATGAAGACTGGAACGCCCGTCACCTTCGCCGCAATCACTGGTGGAACAGACACAAAGCCTCCTTTTGAAAACAGGGCTTTTGGACGTACTCTCAACATGATGCCCAGCGACTGGAGAATCCCACCTGCCACTTTGAAAACATCCCAAAGATTCTGCCATGAAAAATAGCGACGGAGCTTGCCAGTTGCAATCGAATGGAAAACAACAGGTAGACCTGATTTCTGAATTTCCTTGTACTCAATCCCATGGCGGTCACCGATATAATGGACTTCCCAGCCCTCCTTGATAAATTTAGGCATCAGCAAAAGATTGAGGGTCACATGGCCAACTGTCCCTCCGCCTGTAAATACTATTTTTTTCATTTTATCCCTTTAATTCTTTAAACACGGCAAGGAATTCATCGCCCCGCACTTCAAAATTCTTATACATATCCCAGCTGGCATTGGCTGGACTGAGAAGGACAACATCCCCAGGCTCCGCCACAGAAAAGGCTTTGCGAGTAGCGTCTCTGACATCTGAAGCGTCCAGATAGCTTACTTCTGCCTGATCCGCAGCCCGCTTAACACGCGCAGCCGATTCTCCTAAAATCACCATCTTTTTCAAGCCTTTGATATCTGGCACCAATTCATCAAATTCATTGCCTCGATCCAGACCACCAGCAATCAAAATAACCTTGCTATTGTCAAAACCTGATAAAGCTTTTTGTGTCGCTAAGATATTAGTTGATTTACTGTCATTGTAAAATTTGACTTGATTGATTTCACCCACATACTGGAGACGATGCTTGACACCACCAAAATGAGCTAGAGTTTCTTTAATCACTTGATTGTCAACCCCACGCAGTTTGGCGACAGCAATGGTTGCTAGAGCATTTTCTACATTGTGACTGCCAGGCACGCCTAGTTCAGAAGCTTTCATAATGGCTTCCCCACGGAAGGTCAGCACATCGCCGTCCAAGTAGGCTCCATCGACTTGTTCTTGAGTTGAAAAAGGAATCACCTGGGCTGCCGTTTTCTTAGCCAATTCTTTAGCCAAATCTTGATTGAAATTCAAAATGACATAGTCAGAAGCGGTCATATTTTTTTGGATATTCCACTTGGCTGCCACATAATCTTCAAAAGAGCCGTGATAGTCAAGATGTGTCGGCATCAGATTTGTAATCACCGCTATTTCCGGATGGAAAGCTTCGATTCCCATTAATTGGAAGGAAGAAAGTTCCATAACCAGAGTATCTGTTTCACCCGCATCTTGAGCGACTTGACTAGCTGGAAATCCGATATTTCCTGACAAAAGACCATTTTGTCCGCCTGCTGTTAGCACTTCCGCAATCATGGTCGTGGTGGTGGTTTTTCCATTTGAGCCAGTAATCCCGATAATCGGCGCATCTGAAATCAGATAAGCCAGCTCCACTTCGGTAATAACGGGAATCTTCTTTTCCAAAGCTCTTATGACCATAGGATTATTGTAAGGAATGCCTGGATTTTTTACCATCCACTCAAAATCTTCATCCAGCAGTTCCAAAGGATGACCACCTGTCACGACCTTAATTCCTTCTTCGAGCAAAGATTGGGCTGCTGGATTTTCCTCAAAGGGTTTCCCATCATTGACCGTCACAATCGCCCCCAGTTTATCTAAAAGACGAGCAGCTGACTCCCCAGATTTGG
>NZ_KQ968976.1:540566-544054 GCF_001578725.1 Streptococcus sp. DD04
AGATTTGGCCAAACCCAACACCAAGACTTTCTTATTGGCAAATTTTGAAATATTTTTCATCATAGACCTCTTCATTCATACTTCATTCTATTTTACCTTTTTTTGCGAAAATAAAAAAGCCGAAACAGTTTTTTATTTTTAGCTGTTAAGAAGATTTAACTTTTGTAACAAAGCATTGCCGCTTTAGTCAATAATTGTGATATTGACAGCCAAATTTTTGATTTATCTCACAATAACTCATTATTCCAATAAGAACTCTGTGACACATATCAGTACGCTTTGGACAGCTTGACAAAGTGCTGGAAATGAAAACTGCCCAACTCATCAAAGCTGGGCAGTTATTCTATTCATAATGATTTTCGTCCACGAAATCTCGCCGTCTGACTTTAGGCTTTAAGCGCTCAATATCTCTCAGCGCCCACACAGTCAGAATCATCAGGAAGATTCCTACAAAAAATTCTGAAGGCAATTTAAAAATCTGAAAGAGTCCTAAAGCAAACAAGATAATCAAGGCAACCAGCAAAAGCACAATTGTCAAGATATTCAGCGTTCCTTTAATACTAGCCGGAACGGCAAATACATAGAAAAGCAGGATCAAAATTCCAATGATAAAGTAAACCATGATACTCCTTTCTGCCGCCAGATAGCTTAGATCGCTTATTCTGCCGCTTGTTTTTTCTTGTTTTTATTAGCTTTTTCACGTTCTTGTTTGTTCAAAATTTGCTTGCGCAGACGGATGGACTCTGGCGTTACTTCCATATACTCATCGTCATTCAAAAATTCCAAAGATTCTTCCAAGGTCAAAATGCGCGGTGTCTTGATGACTGCCGTCTGATCCTTGGTGGCAGAACGAACGTTGGTCATCTGCTTGGCTTTGGTGATATTTACTGTCAAATCGTTTTCGCGTGAGTTCTCACCGATAATCATTCCCTCATACACTTCTGTACCTGGATTGACAAAGATGGTTCCACGCTCTTCGATAGACATAATAGAGTAGGTCGTTGCCTTACCAGCATCAATAGATACCAGGGCACCGCGATGACGGCCACCGATTTCACCTGGGATGAGTGGTAGGTATTGATCAAAGGTGTGGTTCATGATTCCATAACCACGAGTCATAGACAAGAACTCAGTTGAGTACCCAATCAAGCCACGAGCTGGAACCAAGAAGACCAATCGAGTCTGACCGTTTCCAGTAGCCACCATATCCAGCATTTCACCCTTGCGCTCAGAAAGGCTTTGGATGACCGAGCCTTGATATTCTTCAGGTGTATCGATTTGGACGCGCTCGAATGGCTCACATTTGACACCGTCGATTTCTTTCACGATAACTTCTGGACGAGATACTTGCAGCTCATAACCTTCCCGACGCATTGTTTCGATCAGGATTGACAAGTGCAACTCACCACGACCTGAAACGATCCACTTGTCTGGTGAATCAGTTGGCTCAACACGTAGCGATACATCTGTTTGCAGTTCAGCCTGCAGACGTTCTTCAACCTTACGAGAAGTCACCCATTTCCCTTCGCGGCCAGCAAAAGGTGAGTTGTTAACCAAGAAGGTCATCTGCAGAGTCGGCTCATCAATATGAAGGATTGGCAGGGCTTCAACAGCATCCGTCGGTGTAATCGTCTCTCCGACAAAGATGTCTTCCATACCAGAAACTGCAATCAAGTCACCCGCTTTGGCTTCATTGATTTCACGACGCTCCAAACCAAAGAAACCAAAAAGTTTCGTCACACGGAAGTTTTTAGTTGTACCATCAAGTTTAGAAAGGGTTACTTGGTCGCCAACTTTGACAGTACCACGGAAGACACGGCCGATACCGATCCGGCCGACGAAGTCATTGTAGTCCAAGAGTGACACTTGGAATTGGAAAGGTTCGTCAGAATTATCCACTGGCGCTGGGATATGCTCAATAATCGTATCAAAAATCGGTGCCATGGTGTGCTCTTGGTCCGCTGGATCATCTGACATAGATGAAGTTCCATTGATAGCTGAAGCATAAACCACTGGGAAGTCCAGCTGGTCATCATCCGCTCCAAGCTCAATAAAGAGTTCCAATACTTCATCCACTACTTCTGCTGGACGAGCAGACGGCTTGTCGATTTTATTCACCACTACGATTGGGACAAGGTCTTGCTCCAAGGCTTTTTTCAAAACAAAGCGGGTCTGAGGCATGGTTCCTTCGTAGGCGTCCACAACCAGAACAACCCCGTCCACCATCTTCATAATCCGCTCAACTTCTCCACCGAAGTCCGCGTGCCCTGGTGTATCCATGATATTGATACGAGTACCTTCGTAAGCCACGGCTGTATTTTTAGCCAAGATGGTAATACCGCGCTCCTTTTCGATATCGTTTGAATCCATTGCCCGCTCTTGCAGCTCTTTACGCTCATCTAGTGTATGAGATTGCTTCAGCAACTCATCAACCAAGGTTGTTTTCCCGTGGTCAACGTGAGCGATAATAGCGATATTGCGAATATCTTCTCTAAATTTTGTCATTTTTTCCTCTAAATCTTATTATTTATTTCCAACTAAAAATTATAACACAGTTTTTTCCAAAAAACACGAGCCAACCAAGTGTAAATGTTTTCATAAGAAAATCGTAAACTGCAGTCCTTTTTGCATTTTTGCTTCTGAAAGAGTATGATAAAAGAAGAAAATCGAGAATTAGATTTACGCTAAAACCTCGCTTTCTTGCTCTGTGACCTTTCACCATTCTCTAAATTGCAAAACGTCCAAACCTTTGAAAGGAAAACTCATGCGCCTTGATAAATTCTTAGCTCAGGCCAAGGTTAGCCGGAAAGAAATGAAACAAAAACTGCGAATAAGGCAGATTGTAATCGACGGTCAGCCTGCTCGTTTCCTCAGTCAAAATGTCGATAGCGGACTCCAGTCCATTAGTCTAGCGGGCTGTTCCTTAAGCCAGCCGGCTCACCGATATTTTCTGATGAACAAGCCTGCCGGTGCTGTCACAGCCAACTCTGATGCAGATAAGACAACCGTTCTGGATCTGATTGCACCAGAAGATTTTAACGACCAGCTTTACTCTGTCGGCCGTCTGGATCGCGACACACGCGGCCTGCTCCTGATTACGGATAACGGGCCACTAGGTTTTCAGCTTCTGCACCCGCAATACCATATCAAAAAGACCTACTATGTCGAAGTAAACGGTCCTCTTGCCCAAGCAGCTACAGCCGCTTTCCAGCAAGGCATTGTCTTTCTGGACGGAACTCAATGCAAGCCAGCCCAGCTTGAGATTCACACGACTAGCCTCAATCACTCCACAGCCTCGGTTACCATCTCTGAGGGTAAGTTTCATCAAATCAAAAAGATGTTTCTGGCAGTTGGTGTCAAGGTCACCTATCTCAAACGCACACATTTTGGTGAATTCCAGCTAGATCCGAACCTAGCAGAAGGAGAATATCGGGCACTAAGGGCTTCCGAGTTAGAGATTATAAAACAATACTTAGAGCAAACTTGGT
>NZ_KQ968976.1:545119-550932 GCF_001578725.1 Streptococcus sp. DD04
ATTGGTACTTATGGCCAATAACCTCCTAAAATACAATAAGAGAACGGTTCAAATTTAAAAAGCTAGAGTTCCATAATTGGGAATCTCTAGCTTTTTTGTGACTGAGAACTATTTTGTCTCAGACTCTTATCATTCATTACATTAATCCATTCACGGTCAAAATAATTCCTGCAATCCAGTTGACGATAGAAATCACAATGCCGATGATATTCAGAATTTTTTCTGTTTTATAATCCAATTGAGTCTCTTTTTGGTGTGAATTGACCAAACCTAGACCAATAATACCTAAAATAAGGCCGACTAATGGAATCAACAAGCCCAAAACAATGGACAAGATACCTAAAACAAGAGAGGATTTTTTCTTTTCTTGCATCTTATAAATACTCCTTAAAATTAATATTAGTTCATTTTGATATAAAACTTAAGTTTTATGTATACGATAATAACCCTTTATACTCTATCAGCTTGACTTTACCTTGCCATTCCAAGAATCAAGGCCGTAAGATAGGATATAAATGTCATCAAAACCTTGCTTTTTCAAATAGATAGCTGCATTGGTCACCAGCTGTCCTCGGCTATTCTCATAAATAAGAACTGGTTTGTCTTTGCGAAGTGCATTAATACTGGACTTGAGCTGTTGAGATGGGATGTTGCGCGCGCCCAAGATATGCTTGCGGTGAAAATCCGATGGATCACGCAAGTCAATCAACTGTCCCTGACGAATCAAGCCTTCAAACTCACTATTATCTACTATCTTAGCTGCACGGCGAATACGGAAATAATTGAAACCCATCCAAGCCAACATCCCCAGCAAAATTGCCCATAAAATCCAAATTCCCATTCTAGTTTCTCCCTTTATTTTCTAAATATTTCAACTCTGTTTGATGCTCTCTACGCAGGACGGCCTCAGCCTCCAGATAATCAAGCTTATCCATCAGGCCAGCATCGTAAATCCGCTCCAACTCAATTTTCATCATCTCAATATCATAAAGACGCTTGCCCATATAAATAATGATTCCGAAATTTTTAAGAAATTGCTGCACATCGTAGAGTGTTTTCATGAGCTATATTTTATCAAATTTTGCTAAAGTTTTCAAGATGGCAAAAACAGAAAAGACAGCCTCGGAGGCTGCCTTTTCGGGAGATTATTATGAAAAAGAAAAGTTTAGGAGTTCTATCAAACAAAGTTAGGAGGTCTTCATCTGATACTATTAGTATAAGGGAGTAAGCTTAAATAATCCTTAAGAAAAACAAAAAAGGCAAATTTTTTGCCTCTTTTTGAATTTCATTTTATAAACCTGGTGCTTGACCGATTTCAGCTGTCAACATCCAGATGGTCTTTTCAAGATCTGCCTTGGCACCAACGAAGATATCATTGGTCACATCATCGCCTTCTTCATCTGTCACATCCATCGCTTCTTGGTAAAGATCTGTCAGATAACGGAAGATTTCAATCACGCGCGCCAAGCTTTCTTCTACATTCTTGCTGAATTCGCCCGCTTTTTCTTCGATCTTGCTGTGTTGGATAAACTCTGTCAGAGTTGAATAAGGCTTGCCACCCAGAGTAATCAAGCGTTCGCTGACTTCATCCAAGGTCACGTCTACCGTGTCCATATATTCGTCCATTTTTGGATGCCATACCATGAAGCCTGCGCCACGCATATACCAGTGAACTTGGTGAAGAGCAATACGAGCTGTATAAAGGTCTGCTACTACTTGATTGAGAACTGCTTTCGTTTTTGGTAAAGAATTTTGGTTAGTGAAAGTTGCTACATCTGCTGCAGCGCCATATTTTACTTGAATCATAATGATACCTCTCTTTTTATTTGTAATCATTCTAATCTTTTTTGATTATGTTTTAATTATAATGCTTCTAAATAAGAAAGTCAAGTCTTAAAACTCAAAATTTTACTTTATTAGAAAAGTTGTAAAATTTCAAAATTTTTCTGCTCAAAATCACGAATAAACAAGTATGATTCATCTATACTTTTTTCTAGTTGGAACGGTTCTAGCCTCCTTTCTAGGCTTAGTCATTGACCGCTTCCCTGACCAATCCATCATCTCTCCAAGCAGCCACTGTGACAACTGCAAGCAGATACTCAAAGCACAGGATTTGGTCCCAATCCTTTCTCAGCTTCTTAATGGCTTCCATTGCCGTTTCTGCAAGATTCGTCTTCCTGTCTGGTATGCTGTTTTTGAGTTAGTGCTGGGCTTGCTTTTTCTAAGCTGGAGTTTAGGGTATCTTTCGCTAGCCCAGCTCTTACTGCTCACTATGGGCTTGACCTTAGCCATCTACGATCAGCGCGAGCAAGAATACCCTCTCCTAATCTGGCTGATTTTTCAGTTCTTGCTGATGGCGACAGCGGGTATCAATCTGCTCATGCTCTTCTTTTTAACCCTAGGATTTCTAGCCTTCTTTTATAATCTTCGTATTGGAGCTGGCGACTTTCTATTTCTCGCTTCCTGCGCAGCTATTTTCAACCTGACAGAAATTCTCATCCTCATCCAAATTGCCTCTTTCTCTGGCCTCGCCTGCTTCTGCTTTAAAAAGAAAAAAGACAAGTTAGCTTTTGTACCCTGTCTTTTAATCGGTGTGGGGATGATTATTTGCTATAAGTTATGGCTATTTTACTAAGTCAATGAAATTCTTGATAGACGACAGACCATCCGGCGTACCAATACTTTCAGGATGATACTGAAATCCATAAATGGGCAGGCTCTTGTGCTGGATAGCCATAATCGAATTATCATCAATTGCCCGCGCTGTCACTTCAAAGTTCTCTGGCATCTCCTCAATCAATATTGAATGGTAACGCATGACCGGCTGACCATCTTCAATCCCCTGATAGAGAGGAGAACTTGCTTCAAAGTGCAGAATACTTTGCTTGCCGTGCATGACCTTTGGAGCCAATCCTAGCTTTCCACCAAATACTTCTGCAATCGCCTGATGCCCCAGACAAATACCTAAAATCGGTTTCTTACCAGCAAAATCACGGATAAGCTCCTCCATCCGTCCTGCATCTGCGGGCCAGCCTGGACCCGGGGACAGAACCAAAGCATCTGCCTCTTCTGCCACTTGATAAAGGCCAGCATCATCATTTCGCAAAACCCTGACTTCCGCGAAATGGCTGATATACTGAGCTAAATTATAGGTAAAAGAATCATAATTATCAATTAGTAAAATCACTGCATATCTCCTATATTGACCATAGATTTGGTCTGCCCAGCAACCACAGACTCTCTGAAAGGATGGACGTTACTACTCTTCTGCTAGGTATATTATTTTCGTTTTTCTAGATAGTCGGCAATGGCTGCCACATCCTTGTCTCCTCGACCAGATACATTGATAATGATGATTTGATCAGATGACAGTTGCGGAGCTCGCTTGATAGCTTCAGCAATGGCGTGAGAACTTTCGATTGCTGGCAATATTCCTTCCTTCTGTGTCAAGAGAAGCAAGGCATCCACAGCTTCATCATCTGTCGCAGCTACGTATTCTACTCGACCAGAATCTTTAAAGAAAGCATGTTCGGGACCAACTCCAGGATAGTCCAAGCCGGCCGAAATGGAGTAAACTGGTGCCACCTGCCCATCTTCAGCAAAGACAGCGTAAGTCTTCATACCGTCCACTACTCCGACACTTCCCTTGCTCATAGTTGCTGCATGTTGGTCGGTATCTAGGCCGCGTCCAGCCGCTTCAACACCAACCAACTTGACTTCTTCATCCGCCACATACTGGGAGAAGGCACCGATAGCATTGGAACCACCACCTACGCAGGCAATAACATAGTCCGGCAACCGGCCTTCCTTGTCCAAAATCTGCCGGCGAGATTCTTCACTAATCACCTTTTGGAACTCATGGACAATGGTCGGATATGGGTGAGGACCGACAGCCGAACCCAAAACATAGAAGGCTTCTAAATCACTCATCCAAGCCCCAAAAGCTGCATCCACTGCATCCTTGAGTGTTTTGGTTCCTGTTTCCACAGCGTGAACAGTCGCACCCATCATTTCCATGCGGAAAACATTAAGGCGCTGGCGTTCTACATCCTCTGCACCCATGTAAACATCGCACTTCATACCAAACTTCGCTGCGGCTGCCGCAGTTGCCACACCATGCTGACCAGCTCCAGTTTCAGCGATTACCCGGGTCTTACCCATGCGCTTAGCTAAAAGAATCTGCCCCAAAACATTATTGAGCTTATGGGAGCCCAGATGATTGAGATCTTCCCGCTTCAGATAAATCTTAGCTCCGCCCAGGTGCTGAGTCAGGCTTTCGGCAAAGTAGAGCGGAGTCTCCCGGCCTGAATAATCCGCCAAATAATGTCGGTATTCATTTAAAAATTCTGGGTCATCCTTATACTTCTCAAAAGTCGCTTCTAATTCATCCAGCAAGGCTTGGATCGGCTCCGGTACAAAAGAGCCGCCGAATTGTCCAAAATATCCTTTAGTTTCTGTCATCTTAATTTCCTCATTTCTTTATTTTCAAACAAAACAAAAGCCCACACACAGAAAAAACTCTGTGTGAGGGCGTAAAATCGCGGTGCCACCTCAATTATGGAGAAAAGTATAGACTACCTCCATATCTCTGTCTTGTCTAACAACAAGTTGCACTGTAAGGTGTGCTCACCGAATTTTTATTGTTTCAAATTCATTTTTTTGCATCAGCCCACTTCATAATCTTCCACTACCTGTTTCCACCAACCACAGGCTCCCTGAAAGTAGAAAAAAATTATTACTTTTCTGATGATTGTCTAAAATTATAAAGCTTCGAAAATCTTTTGTCAAGAGAAAAACGAAAAAAGAATAAATTTTTGCAAAAACTCTCCCTAAATCCGAACCTTCGTCTCCCTAATTTAAGTTGAAAGCGTCGTCTTGACGATTTTTCAAAAACTTCTGACAGAGTTGAAAAGTCCGCCAAGCTAGATAGCCACCTAAAGTGTTGGTCCAGAGATCATCAATCTCAAAGACTCGGTTGGCTTTGATGAGAAGATCCAGCAAGATCTGAGTCATTTCAATGGACAGACTCATAGCAAAACTGAGCCAAACAATTCTCTTTGTGCTCCGCAACTGAGGAAATAGCCATAGGAGCTGAAAAATCAATGGCGACAGCAGAAAGATATTGGCTAGATTTTGGACAAAGACCTTGACCAACTGCAACCAAGAAGTAATCTCTCCGAGATTGACAAAGGAGTTAAAAGGAACCAAGAGTACTACTCGGCCAAAGTACTGGATACCCGGCGTCTCCATTCCTGGCTCTGGCGTTTGTGGCAGGAAGCACATGAGGCAGAGCATCAAGAAATAGAACCCGCATCCTCTTAGCAGTAATCTCCGTCCCTGAGCTGTCAACTCGCCGTCTGAAGTCAGATAATTTTTAAGGCTGAACATTTTCAACAAGAGTTTTCTCACGGTCACGCTTCATCGTATTGGAGCGCAACTGACCACAGGCTGCATCAATATCTGTACCGTGCTCCTGACGCACCACACAGTTGACTCCGTTTTTCTTGAGGGTATCGTAGAAGGCCATCACGCGCTCTTTGGGACTGCGACTGTATTGGTCGTGCTCGCTAACGGGGTTGTAAGGAATGAGATTGACATAAGACAGCTTCTTAATGTTCTTGAGCAGCTCAGCCAGTTCCTTAGCCTGCTCTACCCCGTCATTGACTTCATTGAGCATGATGTACTCAAAGGTCACCCGTCGGTTAGTGGTCTCGATATAATATTCAATGGCCGCAAAAAGCTTCTCAATCGGAAAGGCACGGTTGATTTTCATGATGCTTGAACGGAGATCATTATTGGGCGCATGAAGGGAG